>NZ_JAAKTY010000002.1:0-315097 GCF_049174875.1 Aeromonas sp. 600948
AGTTGGGGTATCAGATTGGTCGATTCAAAGTACGTAACCTGATGAAGGAAGCCGGTCTGGTATCCAAGCAACCGGGCGCTCATCGCTATCAGGTCGCTCGGTCTGAACGACCGGGCATTCCCAATCTGCTGGCCCGCGAATTTGATGTCCAGCAACCCAATCAGGTGTGGTGATATCACCTACGTCTGGGCAGGTGGTCGTTGGTATTACCTGGCAGCGGTGCTTGACCTGTACACCCGGCGGGTCGTGGGCTGGGCGATGTCTGATAAACCTGATGCAGAATTGGCAATCAAAGCACTGGAGATGGCCTATCAGTAGCGGGGTTGCCCATCCGGTGTGCTATTTCACTCCGACCAGGGCAGCCAATATGGCAGCCGGGCATTTCGGCAACGACTGTGGCGTTATCGCATAACCCAGAGCATGAGTCGTCGTGGAAACTGCTGGGATAACGCCCCGATGGAGCGACTGTTCAGAAGCCTGAAGTCAGAGTGGCTCCCGGCTATGGGATATATGAGCTTGCGAGAGGCGAAACGAGATATCAGTTATTACCTGATGGATGACTACAACTGGCGGCGTCCACATCACCACAATGACGGGATACCGCCAGCAAAAGCCGAAGAATGGCCTAACCAAGTGTCCGGATTTAGTTGACCACTACAGTAACACTAAAGAGATCTGTCAGGAGGTATTACACTGAGCGGCCACCTTTACTCTTTTTGCTGTAGTTGACGGATGTAGGTGCCAGGTGTCAGGCTTTTCAAGCGATTGCGCAATATCCTGTGGTTAAGCAGATCTTCAAACTCAAGTAATACGGCTCCCAGACTGAGACGTTTGTCAAAACGCTCACCAGCCAGAATGGCAGTCAGTGGTTGAGAGAATGCGGTTGAGTCGAGCAACCCACTGGATATCGGTAAAGAGGCAGAGGTCACCGACGTGCATAGCCTGTTGGCCAACGCCTCTACTTCGGGGAGTGGACTGGTGACCTCAATGCTCTCGATCGGGTAGGGCAACTCATTTTGCAAATAGTTGGTGAAGCCATTAAGGATCTGCTCTTTCTCTTCCGGGGCACAGAGGGCAAATGAGATATGGCCGGTCAATTGCTCCGTGAGCACCAGCAGCAAAGGCTGACTGGCTGCGATGACAGTTGGGAGATATAGCGCATCCAGCCACACGTGACCCAATCCAGATGCAGGGTCAGGCTTTTTCAACCGATCTTGTTGGTATTTTTGCAGACAGCGGCTCAAACCTGCCCGCGAGACATCGGCACGGATCAGTAAACGGGTGACCTCCAGCAGTTCATCAAGAGAGAGATGCAGCCGATGGCGAAGAAACAATACCAACCACTCCTGCTCAGGCTGCAGTTTGCGATGGATTGTGCGGGGTCTGTGGGATTTGTCATAGCAATCATCACGATTGCGCCAGCGTCTCACCGTATCTATCGAGATGTTCAGCTCCTCGGCAAGAGCTGCATCTGATTTGCTGGAGGTCTGGATATATTTGCGAGTCCGGGGCGTTGTGGTTGCGTTCTGGTGCAGCTTTATTTCCATCTTGCGTACTCTTGGACTAACCGTGCTGGCCGGGCGAAAAGAGCGATGATTATATCGTAATAAAGCGAGTCTGGTACATCGACCACGGATTGGGCGGTGAAGCAGATCCTGGCCTGGAGATAAATAGTCAAGAATTGGTTCCTGCTCACATTTCACTACGAACACAAGCTGATGGAGATTGGGCGTGACGGGAATGCGTTGCTGCTTTTTCAGTAGGAAGGCCCTTATTGATGATTGCCGGTGTGTGAACGCAGTGGGGGGACCCAGGAGTCAGAGCCTCCCCCGTCGACCCCGGAGTGGCTCCGGGGTCGACGGGGGAGGGTATTAGATTCGCCCCTGGTAGCGCAGGGGGAAGCGGCCCTGACTGTCGGGCTGACCGAGGAAGGGGAGTCCTTGTTGCATCTGCGGTGGCAGTTCCGGGCCCGGTTTCAGGGTGCCCTGGAACAGGTATTGGCCATTGGGTTGCAGCTCGAGGCGACCCATGGTCTGCACCGCATCGGAGCCCTGCTTGAGTTCGGCCACCAGTTTGGAGTCGAGGCAGGTGAGTTTCAGCTCGGGGTCGGCCAGATCCAGCTTGCCCGCCGGGGTATCGGCGCTGGCGTTGTACCAGTCGAGGTTGCCGTAGAGGTTGTCACACCAGGGGGTGCCCTGGGCAAATTGCTCCACTTTGAGCTGCAGTTGGCCGCTGACGGTGAGCGGGATCGGCAGGCGCATCGGCACCCGGCTCAGCAACCAGGGGGCGGGGGCGTTGAGGGTCAGATCCCGGCCGAAGGCGGCGCCATTCCAGCCGACAACGCCCTGACCATTGAGTCCGTTGCGATCGCCAAAACGTATGGCCACTTCGGGGGCGAAGCGCAGCAGCGACCAGCCGTTGAGATCCCAGCGCAGCTGGTTCACCGATTCGCTGGCATATTGCAGCCGGGCAATCTGGCCACTCCAGAGGGTGCCGCTCACCCCTTCCAGTTTCAGCAGATTGGCAACGTTGGCAGGCAGCGGCAGATGGCGAGCCACCAGTGCCGCGGGCAGGGTGGCCAGCAGGAAGAGCAGATAGGCGGCCAGAAACAGGCTGGCAATCAGGATGCGTTTTTTCATTGTGGACGACTCAACTGCAAACGTCTGACCTTGACCAGACCCGGGGCCAGATCCTCGCGGGCGATCTCGATGATTTGAACCTGAATACCGTGCTGCTCCACCAGCGTGGAGAGCCAGAGCAGCAAGTCATCGAACTGGACCGTGTCGATCCACACTTGCAGCTCCTGCGCCTGGGGTTGCAGCCGGGCAATCTTGATCTTGTGGTTGAAGGCGGTGCGGTTGACCACCCCTTCCAGGGTGCCGCTGGTATCGATCTGGCGACCCGAGCCCCCTTGCATGGCCAGCACCTCTTCCCCCTTCTCCTTGAGCCAGGCGAGGGTCTGCTGCTGGTTCTGCACCTGCCGCTCCCGCTCTGCGATGCGGTTGGCTATGGGCTGCCAGACGCTCCAGTAGAAGAGACCGACCAGCAGCAGAACGCCACCCGTGACCACCAGCCGCTGTTCCCGTGCGGTGATGCCGTGCCACCAGCTCTGCAATTTTTCCATCATGATGATTTACCCTTGAGCACCAGTGCGCCCTCTACCTTGCCCTCGGTGCTGCGCACCTCGCCTTGCTGTACCTCGAATTGCTTGCCAGCCAGCTCACGGAACCGCTCGATCTCGGCAAAGCCGGGAGCGGTCACCTGCAGCCTCAGCTCGTGGCGACTGGCATCAAAGCGCATCACCTGCGGCTTGAGGCCGGGTACTTCGGCAAAGGTGGGGGCCAGCTCGGTGAGCATCAGCAGTACGCCGTTTTGCGGGGCTTGTCCCATCTGTTGCAGATGCTGGGTCATCTGGCTGCGCACGTTCACGATGCGGCTCTCACCCGGGAAGATGCGGGTATAGACGGCGCGGATCTCCGCTTTCAGCGCCTTGTCCTGCTCGGTGAGCTGATAGAGTTGCACCCCGCGCTGGCCGAGGGCCACCAGCAGCAACAGACCCGCGGTGATGGCTACCTTGCGCCACTGCAACCAGTAGCGGGCATATTCGGTCTGCGGCCGGTAGGGGCCGGTCAGCAGGTTGGCGCGGCAGGTGAGGGCCCCCTTGGCCAGCAGCAGCATGGGCAGCTCGGGCTCCGCCGCCTGCCAGTTGGCGGCTGCAATGGCGGGCACCGGGGTGTGGCTGTGGATGGTGACTGGCTCGACTTCGGTTGCCAGCAAGATGGCCAGCAGCGGTTCGTCGGCGACGATCCCCTGACAGGGCCCCTGGCGTACCAGCCACTCATTGCCGAGTTGCAGCGCAGACCAGCCATCAGCGGCCTGTGGCAGCGCCAGCACATCGGGCAGCAGTTGCAGGCTCTTGAGGCCAGCGGCATCGAGCCAGCCGAGCCACTCGCCCATCTTCTGCCGATCCACCGCCATCAGGTCGACCTGTTGCCCTTCGTGGGCCAGCACCACCAGATGGAGCTCGTCCACGTCGGAGGCGATCTGCTCCTCCAGCAGGTAGGGAAGGGCCGCCGCCGACTGGCGGTTGTAGCGACCCGGCAGGGTGACGCGCCGGAAGATCAGATCGCTGCCCGGCACTAGGGTGACCACGGGGCGGCCACCGGCCCGCTCCTGCAGCTCGCCCAGGGCATCGGCCGAAGGCAGGGTGCCGGAGGCGATGATCTCCTGCTCCTGACCGGACCAGACCAGCCAGGCCACGGGTTGTTGTTTATTGGTCCCCAGTCGGATGACCAGACTTTCGCTCACGCATCTCTCTCCTGCGATACCGGTTTGCAAAGGGCGTTGTGCGCCCTGGCAACCGGTGCGCAGCCCGCAGGCTGCATCCAACATCTCTCGTACCCGCGGGCGAGGGCCCGCCGGTGCGCTGTTTATTCGGCGCCACTACTGAGGCGGCGCAGCATCACCAGTTTATTGTCCTTGCCCCGCTGGAACAGGGTTTCGAGCCAGGCCCGGTTGTCGCCGACCTCGGCCACGACTCGGGCTTCGAAGAAGTCGCTTTTCACCACCAGTGCATCTTTCAGCCCTTTCACCGAATCGACCGGAGCGAGCATGTCTGTCATCAGCTTGCTCTCTTTCCACCCCTTCTGTGGCCGCTCGTTCAGTACTCGCTTGGCATCATCCAGCCCGATAGTGCCCAGATAGAGGGCAACCAGCAGCTCGGGGCGCTGGGTGGCAAGGGTATTGATATTGATCTTCAACTTGTCGTTGGGCAGGGTGCAGACGTAGGGGGCCAGTTTGGCATAGACCCTTGCCGTCACCCCGCGCACCGCCCGCAGCTCATCCTTGCCCAGCATCCACTGGTTGGCGGTGAGGTAGGGGGGCTTGAGCCCCTCGTAATAGGCGTCCTCTGCGCCAAGGCTGGAGACCAGCACCGTATCCTTGTCGGTCCAGTCACGGATGGCATCGGTGAGCTGGGCCGCCTCGTAATCATCCATCGCCAGCTGTTTGAGCAGTTCGCGAAACACCTGCACCGGATAGGGCTGCTGCGCCAGCTCCTCGCCGCTCCCCGCCTTGGAGGCCACGCTCAGGCTGTTGAGGTTGAAGCAGGATTGCAGGTCGGTCACCTCGCCCTTGAGCTGGCCATCGTCCAGCGGAAACACAGTGTTCTTGCGGGCCCAGTTCTGGCTGAGGTTGACCACCTCGGGGTTGTCCTTGAAATCCTGCGTCAGCACCTTGCTCACCAGCGCTTCCGCCGAGAGGGCATACCACCACGCCTGTTTGCCTGTGGTGATGTTGGCGGTACGGCGCAGCTCAAGCTGCAGGCGGCCGCTCATATTGCTGGCGATGATCACCATCACCGAGAGGATCAGCAGCACCACCAGCAGCGCCATGCCGCGCTGGCGGCCGGGAGCGGCGAGATTAGCCCGCATTGGCGCCCCCTCCGTTCTGGCTGTCACCATTACCGCCATTGGTATTGCCGTTGCCGCCGTTGTTCCCGTTATTGCTGTTGTTGCCGCCCCCCTGGTCGGGGTTGCTGCTCTGGCTATTCTCTTCGGCGCGCTGGCCACCGGCACCAATCAGGAACTGGCGGCGAATGGTGCCGTAATCTTCCAGATCCAGCTCCACTGCCAGCCCGTGGGGCAGCACGCTGCGCTGGGTCCACTCCTCTTTCCAGTTGCCCTTGTCGAAGAAGTAGAGGCGAAACGCCGTGACTCCCGCCAGCACCGGTTGGATGCGCGGCTCGGTGCCGATCACCGGATCCGGATAGAGGTAGCTCAGGCGCTCCAGCTTCTGATCCTTGAGACGCCAGCCGACCCGTTGCAGATGGGAGCGGGGCAGCATGCCGTCCGGGTTGAGCCAGCCGCTGCGCATAAAGGCCATGCCCCAGTCATCGCTCTGCTGGCCGAACCGGGAGGCCGCCAGCAGCACCTTGTTGTTCTCTCCCTCAATGCGGCCGCTGCGCGGCACCATCTGGGTGATGTCTCGCTCCAGCAGGGTGAAGGCGAGTTGCAGTTCGTTGAGGCGGGCCTCCTTGCGCTTGGCCACCTCGTCGCTGGTGAGCACCCCTTGCAGCACCTGATAGGCGCCCATGCTGAGAGTGGCGAAGATAGCGATCGCCACCAGCATTTCGAGCAGGGTGAAACCGGCATGGCGGACGGGGCGAGGCGTGCGGGCAACGTGCTGGGTCATCGGCTGATATAGGTCCGCATCATGGCGACCGGGTTATCGGCCTTGGCCTCGGTACGCACTTCCATATCGAGCGCCCGGAAGTTGTTGTCGGCGGTGGCGACGCCGCGATAGCGCCAGTACCAGGTGCTGCCCGCCATCTGCTCATCCCCTTCCACCCAGCTGTCGCCGGGCCACTTGTTCTCGAGCTTCTGTTGCACCAGCTGGTTCTCTACCACCCAGGTGGCGAGTGTCTTCTGCTCCAGATAGTTGAGGGCAGAGAGGTGTTCGCTGGCGGTTTTCATTACCGCGAGACCCGCGATGGCAAAGACTGCCAGCGCCACCATGACTTCGAGTAGTGTCATCCCGCGGGCGTTCATTCGCTCACCTCTTCATCTTCATCGCCGGTGAGCAGGGTGAGGCGGCCGAACTCGTCCCCTTTGACGATGCGGGTGTAGCGGGCATCGTCATCCTGCTGGGTGAAGGTGAGCACGAACGGGCTCAGCTCGCCGCCCGGGAAGATCAGTAGCTGCGGCGTGCGCTCCTTCTCGTCGCGCTTCTGTTCGGTTTTCTCGTCGGAGTCCGGCTGCCAGCCAAAGCCTTCCAGCTCCAGCGCCAGCGTCATGTTCTCGGCCAGTTGCACCGGCCCCAGCTGCTTGTCGCCAGTCAGGGCCAGCCACTTGCGATCTTTGGCCTGACGCTGCATAAACTGCCAGCCGTTATCCTCGATGCGAATGCCTACCAGCCGACCATCCATCACCGCATACTCCTGCGCCAGCTGCAGCGTCGCCATCAGGCGACGCGCCTGCTTGTCCAGCTCCCGATCTCCTCTGGCGCCTCCCATGCTGAGGGTGACGGCGGTGGCCACTAGTCCCATCAGCATGGCGACCAGCAACACTTCCAGCAGAGTAAAGCCTGATTGGCGACGGGCAGATGGAACAACCCTCATTCAGGCTGCTCCAGCAAGGCGGAGTGAATGCGCTGGCGACATATCACTTATTGGAAATCCTTCAGGTTCCAGTTGCCGATGTCATCATCGGTACCGGCTTCACCATCCAGACCCATGGAGAAGATGTCGATCTTGCCGAACTGGCCCGGGCTCAGCAGTTGGTACGGGTTGCCCCAGGGATCTTGCGGCAGGCGCTTGATGTAGCCGCCATCGCGGTAGCTGCGCGGTGCCGGATCGATGGAAGGCTTGGTCACCAGCGCGTCCAGGCCCTGTTCTGTTGTCGGGTAGCGGTTGTTGTCCAGCTTGTACATGTCGAGGGCGTTTTCCAGCGCCACGATATCGGAGACCGCTTTCTGCTGGTCAGCTTTCTCCTTGTTGCCCATCAGGTTGGGCACCACCAGACTGGCCAGAATGCCGAGGATCACGATGACCACCATGACTTCCAGCAGGGTAAAACCGGATTGACGACGTTTGTTCATGAGTTGCTCCGTAACGAATGAGATGGGATGGCCCATCAGAGAGTGATCACTGGGTGGGTTCGACGGGCCGCCAGCGGCGCCACCGAACACCGGAAACTTACATATTCACCATATTGTTGAGCTCGAGGATCGGCTGCAGGATCGACATCACGATAAACAGCACCACCCCGGCCATGGAGACCACCAGCATGGGTTCGAACACCCCGAGGGCGATATTGACCTGGGATTCAAACTCCCGATCCTGGTTGTCTGCAGCCCGCTCCAGCATGCTGTCGAGCTCGCCGCTCTGCTCGCCGGAGGCGATCATGTGCAGCATCATGGGCGGGAAAATCTTGGTCTCGGTCAGCGACTTGCGCAGACTGGTCCCCTCGCGCACCCGTTCGGCGGCCTCAAGAATGCGCATTCTGGCAAAGTCGTTGGAGAGCACTTCGCCGGAGATCTTCATCCCCTCCAGCAGCGGTACCGCACTGGCGTTGAGGATGCTTAACGTACGGGCGAAGCGGGCGGTGTTGAGACCGCGGCTGACCCGGCCAATCACCGGCAGGCCGAGCAGCACCTGATGCCAGCGTCGGCGACGCTTTTCATCGGTGAGCCACCAGCGCCAGACAAAGCTGCCAAGGAAGATCAGCAGCAGGAACCAGAGGCCGTAGGCCTGCATCAGTTCGCTGGTGCCGATGAGAAAACGGGTGGTGCCCGGCAGCTGCTGGCCCATGTGTTCAAACTGGGCCACTACCTTGGGTACCACGGCGGTGAGCAGGATCGATATAACCCCGATGGCGACACAGGTGAGCACGATGGGGTAGATCATCGCCTGCAGCAGCTTGGTGCGCATATGCTGGCGCTGCTCTGTGTAGTCAGCGAGACGGTTGAGCACCTTCTCCAGATGGCCCGATTTTTCACCGGCCGCCACCATGGAGCGAAACAGCTGGTCGAATACATGGGGAAAGGCCCCCAGCGAGTCGGCCAGCGAATAGCCTTCCACCACCTTGCTGCGCACGGTCGCCACCAGAGAGCGCAAGTGAGCTTTTTCGCACTGCTCGGCCACCGCCTTGAGCGCCTCTTCGATGGTGAGGCCGGCCCCCACCAGAGTGGCCAGCTGGCGAGTGATCAGGGCCAGCTCGGCTGTGCTGGCGCCACGACGGAACAGGGCGAAGCGGGTCGCCTCCCGTTTTGCCTTCTCGGTGGTCTCGTTCACCTCGAGGGGGGTGAGCCCCTGCTCGCGCAGCAGTTGGCGCACCTGACGGGCCGAGTCACCCTCCATCACGCCGCTCTTGCTGCGCCCCTTGTTGTCGAGGGCCTTATATTCGAATGCCGCCATCTCAATCTTCCCGGGTCACGCGCAGTACCTCTTCGAGGCTGGTCTGCCCCTTGAGCACCTTGTCGATACCGTCGCGGCGGATGCTGGGGGTGTGGCCGCGGATCAGCCGCTCGATGGCCATCTCGCCGCTGGCGCCGTGAATGGCTTCACGCACCGCCTCGTCAACCACCACCAGTTCGTGGATGCCGGTCCGGCCACGATAGCCGGTGTGGTTGCACTGTTCGCAGCCCACCGGATGCCAGATAGGCTGATCAGGTTCCAGTGTGATACCCATTGCAAGTCGCTCCTGCTCGGTGGGCGGACGCGAGGCGCGGCAATCGGGGCAGAGGGTACGCACCAGCCGCTGGGCCAGCACCGCCAAGAGCGACGAGGAAAGCAGGAAGGGCTCGATCCCCATGTCCCGCATCCGGGTGATGGCGCCGATGGCGGTGTTGGTGTGCAGGGTCGACATCACCAGGTGACCGGTCAGTGACGCCTGCACCGCAATCTGGGCGGTTTCAAGGTCACGAATTTCCCCCACCATCACTACGTCCGGATCCTGGCGCAGAATGGCGCGCAGGCCGCGGGCGAAGGTCATGTCCACCTTGGTGTTGACCTGGGTCTGGCCCACCCCTTCGAGGTCATACTCGATGGGGTCTTCCACCGTCAGGATGTTGCGATCCCGCGAGTTGATTTCTGACAGCGCCGCATAGAGGGTGGTGGATTTACCGGAACCGGTCGGGCCGGTGACCAGAATAATGCCGTGGGGCTTGCGAATAAGCTCGCTGATGATGCTGCGGTTGGCCGCGGTCATCCCCAGCTGCTTGAGCTCGAGGCGCACGTTGTTCTTGTCGAGCAGACGCAATACCACCCGCTCGCCGTAGCTGGACGGCATGGTGGAGACCCGCACGTCGACGGCGCGGCCGCCGATACGCAACGAGATACGGCCATCCTGCGGTACCCGCTTCTCGGCAATATCCATCCGCGACATCACCTTGATCCGCGAGACCAGCAGTGATGCCAGCTTGCGATGGGGGCGCAGGATCTCCCGCAGTACCCCATCGATACGAAAACGGATCACTAGTGCCCGCTCGAAGGTCTCGATATGGATATCGGAGGCCTCCTCCTTGATCGCCTCGCTCAACATGGCGTTGATGAGGCGAATGATGGGGGCGTCGTCATCGGCATCCAGCAGATCTTCGCTTTGCGGCAGCTCTTCGGCCAGGGCGAAGAAGTCCATCTCGTTGCCGAGATCTTCCATCAGCTGGCGCGCTTCGGAGGAGTCGCGCTGATAGTGGGCCATCAGCAGCTCTTCGAAGGCCTCGTTGTCGAGCTGCTCCACCGCGAAGCTGCAACCCGCTACCCGCCGAACTTCCAGCAGGGCCTGCGGGGTGACGCCGGGGCGGCACTGCAGCACGGGAGCGCCGTCCCGCTCAATCAGGATCACCCCGAAGTTGCGGGCAAAGGCGAAGGGCAGCTCCGGCAGCGGGGACGGCAACTCGCCGCCATCAAGATGGTAGGCACTCATCAGGGACGGCTCTGCACAAAGGGGGTGGTGCTGTCAGCAGTGTTCTGCTGGCGGCGTTTTATCTGCTCCATCTGATTTTCCACTTCCTGCCGGATTTCGGGTGACATCATCACATCCTGGCCATAGACGGGCAAAACCTGACGGGCGGGCGAGGTGAGATACCCCTCCTGGGCGGCAGCATTGAGCTGTTCGGCGCGGAACAGGCTGTACTTGTTACTGGAGACGCCGGTATAAACCTCCGCATCACGCAAGATGGTGGGCCGGATAAAGACCATCAGGTTGCGCTTGTTGGTGTTGGTGCTGGTGGAGCGGAACAGGTAACCCAGTACCGGGATATCGCCGAGTAACGGCACCTTGGAAACTTCCTCCTTGGTCTGCTCATCCATCAGGCCACCCAGTACCACTGTCTCGCCACTCTTCACCAGTACGGCGTTTTTCACCGTGCGGGTATCGAAGGTGGGGCCTAGTCCCTTGGTACTGTCTGATACGACCTTGGCGACGCTGGAGACCTCCTGCTCGATGTTGAGCAGTACCGAGTCCCCTTCGTTAATCTGCGGCGTAACCGTCAGCTTGGTGCCCACCGTCTTGCGCTCTATGGTGTTGAACACCTGATCGCTGGTGGTGGAGCTTTGTGAACCGCTCTGCACCGGCACCTCCTGTCCGACATTGAAGGAGGCCTCCTTGTTGTCCATGGTGACGATACTCGGGGTTGAGAGAATATCGCTCTTGGTATTGGAGGCGAGCGCCGTCGCCAACATGGCCCAATCGCCGTGATAGAAACCGGCGGCCATCCCGTTAAAGCTCCCAAGCAAGTTGGTAGCTGTCTCGGTATTGCCATCCTGGTAATCCTTACCGGCTGCGATGGCTCCGCCAATGGGCAGTGTTGTGTTGGTAAATTGGGTGCCGCCAGCGTTGGTGTTGGCCCACTGCACGCCCAGATTGAGGCCGTCACTGTCGGCAATTTCGACGATGATCGCTTCTACCAGCACCTGGGCGCGACGGATATCGAGCTTGGCCACCACCTGCTCCAGTTCCGCCATCACATCCGGCTGGGCGGTGATGACCAGGGCATTGGTTGCCTCGTCGGCAGAGATGGCCAGCTTGCCACCGCCGATGCTGGCGCCCCCTGTGGTTGCTCCGCCCCCCTTCTTGTCAGCCTCGATGCTGGAGCTGACCCCCTTGAGCACATCGACCATATCCTTGGCCTTGCCATATTTGAGATAGAAGACCCGGGTGTTGCCCTGACTCTGCAGGTCGCGGTCGAGCTGGCGAACCATCTGGATGATGCGGGCGCGCGCTTTCGGCTCACCGCTCACCACCACCGAGTTGGTACGCTCGTCGGCCACCACCTTGGGCGACAGCAACAGGGAGGCGGTGCCCCCTTGTGGATTGCCATCCTTGTTGAGGTTGGTCACCAGCCGCACCATCTCGCCGGCCGAGGCATATCTCAGTTTGATGATGTCCACATCCTGATCGCCTGCGCGGTCGACCCGGTTCACCACTTCCACCAGACGGTTGACCACGGCGGCGCGGCCGGTGATCAGCAGTACGTTTGATGGCTCGTAGTGCACCACGTTGCCCCCACCGGCGTTGTCGTTGAGCTGGCGCAGCAGGGGAGCCAGTTCACGCACCGAGACGTTGCGTACCGGCACGACTCTGGTCACCATCTCGTCGCCCACTCCCGGGTTATTGCCATCCACCACCGGAATGGCGGAGGTTTTGGCATCCCGCGAGCGCAGCACCTTGAGCACGCCGTTATTCATCGGCACCACGGCAAAGCCGTAGACATCGAGCACACTCAGGAAGAACTGGTAGTACTGCTCCTCGTTGAGCAGGTCGTAGCTGCGCACGTTGATCTTGCCGCGCACCGAGGGCTCTATGATGATGGTCTTGTTGAGGTTTTTGCCCACCGTATTGATAAATTCTTCGATGTCGGCGTTCTTGAAGCTGGCAGAGTACTCGGTGGCCCAGGCTGAGCCCGCCATCATCAGTGCCGCTGCGATAGTGGCCAGACGCCAGCCTTTCCCTTTAGTGGTCATTATTGGTACGACTCCAAATCATTATTCTGACAAGCGCACATAGACATCGAACTGTTCGCCCTGCCGCTCGACGGTCACTGTCATTTCCGTTGCGCTAGCCAGCTGCTGCATCGCCTGCATGGCTTGCATGTTGTCACGCAGATCCAGTCCGTTGATGCTGATGGCCAGATCATTGGCCTGCAGCCCGCTCTGGTTGAAAAATTCCGGATTGTTGCCCGGGTTGAGGCGATAACCGGCCATGCGGCCATCCATCTGAACCGGTGAAATATTGAGGTAATCAGTGATCTTGCCCGGATCAGCCATCAGCTCGCTGCGCAGAGAGCCAAGGAGAGTGGTATTTGTTGTTTGCGGTAGCGGCTTGCCATACTCCTCGCCATCCAGCATCAGGGTCTCGTCGCGGCCATCCCGCTCTATGATGACTCGATCCGGATAGACCTGCCGGATCCGCGCTTGGGTGCCGTCAATCATGTCGCCAACCCCGTAGGAGTTCTGGATGCCGGACATGGCGATGATGGCGATGGATTTGGCCGGATCCGAGCTTGCCAACACCCCGTTGAGCTGGGCATTAAGCTGGGTGCGCGGCGCATTGGCGGCCACGGCGGTTTTTGCCTGCGCCTTGGGGATCGCCTTGCCAAACAGCGCCAGTCGGCTCACCTCGCCCAGTTCAAGGCGCGGGCTGCTTTGGCCGCTGACCGCCACGGTGGAGGGTTGCCACGGCTGGTTGGATTGCGGGTTTGCCAGAGTGAGCAAGCGCCAGGTGAGGGCTGCGCTCTGCTGGGCCAGCATCAGCAGCAGCACCAGAAAGAACACTCCGGTGACGCGAGTCAAAGGAAGCTGTCGGCACCGGGCCAGCAGCAGGGTCAAGATGTCATCCCTGAATCGTAGCGTCATATTAATCAACAAATTCCAGGCTCTGGGGCGGCTGCGTATTGTGTACGGCTGCGTGCTGTGACACAACGGGTCGGGGCGCACCAAACCGTAAAAATGGATATTTCATCACACCGTAAACCTTTGAATGCTCATAAAAGTGGCACTCAGGCGAGGTGCATCCTGCTTGCCAGCGATTATCAGGGGAAGGTGTGTACTCACCCTTGCCAATCCTGCAACGCCTTGAGGGTTACGCTCTGGCCTCCGATATCCAGCACAATGTACTGCTGGTCGATGGTGGCGAGCACGACCCCGGGGGCTATCTCGCTCCCTTCCCGGTATTCGCGGCCATTGAGCACCACGGCCCGCTTGGCCGGATTGGATGAGAACACATGGGAGCCATAGCTGAATGCGGGCACTTGCTGGCGAACCGAAAGCGGAGCGGCATTCAGCGACATCAACTGGGTCGGCTGCACGCTTTGGGAAACTGTACCCGATTCCTGTTGCAGCGGTGTTTCGTTGAGGGCGCGCATCAATTGTTCGGCCAAGGTTGGTCGACTGGCTGCCGGATTGCTGGCAGCCGCTGCGACCCTGGGCTGCTGCACTACAGGTTCCGGCAGGGGCGGGGGCAGCGGACGGGTCACCATCGCCTTGGGCTCAACCCGCACGAAGGGGGAGGCAATCACCTCTTTTACCTCCACCTTCTCCTCGATGGGACGCAGGTGGATTAGATGCCAGCCATAGTTGGCACCCGCCCCCAGCAGCAGGGCAAGGGGGGCCAGCAGCCAGCCGATACGGCGCGCGGGTTGCGTCTCTTCGCGGGCTACTGCCAGCCCCATGGCGGGAATATGGCTCTGTTGCGAAGGCTGCTGGGCACGGCGCAGAGCATTGAGCAGGGTAGACATCAGGAGGCCTCCTCCAGTCTTGGCATGGGTTCGCCGGAGAGAGCGTTGAGCCGCAGCAGGGTGTTGCTGCCGGCGATGCCATCAGGGGTGAGCCCCTGATCCCGCTGGAACTGCTGCAGTTTGGTCTTGAGCTCGCCATCGAAACGGCGCACCTTGCGTTCGGGTTGTTGCAATGCTCGACTCAGGGCGTTGTCGAGCCACTGGATCTGGGTCTGTCCGGCATTGCTGGCGATCAGGCTGACGCCCCCTTTCGGCATGCGCCAGAGCAGGGTATAGCTGCCACCCCAGTTGTCGGTGAGCCACTGGCGATCCACTTGCCAGCTCTGGTTGCCGATCATCAGGCTGGCCTTGCTTGGCCCCAGATTGACCAGGGTGGCGTAATAGAGACCGCCATTCTGGTCAGTGAGCGTGATCATGGCGGGATGCTGCAGGGCGCGCAGCTCCTCGAGGCTTGCCTCTCCCTCCTGGCAGCGCAGACCGGCGCGAGGGGCGTTGTCACAGGTGGCATCGAACGGTTCCGGTTCATAGCCCCAGACCCGATAGAGATTCTGCATGGCGCTCTCGGGGTCGAGGGCCTGATTGATGGCCTCGGTCAACTGATCTTGTTGTTCGGCGGTCTCGTCAACGGTGACAGGCACCTCGACCTTGACCACAGGCCGTTCGGGGAATACGCCGAAAAATTGCCAGCCCCACCAGCCTGCTGCTACCAGCAAGGCGCCAGCCAGTGTCACCATCAGACCGGAAAGCCAGCTTCCCTCATCACGGACGCCGCTCACCTCGAACGCCGCCTGGCTGATGTCGCCATGGACAATCTTGTAGCTGCCACGGGCGAAGGCTGCGAGCAGGGCGCGATCGCAGATGAGGTTGATCAGGCGCGGAATGCCGCCGGAGAGCCGATGCAGCGTCTGGATCGCTCTGGGGGTAAAAATGGGCTGCACACAACCGGCTACTTGCAGCCGGAAGCGGACGTAGGCATCCACATCGGTGGCGGAGAGGGGCAGCAGGTGGTAGCGGGCGGTGATGCGCTGGGCCAGTTGGCGCAACAGGGGCAGGCGCAGCATCTGTTGCAGTTCGGGTTGGCCGATCAGCACGATTTGCAGCAGTTTTTTCTCGTCGGTTTCCAGGTTGGTCAGCAGACGCAACTGCTCCAATACCTCGGGCAACAGATGTTGGGCCTCATCCACCAGTACCACGCTGCGCTTGCCTGCGGTCAGGTTGGCCAGCAGGTGGTCGCGGATAAGGTCGAACAGTTGCTTGATCCCGGCCTCGGCGGGGTAGGTGAGTTGAAACTCGTCACAGATGGCGGCCAGCAGATCCCGTTCGGTCAGGGAGGGGTTGAGGATGTAGGCGATCTCGGTCTCTGCTGGCAACTGCTGCAACAGGCAGCGGGAGACGGTGGTTTTGCCGGTGCCCACTTCGCCGGTCAGCAGCACAAAGCCGCCACCATCCTGCAATCCGTAGTTGAGGTGAGCAAGGGCTTCGCCGTGGCGCTCACTCATATAGAGGTATTTGGGATTGGGCGAGATGGAGAAAGGCGGTTCCGATAGGCCGAAGAACTGTGTGTACATGAGGGGATTCTTTTGTAGCCGGCGACAGATAAGAAATGTCTCCGGATGATAGCAAACCTCGAATTCATTGGAAGCCATCATTGGCAAAGGATGACAAATTGCAGCCTTTTCCTGTCATCTTGTGATCCAGATATCGCCCCGTTGCACCATGGTACTCAAAAATTGCAACCAATCTGAAAAATAAGTTTTTCATCAATGGCTTGTCGGTATGCGTTGTCACAGTAGTACGGTGTTTTCGGATCAATAGTCATGGTCTGGCCACTATTTATGCCCGTTTTCTCCTCTCGTAAGGGTGAACCGAGAGCGGGGCTAGCGGCGAAACAGCGCCAAACCCCAATCAGAGTACAGGGCGCGGGCCACTCTCCCCGCGCACTCTGTTACTGTCGTTGTAGCAGCAGGCTACCGATGGAGTAGCCAGCGCCAAAGGAGCAAAGTACGCCGCGGGCCCCCGCAGGAAGGTCGCGATTGTACAGATGAAACGCGATGATGGAACCCGCCGAGCTGGTATTACCATAGCTATCAAGAATGACCGGCGCCTCCTGCTGGCTGGCATCGTGACCCAGCAGCTTGCGACCGATGAACTGGTTCATGGTGAGGTTGGCCTGATGGAGCCAGAGCCGGTTCAGGCTCTCGGCAGGCCAGCCCTGCTCATCGAGCTGGTTGGCTATCTGGTCGCACACCAGCGGCAACACCTCCTTGAACACCTTGCGCCCCTGCTGGCGAAACAGCTTGTCGTCGCCGTAGCGGGTGCGCGGGCTCAGCCGGTTCAGAAAGCCGAAGTTGTTGCGGATGTTGTTGGAGTACTGGGTCACCAGCTTGCTGGCCACCAGTTGCCACGGATTGGCCACCTTGCAATCGGCCTCCCGCTCCAGCAGCACCGCGGTGCAGGCATCGCCGAAGATAAAGTGACTGTCTCTGTCCCGGAAATTGAGGTGTCCCGAGCAGATCTCCGGATTGACTACCAGCGCCAGTTTGGCGGTGCCTGCCGCCAGCATATCGGCGGCTGTCTTGATGCCGAAGGTGGCAGACGAGCAGGCCACGTTCATGTCAAAGGCCATGCCGCTCGCCCCCAGATAATGCTGCAGCTCGATGGCCAGCGCTGGGTAGGGGCGCGGCATGTTGGAGGCGGCGACGATGACCAAGTCGATCTCTCCCGGCTCGCGACCGGCGGCGATCAGTGCCTGCTCGGCGGCGGCCACCGCCATCTCCACCATGATGGAGGGCATCTCATCGGGCCGCTCCGCCAGCAGCGGTTGCATGATATCGGGATTGAGTACTCCCTCGCGGCTCACCAGATAACGGCTCTTGATGCCGGATGCCTTCTCGATGAACTCGCAGCTGGAGTGCTGCTTGGCGGGAAGCTGGCCGGCATCGATGGCGGAGGCGTTCTCCTCGTTGTAGAGATCCACATACTGGTTGAAGGCGGCCACCAGCTCTTCATTGCTGACGGCAAAGGGTGGGGTATAGAGGCCTGAGCCACTGATCACGATAGAGGTCATCTTTGCTCCTCGCCGGGTGCGTTCCCGGCTTGTCGGTTTATAGGGTAGAGAGGGTTAGAGCTGGTTGATCGCCGCAGCGAGACCCGCCAGGGTCAGCGGATGCATCCGTCCGCCAACCACGTCATTCATCAGTTTGATGGAGGGATGCCAGAGCCACTCCCGCCGCGGGGTGGGATTGATCCACACCAGTTTGGGAAAGTGCTGCTGCAAGCGGGTGAGCCACACCTGACCCGACTCCTCGTTCCACTGCTCGACACTGCCGCCCGGCCAGGTGATCTCGTAGGGGCCCATGGTGGCATCCCCCACCAGGATCACCCGGTAGTCGCTGCCATAGGTGCGCAGCAGCCGCAGGGTATCGAACCGCTCCTCAAAGCGGCGGGCGTTATCCTTCCAGACGAAGTCGTAGAGGCAGTTGTGAAAATAGAAGTACTCCAGATGCTTGAACTCGTGGCGCAGGGCGGAGAAGAGGCGCTGCACCTCGGCCACGTGGGCATCCATGGAGCCTCCGACATCGAAAAAGACCAACAGTTTGACCCCGTTGTGGCGCTCGGGCCGCAGCTTCACATCGAGCCAGCCCTGGCGGGCAGAACTTTTTATGGTGTCGTCGAGATCCAGCTCGTCGGGATTGCCTTTGCGCACCCAGCGTCTTAGCTTGCGCAGCGCCAGCTGGATGGCGCGCTGGCCTAGCGGCGAGTCGTCGCTGAAGTTGCGATAGTGGCGGGCCTCCCACACCTTGGTCGCCTTGCCGTGCTGCCCTTCTCCACCCATGCGGATGCCCTCGGGGTGAAAACCGCCGTGGCCAAACGGGCTGCTGCCACCGGTTCCCACCCACTTGTTGCCACCGGCGTGGCGCTCTTTCTGCTCGCGTAATCGCTGGTTAAGGGTTTCCAGCAGCTTGTCGAGTCCGCCGAGGGATGTGAGCAGCGCCTTCTCCTCTGGGCTCAACAGCCGTTCGAACTCCTTGCGCAGCCACTCCTCGGGCAGGCTCTCCGGCAGCAGGGGGATGGCTTCCAGCCCTTCGTAGTATTCGGCGAAGGCGCGATCGAAGCGATCGTAGTGGGCCTCGTCTTTTACCAGCAGGCAGCGGGAGAGTTGGTAGAACTCGTCCATATCGGCAGCGACCAGCCGGGCTGCCAGCGCGGCGTGCAAGTCCAGCAGCTCACGCAGGCTGCAGGGGAGCTTGTGGCGGCGCAGGTGGGTAAAAAAGTCGATCAGCATGGGTCAGCTGCCGCGCCGGGCCAGAAAGGCGAGCTTCTCGAAGAGATGCAAATCCTGCTCGGTCTTGAGCAGGGCGCCATATAGCGCGGGCACCAGCTTGCCGGGCTCGCGGGCGCGCATCGCCTCGGGGGCGATATCGTCGGCCAAGAGCAGGCGGATCCAGTCCAGTAGTTCCGAGGTGGAGGGCTTCTTGCGCAGCCCCTCTACTTCGCGCAGTTCGAAGAAGAGCTCCATTGCCTCGCCAAGCAGGCTCTCCTTGAGGTCGGGGTAGTGGAGTTTGACGATGGCCTGCATCTCGGCCTTGTCGGGGAAGCGGATGTAGTGGAAGAAACAGCGGCGCAGGAAGGCGTCCGGCAGCTCTTTCTCATTGTTGGAGGTGATGATGACCACAGGCCGCTGGCGTGCCTTGACTCGCTCGCCGGTTTCGTAGACGTCGAACTCCATCCGATCCAGCTCCAGCAGCAGATCGTTGGGGAATTCGATGTCGGCCTTGTCGATCTCGTCGATCAGCAGCACAGGTCGCTGCTCGGAGCTGAAGGCCTGCCACAGTTTGCCTTTACGAATGTAGTGGCTGATATCGGCCACTCTGGGGTCGCCGAGCTGGGAGTCCCGCAGCCGGGCCACCGCATCATATTCGTAGAGTCCCTGTTGGGCCTTGGTGGTGGACTTGATATGCCAGGCAATGAGGTCGGTGCCGAGATGGTCGGCGACCGCTTCCGCCAGCACCGTCTTGCCGGTGCCCGGCTCCCCTTTGATCAGCAGCGGTTTTTCGAGGGTGATGGCGGCATTGACCGCCATCTTCAATGCATCGGAGGCGAGATACTGGCTGCTTCCTGAAAATCCCATAACGTCGGTTCCTTTGACGATTGGCGCCCGGAGTCAGGGGCCAGAGAGAATAAGCTCTATATGTTGTAATACCATATGGTTATAACGAATAGTCACTTCTCATTCAGAAACCACAGGGTAATCTTGTTTCATCGTCGTAACAAACACAGGGATAGCGCCATGAGCAAAATTTTTGAGGACAACAGCCAGACTATCGGTCACACCCCGCTGGTTCGTCTCAACCGTGTTACCAAAGGTCGCGTGCTGGCCAAGATCGAGAGCCGCAACCCCAGCTTCAGCGTCAAGTGCCGTATCGGTGCCAACCTGATCTGGGATGCCGAGAAGCGCGGCATCCTGACCAAGGGTAAGGAGATCATCGAGCCCACCAGCGGCAACACGGGCATTGCTCTGGCCTTTGTCGCGGCGGCTCGCGGCTATCCCATCACCCTGACCATGCCGGCCACCATGAGCCTGGAGCGCCGCAAGCTGCTCAAGGCGCTCGGTGCCAATCTGGTGCTGACCGAAGGGCCGCTCGGCATGAAGGGGGCCATTGCCAAGGCCAACGAGATCCTCGAATCCGAGCCGGGCAAGTATGTGTTGCTGCAACAGTTTGAAAACCCGGCCAACCCGGAGATCCACGAAAAGACCACTGGCCCCGAGATTTGGGATGCCACTGACGGTGAGGTGGATGTGTTCGTGGCCGGGGTCGGTACCGGTGGCACCATTACCGGTGTCTCCCGCTATCTGAAGAAGACCCAGGGCAAGGCGGTGGTCTCTGTCGCGGTCGAACCGGCCGAGTCGCCGGTCATCAGTCAGAAGTTGGCCGGGGAAGAGATCAAACCGGGCCCCCACAAGATCCAGGGGATCGGCGCAGGCTTTATCCCGGGCAACCTGGACCTCTCCCTCATCGACCGGGTGGAGAAGGTGACCAGCGATGAAGCCATCGAGATGGCCCGCCGCCTGATGGAGGAGGAGGGGATCCTGGCCGGTATCAGCTCCGGTGCTGCGGTGGTGGCTGCCAGCCGTCTGGCCGAGCTGCCGGAATTTGCGGGCAAAACCATAGTGGTCATTCTGCCGAGTGCGGCGGAGCGTTACCTCTCCAGCGCCCTGTTTGCCGGGGTGTTCAGCGAGCAGGAACTGCAGCAGTAACTGATCGGAATCTTTCAAAACAGCGGCGCTCCCAGGAGCGCCGCTTCTTTATGGGCTAGACTCAACCCCTGTTAGTGTCACTTGATCCTTATTTTTTGGGGTAAAATAACAAGTTCCGGAGTGAGAAAAAAAGCAGACATTCCGCTCTAAATCTCATATCCTGTGCGGCGTCACGCGGTGTTTGCTGGCTGGGTATCACAAAGTAACAAAGTGTTATTTTTCGTTATAAAATAATTTCAGGCCAGTCCTGATGCGGCTTGTAGCCCAATAACTGAAAATTGCCAACCAGCGCGCCGATTACTGCACAGAAACTTGACCTGGATTAAACCATTGCGGGTCTGCTTTCGTTACTTTACAACATATCCATACTGACACGGTGGGTCAGGTTGCTTCAAAAACGACCAATCCACCAAAAAATATCAATAATATGGGGTGAAACCATGTACGAGAAGTCTGTTGTTATTACTGCTGAAAACGGCCTGCACACCCGTCCGGCAGCTCAGTTCGTGAAAGAAGCCAAAGAATTCCAAAGCGAGATCACTGTGGTCTCCGGTGGCAAGTCCGCCAGCGCCAAGAGCCTGTTCAAGCTGCAGACCCTGGGCCTGACCAAGGGCACCAACGTAACCATCCAGGCTGACGGCCCGGATGCCCAGCAAGCTGTTGAGAAGCTGGTTGCCCTGATGGACGAGCTGGAGTAATCCAGCTTTAGATTCCTCCCCCACAGTCGTTTTAATAGGAAGGATTATGATATCTGGCATTCTTGCGTCCCCCGGTATCGCATTCGGTAAGGCGCTTCTTCTTAAAGAAGATGAAATCGTTATCAATCAGGGCAAAATCTCTGCTGATCAGATTGATGGCGAGATCAACCGTTTCCTCGAAGCTCGTACCAAGTCAGCTGCCCAGCTGGAAGCCATCAAAGAGATGGCCGGTCGCACCTTCGGTGAGGAAAAAGAGGCCATCTTCGAAGGCCACATCATGTTGCTCGAAGATGAGGAGCTGGAAGGGGATATCAAATCCTTCATCAAAGAGAACAAGGCATCCGCCGACAAAGCCATCTATGAGGTGATCGAGCAGTACGCCAAGATGATGGCCGAGCTGGATGACCCCTATCTGCGCGAGCGCGCTACCGACTTCCGTGACATCGGTACCCGTCTGGTGAAGAACGTGCTGGGCATCGCCGTTGTCAACCTGAGCACCATCGACGAAGAGGTGATCCTGGTCGCCAAAGACCTGACCCCGTCTGAAACCGCTCAGATCAACCTGAAATATGTGCTGGGTTTCGTCACCGATATCGGTGGCCGTACCTCT
Source organism: Aeromonas sp. 600948 (assembly GCF_049174875.1). Lineage (NCBI taxonomy): Bacteria > Pseudomonadati > Pseudomonadota > Gammaproteobacteria > Aeromonadales > Aeromonadaceae > Aeromonas > Aeromonas sp. 600948. The sequence continues at coordinate 21,800 of NZ_JAAKTY010000002.1, forward strand.
CACACCTCCATCATGGCCCGCTCCCTGGAGCTGCCGGCCGTGGTAGGCACCAACGACATCACCGAGCGCGTCAAGAACGGTGACATGCTGGTGCTGGATGCGATCAATAACCAGATCATCATCAATCCGACCGCTGAACAGCTGAACGAAGCCAAGAAGTTCCAGGCTCAGTTCCAGGCCGAGAAAGATGAGCTGGCCAAGCTGAAAGATCTGCCTGCCATCACGCTGGATGGTCACCAGGTCGAAGTGTGCGCCAACATCGGTACCGTCAAGGATACCGAAGGTGCCATCCGCAATGGCGCCGAAGGCGTGGGTCTGTACCGTACCGAGTTCCTGTTCATGGACCGTGACGCGCTGCCGACCGAAGACGAGCAGTTCAAAGCCTACAAAGAAGTGGCCGAAGCGATGCCGGATCAGCCGATCATCGTGCGTACCATGGACATTGGCGGCGACAAAGAGCTGCCGTACATGAATTTCCCGAAAGAGATGAACCCCTTCCTGGGCTGGCGTGCCGTGCGTATTTTCTTCGACCGCGAAGACATCATGCACGCTCAGCTGCGGGCCATTCTGCGTGCGTCTGCCTTCGGCAAACTGCGCATCATGTTCCCGATGATCATCTCTGTCGAAGAGTTCCGTAGCCTGAAAGCTACCGTGGAGACGCTGAAAGCCGAACTGCGTGCTGAAGGCAAAGCCTTTGATGAATCCATCGAAGTGGGTATCATGATCGAGACCCCGGCCGCTGCCGTGATGGCTCATCATCTGGCCAAGGAAGTGGATTTCTTCAGTATCGGTACCAACGACCTGACCCAGTACACCCTGGCTGTCGATCGCGGTAACGAGATGATCTCCGCTATGTACAACCCGCTGTCACCCTCCGTCCTGACCCTGATCAAGATGGTTATCGATGCGTCCCACGCCGAAGGCAAGTGGACCGGTATGTGTGGTGAACTGGCTGGTGACGAGCGCGCCACCCTGCTGCTGCTGGGTATGGGTCTGGATGAGTTCTCCATGAGCGCCATCTCTGTACCGCGTATCAAGAAGCTTATCCGCAACACCAGCTTCGAAGATGTGAAGGCAATGGCTGACCAGGCATTGAGCTTTGCCACCGCTGCTGAAATCGAAGCGTGCGTAGATAACTTTATCAAGCAGAAGGCAGTCTGCTAAGATCGGCTGCAAACAGCGACAAATCATCTCTAGGAGCTTTTACTATGGGTCTGTTCGACAAACTGAAGAAACTGGTGTCCGACGATAGCGCTGATACCGGCGGCATCGAAATCTTCGCTCCGCTGTCTGGCGAAATCGTGCCGATCGAAGATGTGCCTGACGTTGTCTTCGCCGAGAAGATCGTGGGTGACGGTATCGCCATCAAGCCGGCTGGCAACAAGATGGTTGCTCCGTGCGATGGCACCATCGGAAAAATCTTCGAGACCAACCATGCGTTCTCTCTGGAGTCCGACTCTGGTATCGAGCTGTTCGTTCACTTCGGTATCGACACCGTTGAACTGAAAGGCGAAGGCTTCAAGCGTATCGCTCAGGAAGGCCAGCAGGTCAAGCGCGGTGATACCATCATCGAATTCGATCTGGCCGTTCTGGAAGCAAAAGCCAAATCTACCCTGACTCCGGTGGTCATCTCCAACATGGACGAGATCAAAGAGCTGGTGAAGATGACTGGTGCCGTGACTGTGGGCGAGACTCCGGTTATCCGCATCAAGAAGTAATGGTCGGCTGGCCTATGCCAGTTGCCGCAGTAAAAAACCGAAGCCTGGTGCTTCGGTTTTTTTATGGTTGCGTGCGAGCTTCCCTTTCTGGCTATCAGGCTATTGTGCCGAGATGACCACCCGGTTACGTCCCTGCTCCTTCGCCTGATAAAGGGCCCGGTCTGCCATCATCAGCAGATAGTCGATGCTCTCCTGACCCTTCATGCTGGCACACCCCAGACTGATGGTTAGCGCGATCTGTTTTCCTTGCCATGGCAAGCGGGTGGTACTGACATGCTGGCGCAGTTGTTCGGCGCGCCGTGCTGCCTGTTCAATGCTGCAGTCTGGCAGGATCAGCAGGAACTCCTCCCCGCCCCAACGGGCCAAACTCTCCCCCGGCAACAGCTGGCCCGCCATGGCGTGGGCGACGGCGCAGAGCGCGGCATCGCCCGCAGGGTGGCCGTAGCGGTCATTGACCTGCTTGAAATGATCGATATCTCCCAGTACTACCGAGAGGGGCTGGCCCTGCAACCAGAGAGCCTGCAGCTGTTGCTGTGCGCCACGCCGGTTGGTCAGTTCGGTGAGGGGATCGGTGCAGGAGAGGCGGCTCACCTCTTCTACCATGCATTGCAGGTCGTGGATATCGCGAAAGGTGACGATATGGCTATCCGGGATGGCATCTGCCCCCAGCTGGGCAGTGACGATAAACCAGCGCGACTGACCGCTCTTGCAGCGGATCAGCGCAGGCATTTCGGCGACCTCCAGCCCATGGTGCAGGCTCTGCTCTATCTGGTTATGCCAGGCCTGAATTACCGAGTTGCGATAGCTCTCATCGGGATAGGCGAGGTGAAACCAACTCTCCATGTCCGGCAGATCCTGCAGCTCATAGCCCAGCTGTTCGCGAAAGGCCCTGTTGAGGAAGAGATGGCGACGCAGGGGGATCCGGTCGAGTGACATATGACCCTGGCTGGCTGTCGACTCGGACACCAGGATTGGGAGCGGGATCACATCAAAGGAGCGAAACAGAATGTGCTCTAGTTGTTGGTCATCCATGGGCGAAAACGCGGCTCCCTGCTCTCCCGTTCGTCAGCCTACATTAGGTGAGAGACCGCAGCGGGTAAACTCATTTATCACTCTCCGGTGGTTGCCTGAGGGGACGATCGTAGCAACGGGAACATAAAAAAGCCGCTCACCTGGGTGAGCGGCTGTTGTCATCAGATCAGTGCAGTTCGCTATCAGGCTGGCTGCTTGCCATCTTCCGCGGGAGGTGGCAGAGCGGCGGAGTTGGACTCCACCTTCTGCTCTTCGCCCTGCATGTTCTTGATGTAGACATCCATCTGGTTGAAGGCGATCTCGATGCCGTTCTCGCGGAACAGCTGGTCGATCTTGCGGTTCAACTCGTCTACCGCCGGGTTGCGATCACCCAGTTCGCTCACGAAGAAGCGCAGCTCGTGATCCAGAGTGCTGGCGCCAAAGGTGAGGAAGTAGACGATGGGGGCTGGGTCTTTCAGCACCCGGCTGTTTTCGTCGGCCGCCTGTTTGAGCAGGGTGCGGGTCAGCTCCAGATCCGAGCCGTACGCCACGCCCACCCGCACGATCACCCGGGTGACGGTGTCACTCAGCGACCAGTTGATGAGCCGTTCTGTCATCAGCTGCTGGTTGGGGATGATCACCTCTTTGCGGTCGAAGTCGGTCAGGGTGGTGGCGCGAATGCGGATCCGCGAGACGGTACCGGAGAAGGAGCCGATGGTGACGGTGTCACCGATCCGCACCGGACGCTCGAACAGGATGATGATGCCGGAGACGAAGTTGGAGAGGATCTCCTTCATGCCGAAACCGATACCGACTGACAGACCACCCGCTACCCACTGCAGCTTGTCCCACTGCACGCCCATCATGGAGAGAGCGGTGAGGGAGCCAAAGCCGATCAGTACGTAGTTGAGCATGGTGGTGATGGCGTAGGCGGTCCCCTGAGCCAGGTTGAGCTTGGAGAGCACCAGCACCTCCAGCAAGCCCGGCAGGTTGCGCGCCAGTGACCAGGCACCGCCGAGCAGCAGGAAGCCGATCAGCACGTCACTCAGGCTGATGGGGAACAGCACGGCGTTGGCGCCAGTGCCTTCGCTGCGGTGCCACAGCACCATGCTGTCGAGGTAGGAGAAGACCGCGACCAGATCGGACCAGAGCCAGTAGAAGGCGACGCCGAAGATCAGCATCAGCACGGTACGGGTCAGACGCAGGGACTGCTGGCTGACATCCTCCAGATCCATGGGCTGCTCTTCGATGGATTCGCCCCCTTCCGCATCTTCCGAAGATTTGTGCTCACGCTTGGCCACCGCACGGCGGTAGGCCAGACGACGTGCTGCCAGCTCCAGACCACGCAGGGCGGTGCGGTAGACCAGGCTCCAGATGATGATGAGGTAGAAGGATTCGATCAGGCGACCGGTGAGCTTCAGCGCGGTGTAGTAGTAACCGAGCACCGCCAGCACGATCAGCGCCACCGGCGCCAGCGCCAGGGCGATGGCGATCAGCGACTTCTGCATGCTCGCCTCGCCCTTGATGCGGGCGCGGGAGATGGGGAACACCAGATAGGCGGCCAGCCCCAGCAGGGTCAGGGTCATAGCCTGACCGATCACGTCGTTGCCCAGGGTGGAGGGTTCAACCACCGCCTTGGTTGCGAGCATGATGAGCGGCAGCAGTGGCAACCAGATGTAGCGCATGCTGTTGCGCTTGGCCTGCAGCTCCGCTTTCGGGATCCGGAAGTGGGTTTCGGCGATGCCACCCGGGCGCATCACCGCCAGATAGACGCTGAACACCAGATAGCCGAGGGCGAGGTTCAGGGTGATTTGGAACATCAGCTTGGGACTGAGCAGACCGCAGTAGGTGAGCAGCAGACCGCCAGCGAGAATGAACATGCTGCCCGGCAGGCGTTGCAGCACGGTATAGAGCAGGGCGCGCGGGGTGTGCCACTGGCTGTCCTGACGGAAACGGCCAAGGTCCTTGGTGATCTTCTTCTCGCGCTCAACCAGCGCCGGACGTTTCCAGACCAGCAGGCCGCCGATCAGCAGCAGCGGGAAGGCGAGCAGGGAGATCCCCAGCAGCTCTTCGCGCCAGCGTTTCCAGTCCGGTTTCAATACCCAGTCGGAGGCCTGTTTGTAGGCCTGGGCGGGCCAGCTGATAAACCACTTGCTGTCGATGGGCTTGTTGCTGCTTACCCAGAAGATGTGTTGCTGCAGGGTAAATTCGATAGAGGCATAGACCCGCGCCAGCTGCTGCTGGGTCAGCTGCAGGCTGATGGCGTTGGTGAGCTGGCTGTCGAGCTGGCGGTTGAGCTGATCGAGCAGATTGATGCGGGTGTCGAGCAGCTTGGCAAGGCTCTCTTTGTCCTCCTCGCTCACCGGATCCTTGCTGCCGGCGATCAGATTGTCCAGATAGAGGTTCTTCTGGAACAGCTGGTCACGCTGCTGGCTCAGTTCAAACTGGGCCAGATGGAGATCGGCGATCTGCTCTTCCAGGTTTTTGACGGCGATGGTGGGGGCCGCCTCCAGCTGCTGATAGAGCTGATAGAGGATGCGCGACAGCAGCAGATTGCCCTTGAGCATCTGCACCTGTTCATTGAGGTTGCGCTCGGTCTGGATGCCGCGCTCCAGCCAGCTCTTGGCTTGCAGGTTTTTCTGGACCAGCGAGTTGAGGCTGGTAGTGGCACCGATCAGCTGCTGGCTGAGCTGGTGGTTGAGCTCCTGCTCTTTTTGCACCAGCGGGCTGTCTTCGGTCGCCACCAGTTCACCGGTCTGCTCGGCGGTTTTTTCGGTGTCGCCGAGGCGCTTGGCGCTGCTCTGATCCTGCAACAGCTGCAGTTTCTGCTCTTCGCTGGCGAGACGGGCGCTCTGGTAGTCGCGCTGCTTGATCGCCAGATCCTGCATGCTGGTACGGTTATCCAGCTCCTTTTGCAGGTGGGCCAGTTGCAGGTCGAGCAGGGCCAGCTCGGCACCGAGCTTCATCTTCTCGGCGCTGGAGACGCTTTCACCTGCGTTGAGGCGGCTGCGGATCTCCTGACTGCGCTGGTAGGCACGGCTCATGCTGGCCTGGGCTCGCTCCGGCAGTGTCTGCAAGCTGGTGAGCTGGCTGCCGATGGCGCCGAGGGCCTCCTGGGCCGCCTGCATGTTGGCCAGCACTTCCGGCTGACGGCTGTCGAGTTCTGCCAGACTCATGCTGGCGTATTCGCTCTTGATCTGCTCTGCACTTTTGCCCTTGGTCAGGGCATCGAGCTTGGCGCTGATCTCTCTGAGTTCGGTGGGCAGGTTGCGGATCCGCTGGGCCTGGGTCTTGGCCTTCGCCTCCTCCTTGTCGATGTTGTCGAGCAGGCCGAGGGTTTCGGTCAGCAACTTCTGATCTGCTTGCTGACTGACGGTCAGGGTCTCTGATTTACCCAGACCATCCAGCGCTCGCTGAACTGCGTTGCGAGAGGGGACATCTTGCGCCATGGCTTGCGGGACGCAGAGGCTGGCGAGGAGACAGAGCAGCGGCAACAGGGTGGCCGAGACTCTTTTAAAACGTATTGAGGGCATATAACTTCCGGGTTATTACGCGATATTCGGGAGATTTCCCGCATAGATTAAATTCGCGTGGATTCTAACACCGGGCTTGTCAGGTAAGCAGGGGGGAGGGACAAAAAAAACGGCGCCCGCAGGCGCCGTTTTCAACTCGTTCAGCTCTGATTAAAGAACGTGAACAGAAGCGGTGTTGGTGGTGCCGCTCGGTACCAGAGCACCGGAGACCATCACAACCACGTCACCTTTCAGACCCATGCCGATTTCCAGCGCGGCTTCTTTACCGATGCGATAGAAATCGTCGGTAGAGGCGATGCTGTCAACCACGTGAGCAACCACACCCTTGGTCAGAACCAGCTGGGCAGCAGTTTTCTTGTTGGTGGTGATAGCCAGGATCCAGGCTTTCGGGAAGTACTTGCGAATGGCCTTGGCAGATTTGCCGCCTTCGGTAGCAACCACGATCAGCGGGGCGTCCAGCTTCTCGGAGGTCTCTACGGCGCCTTTACATACGGCTTCGGTGATGCGCAGCTTGTTGCTGTCGTTTGCAGCAGACAGGTTGGACGGCATCACGGCATCGGTACGCTCGCAGATGGTGGCCATGATGGTCACGGCTTCCAGCGGGTACTTACCCTTGGCGGATTCACCGGACAGCATGACTGCGTCGGTACCGTCCAGGATGGCGTTGGCCACGTCACCAGCTTCGGCGCGGGTCGGACGCGGGTTCTTGATCATGGAGTCCAGCATCTGGGTGGCAGTGATAACCACTTTGCGGGCTTTGTTGCACTTGGCGATGATCATCTTCTGGGCGAAGATAACTTCTTCAACCGGGATCTCTACACCCATGTCGCCACGAGCAACCATGATGCCGTCGGAAACAGCCAGGATCTCGTCGAAGTTGTCCAGACCTTCCTGGTTTTCGATCTTGGAGATGATCTGGATGTTCTCGCCACCGTGGGCTTTCAGGTGCTCACGGATTTCCAGAACGTCTTCTTTCTTGCGGATGAAAGAAGCAGCAACGAAATCAACGCCTTGCTCGCAACCGAAGATCAGGTCGCGCTTGTCTTTCTCGGCCAGGGCCGGCAGCTTGATGGAGACGCCCGGCAGGTTAACGCCTTTGTTCTCGCCCAGGTCACCGTTGTTCAGCACTTTACAGATAACTTCGCGCTCGGTGATTTCGATAACGTCCAGACCGATCAGGCCGTCATCAACCAGAATGCGGTTGCCGACGCGCAGATCGTTGGCGAAACCTGCATAGGTCACAGCCACTTTGTCTTTGTTGCCAACCACGGTCTGGTCGGTGGTGAAGGTGAAAGTCTGGCCAGCGACCAGCGCGACGTCGTTGCCGCCTTCCAGCTTCATGGTACGGATTTCCGGACCCTTGGTGTCCAGCAGGATAGCTGCGTGCTTGCCGGTCTCGGCCATTACAGCGCGCAGGTTGCTGATGCGGCTGCCGTGCTCGGCGTAGTCACCGTGGGAGAAGTTCAGGCGCATGACGTTCATGCCGGCGTCCAGCATTTTGGCCAGCATTTCTTTGGATTCGGTCTTCGGACCGATGGTGCAGACAATTTTGGTCTTTTTCATGTCAATCTTCATGGTTAAGGAATTTCCGCCGAGCAATATACACCAGTTTTTGGAATCTTTTTATGATCCAGAAACAACGTTTTGACCAGATAACGTTTTCTTTTCAGGGATAACGTTTTCCTGTGAGTCACATTTTAGAGCATACGGCCACAGGTTCGGGCTGAAGGGATACAAATGTTGCCATCTGTGGTTGTTTGGCCGGGTTGAGGTTCAGATGTTGTAAAATGACCACCCGTCCGCTGTCACCGTCTTGTCACCGGCTTGCGCAAAAATGTTAGTTCATTGGCGCACGGGTGAAGGAGGCCGAGATGAAAAACAGCCATGAAACCGGATGGGCTCTGCTCTTGCTGGGCGCCGCCCTGCTGCTGGTTCAGACACTGCCAGCCCGCTACTGGCCTGATAATGCGCGACTGCTGGCGATTTTCTCCCATCCGGTGAAAGGGGAGGTGGCCGCCGAGGGATTGGCGTGGCGAGAGTGGCAGGATCACAGTGCAGCGACCCGGATGGCGCTTCGCGCAGTCCGACTGCAGCCGGAAGCGTCGCAGCCTTGATATCTATTGCTGCTTACCGGTCGTGAAAGCGTGAAATTATCAACCATTGGTTGATAGTTCTTATCTATCTTGCTGGATTGTCCACCTTTCATGGCGGGAGGATAATCGATTCCAACAGCGATATCCCCTCCGGTATCGCCCCCTGATACTTTGTTGGAGTCTGCTTTATGTCCCTCGCCCCTGTCTGGTTTATCTCCCACGGCGCACCGGATCTGGTGCTGCGTGAGCAACCCGCCACCCGCTTTCTGCGAACCCTGCGTCTGGGTGAGCTCAAGGGGCTGGTGGTCATCTCCGCCCACTGGTTCAGCCGCGAGCTACAGATCAACGTCGAGCCCAAACCGGCCTTGATGTACGACTTCTATGGCTTCCCCGAGCCCCTCTACCGGATGCGCTGGCCTGCCAGCAGCCCCGAGTGGCTGCAACAAGGGGTGAGCGACCAGCTGGCACTGGCCGGACTGACCGCCACCCCGGTGCGGCGCGAGCTGGATCACGGGGTCTGGTCGCCGCTCTCCCTGATCGACCCAAACAGCGAGATCCCGCTGGTGCAGATCTCCATTCCCGCCAGCTTCACCCCGGCCCAGTTGTGGCAGTTGGGAGAGGTGTTGGGGGCGTTGCGCAGTCAGGGGATTGGCATCCTCGCCTCAGGCGCCATCACCCACAACCTGCGGGCGCTGGCACCGGAAGGCTCGCCGGTGCCGGAGTGGGCCAGCCAGTTTGTCGACTGGCTGGAGCAGAAGATGGCCGACGAGGATCGGCTGGCGCTGCTCGACTATCGCCAGCAGGCTCCCGGTGCGGTGGAGTCCCATCCCCACGACGACCACCTGCGCCCGCTCTTTGTGGCGTTGGGGGCGGCCGACGGTGTGGCGCCCACCCGGCTGCACGAAAGCTGGGATGGCGGCAGCCTCTATATGGGCGCCTACCGCTTCGGCTGATAGCCTCTCAACAAGACCCCGCCAATTGGCGGGGTCTTGTTATTTACGGCGTGGTGGACCGATGGTAGTGGTGATTGAGCCGAAGGCTCTCAGGGAACCACTACCCGGCTCTCGCCGCCGCCGAGGGCTTCGACTCTGATCTGCACGCCAATCCGCTCTACAAGCGTCTGAACGTGGGAGATGACCCCGATCTGGCGACCGGCGGCCTGCAGGGAGTCGAGGCTGGCGAGCGCCAGATCCAGACTGTCTGGATCGAGCGTGCCAAACCCTTCGTCAATAAACAGCGACTCGACCTGGGTCTGCCGTGACGAGAGGCTGGAGAGGGCCAGCGCCAGCGCCAGCGATACCAGGAAACTCTCGCCACCGGAGAGGGAGTCCACCGAACGCACCTCGTCCCCCATGTCGAGATCCACCACTTGTAGCGCCAGATCGGTGCCGGGTACCCGCTCCAGCCGGTAGCGCGGTGATAGCTCGGCGAGCTGGGCGTTGGCCTCCAGCAGCAGACGCTCGAGGGTGAGGCTCTGGGCGAAGGTGCGGAACTTGGCGCCGTTGGCTTGCCCGATCAGATCGCACAGCTGCTGCCAGTGGTCGGCCACTGTCTGCTGGGCGGCCAACTCCTGTTGCAGGCTACCCGCCTTGAGAGCGGCGGCTTCGGCCTGTGCCAGTTTGCTCTTGCACTCGAACAGCTGCTCTTCAAGGGCGCGACAACGGGCATCGAGTGCCGCCAGTTGATCGCTCAGCTCTGCATCCGGCAGGGCGGCCAGCTCGGGGTGGTGCTCGCGATAGCGATCCCGCTTGCTCTCCTCCAGTGCCAGCGCCCGTTGCCGCTCGGCAAGGCGGGTGCGCGCCTCGCCAAGGGCATCTTCCAACCCTTGCAGGGCAGAGCGGCGAGCCTTGAGTTCATCGGGGGTGATGGCGAGCAGGCGGCGCAGGTCGTACTCGGCAATGCCAAGGGTGCTGGCGTGGGCGGCCCAGCGGCCCAGCACCTCCCGCTTGCGGCGGCTGCTGGTCTGCTTTTCCTGCTCCACATGGGTGAGGCGGGTTTTGAGCTCGGTCTGCCGCTCCCGCAGAGCGCGGGCGCCACTTTGCATCAGCTCCAGTTCGCTGGCGAGTTGTTGCAGACGCTGTTGCCAGCGGCTCTCGACCAGCGGGATCTCCTCGCCACCGAGACAACCGCTGCGGCTGGTGAGCAGCCCCTGCCGTTGCTGTTCGTGCTCCTTGTAGTCCCGCTCGAGTTTGTGCAGCAGCTCGCGCTGAGTCTGCAGGCGTGCCTCCTGCGCGCTCAGGGCGGGGGTGAGGCTGGCGATCTCGCTGGCCAGACGCTCCCACTCGCTCTGGCCGTGCAGCCAGGCCTCGCAGGCTCGCTGCCACTCGTGCCACTCGTGCCACTGCTGGCTGCCGAGCCACTGGCGCCACGGTTGGCCGCCCATCTGCTCGTCGAGGCGGTGGGCGCCTTGCTCAAGGCGCTGGCGCAGGGTCGCCTCCTGCTCGCCCATCCCCTTTACTTCCCCTTCCAGCGCGATGCGCTGGCGATCGGCCTCCTGCCACTGCTGGTCAAACTGCTGGTGCTGGGCAGCCAGTTGGCTCAGTTGTTGACGCACCCCTTGCAGCTGTTGTTGGCCAAGCTGGGCCTGACGCAGCAGCTGCTGGCTCTGGGCCAACCCCTGCTCCAGCGCCTGGCCACGGCCAAGCAGGGTGCTCATCAGCTCGTTCCACTCAATGGGGCTTTGGCGCAGCGGCAGCGAATGGCCGAGCAGGGTATCGCCCCCCAGCTGTTGCCAGCGCTGGGTCAGCTGCTCGGCGCGGGTTTCCAGCTCCGGCAGATGTTGCTGGCGCACCGCCAGCTGGCGGGCCAGCTCCTGACGCTCGCTCTCGCACTGGATGTATTGATGATTGAGCCGCTCCCATTCGAGTTCGAGGCTTCTGACCCGCTCCGCCAGCTGACCTAGGATCCCCGCCACCTGGGGCTGGCTCTGGCTGTAGGGGTGCTCCACGGAACCGCACAGCGGGCAAGGTTCGCCATCGCTCAGGATATGGCGATACTGCTCGAAGCTGGCGATGGCGCGGGACTGCTCCAGCGCGTGGCGCGCCTCATCCCGCTGCAGGGCGAGCCGCTCGCGGGCGGGGGCCAGCTCTTCGCCGAGGGTGGCGAGCTTGCCAAGGGCCTGCTCCAGCTGGGCAATCTCCTGTTGCAGGCGGGTATGCTGCTCGCCGTGGTTGCGGCCGTAATCGGCCAGCTCCAGCAGCTGGCGCAGCTGGCCCAGCTGTTCGGTCTGTTGCTGCCACTGCTCCTGCGCCTTGGCGAGGCGGCTCTCCCACTGCTGCTCCTGCAGCTCGTTCTGTTGCTGTTGCAGCCGAGCTTGTTCATGTTGCCAGTAGTCGCGCTCTTGCTGGCCTTGCTCCAGCTGGCGCTGCAACTGTTGCAGGGCGCGCAGCTTGTGATCCCGCAGGGTGAGCAGCTGTTGTAACTTGTCGGCATCCTCTGCCCAATCCTGCATGGCGGTGAGCAGGGGTTGCCACTGACGGGCCACCGGTGCCAGCTCCTTATGCTCTTCGAGCCAAAGGCCCCACTGCTGGTGCTGCTGCTTGAGCAGTTCTACCTGTCGGCTCTGCTCGCGCCAGCCCTGCTCCAGCGTGAGTTGCACTTCTCGCTCCTGTGCCCCCTCCTGCTGGATCTTCTGCAACTGCTGCACTTTTTCCCGGAGGCGGGTATCGAGCTCCTGCGCCCGCTTGAGTTCGGGTTGCAGGGCACCCCATTCCCGCTCGGCGGCGATCTTCTCCGCCAGCAACTGCTGTTCGGTCAGCGCGCTCTGCTGGGTCTGCTCCTCGAGTTTGGCCAGCTCAGGCCCCAGCTCGGCGATCACCTTCTCCTGCTGCTGTACCTCAAGGGTGAGGCGGGCCAGCTCGTCGTGATCGGCGCGGGCCACCTGGGCCTGTTCGGCACGGGCAAACTCCTCGCGCTCGGGGGCCGCGGCGCCGTGGGCCTGCAGGGCGGCATCGAGCGCCGCCTGTCCCTCGGCGCAGCCCTGCAGCTGGGCTGCAATGCGACTGTTGAGGTCGCGCAAGTCCTGCATCAGCAGCTGCTGTTGCTGCTCGTGCTTGAGGGTGGTGGAGAGGCTCACCTGCTGGCTTACCCACTGTTCGCGGGTCGCTTCATCCATCAGCGCCACGTCGCCGAGGCGCTGGGCGATGGTGGCCAGCTTCTGCTGTTCTTCCCGCGCCCGTTCATAGGTCTGGATGGAGATGGCAGAGTAGAGTTCGGTGCCGGTCATCCGTTCGAGCAGGGCGGAGCGCTCGTTGGCATCCGATTTGAGGAAGGCGGCAAATTCCCCCTGCGGCAGGATCACCGCGCGGCGGAACTGCTCCCAGGAGAGACCCACCAGCTCGTCGATGCGATCCTGCAGCTCCCGCTTGCTGCCGGAGAAAACCTGCCCTGACTCCACATCGGTCAGGGTTCGCTCCTGCGCCTGAAAACGCCCCTCCGAGCGGTTTCGCGCCCGGCGCACCGCCCAGCGGGCCAGCCAAATGCGGCCATCGCAGCCACGAAACTGCACCTCGGCAAAGCCGCTGGCGTGGCCGCGACTGAGGATGCCACGCACGTCGTTGGCCTTGAGCTTCTCTTCGTCATCCATGCGGCCCACTTCGGCCACGTTCTTGCGATTGGCAATAAAGCGCGGCATCTCGTCGTAGAGGGCCAGACAAATGGCGTCGAGCAATGTGCTCTTGCCCGCGCCAGTGTTGCCGGTGATGGCAAACAGACCGGCGGCGCCGAGCGCCCCCCTGGTAAAGTCGATGGTGAAGGGGCCGGTCAGACTGGCCAGATTCTCACCTGACAGAGACAAGATTTTCATTAGTTTGACTCCTTCACCTGCTCCAGGATCTCTTCAAACGAGGCGACCAGTTGTGCTTCGGGTTCCCCCTCGAACTGGCGCTGATAGCAGAGGCGAAACACCTCGGTGGGGGAGAGCTCATCGAGCCTGCGCCGCTCGCGACCATCGGCCAGCCCTTCGCCCGAGCCCTGATACTGGGTGCTGATGCGGGCCAGACGCACCGGTTTGTCTGCGATTGCGGCGAGAATGCGCTCGCGGATGCGCGCTTCTGGCTTGGGCAGCAGCAGCCGCACTTCGAGGAAGGGTTGTGCCTCTTGTGGACAAGCAGGCAGCTCGAGCGATGCGATGGCTTGGAGTGCGTCGTCGAGGCTGCTCTGGGGCAGGCGGATCATCTCCACCGCGCGGGGTACAGGGATCCGCTCCAGCCCGGCCAGTTTCCCCTCTGAAAAGGTCACTTCCAGCACCTGATGGTTGTAGTTGGCTTCGGCCAGCGAAAGCGGCAGCGGCGAGCCGCTGTAGTGCACCCCCTCGGCCGGGCTCTGGGCCAGATGGAGGTGGCCGAGCGCCGTGTAGTCGGCACCGGCAAAGAGTTCGGCAGGCAGTGCGTGTTGGTTGCCGCCGAGCACCCGCCGCTCCGACAGCTCAGAGAGCTGGCCCGCCGCCAGATAGGCATGGCCCATGGCGATGAGCGGCAGACCCTCCCCGCAGCGGGCGCGCCCTTCGGCCAATACCTCGGCGTAGATTTGGCGTACCCCTTCGATCAGCCGGTCCTGCCCTTCTTCCAACGGCTCCACCCGCAAGTCGCTGCTGCGCAGGAACGGCACGGCGGCGCACCAGGCGGCAATGTTGCCCTCCTTGTCTTGCAGCGGTACCAGCAGGCGGTCGGTCTCGAGCTTGCCCTCACTGTCGCGACTGATGCTGCCCACCAGATGCAGATCAAAGGCGCGCAGCAGCTCGTGGGGGGCATCGAGCTTGGAGGGAGAGTCGTGGTTGCCGCCGATCAGCACCATGTTGAGGTGGGGCATCTCGGCGCGCAGCCGCGCCAGAAAACGGTAGAGTTGTTGCCAGGCGCTGGCGGGCGGATTGGCGGTATCAAACAGATCGCCCGCTACCAACAGGGCGTCGATCTCGCGCGCCTTGAGGGTGTCGCTCAGCCAGTCGAGGAAGGCATCGTGTTCAAAACGGCGGTCATGACCATGGAGTTGATGGCCAAGATGCCAGTCGGCGGTATGGAGGATTTTCATTGGAAAGCAGCTCGGTTGCAGGGACGGTGCCTATGGCACCCGATGGAGACAAGATGAGGATGCCCCGTGCTTTTTTCAAGTAAAACAGCGGTCTGTCATCAGTTCATGCGGGTTCGCAGCACATCTTGTACTGGGGGTGACCGGTGAGAGGATCGGACTCTTCACCCTTGATGACGAAACCGTGGCGACGATAGAAACGTACCGCCTGATCGTTCTCGACGAAGACCCGGGCGTAGAGCGACGCCCCCTGACGCTTGGCCTCCTGCAGCAGGGCGTGGCCGACACCGCGACCCTGACGGTCGGGACGCACAAAGAGGGCGGCGAGATAGTTGTCCACCAGCGCCATAAAGCCGAGCAGATCGCCGCGCTCCTCGAACACCCAGATGGCGGCACGATCGAGATAGCGGGTACGCAGATCCTCCTGGGCCTGCCACCAGCAGGAGGCATCGACGAAATCGTGGGCCTGCAGGGAGGCCAGCAGCCAGATTTCGACGATCTCTTCCATATCTTCCGGGCGACTGGGCCGCAACATAAATCCATCCTTGGTAACAACTTGTACACTCGCAGTCTAGGGGAACTTGACGGCCGTTCAGGTGATATAAATGAGACCCTGTGAGGTCGATCGCCCTTTATTTAGCGAGAATGATTGGCTGATCACAAAGCGCCTCTCTAGTACAATGCCCGCCGGACAATCTAGAGACCGAGGACGCCATGTGGTTTAAAAACCTGCAGATTTATCGCTTTACCCGCCCCTTTGACCTGACCGTGGATCAGCTGGAAACCCAGCTGGAAGCCTGTGCCTTCACCCCTTGCGGCAGTCAGGACATCTCCCGTTTCGGGTGGGTCAAGCCCCTTGGCAAATTCGGCTCAACCCTGACCCACTCTGCCTCCGGCCACATCCTCATCTGCGCCCGCAAAGAGGAGAAGATGCTCCCCGGCACCGTGGTCAAGGAGATGCTGGCCGAGAAGGTAGAAGCGATCGAGTTCGAACAGGGACGCGCCCTCAAGAAGAAAGAGAAGGAAGCGCTGAAAGAGGAGATCCTCCACACCCTGCTGCCCCGTGCCTTCAGTCGTACCAGCCAGACCTTCGCCTGGATCAATCCGGCCGACAATTTAATGGTGGTGGATGCAGGTTCTGCCAAGAAGGCGGACGATCTGTTGGCGCTGCTGCGCAAATCCATCGGCTCCCTGCCGGTGGTGCCGGTGGCCCTCAAGAACCCGCCCGAGATCACCATGACCGAGTGGCTGAACGAGGGCAATCTGCCCGCCTCCTTCACTCTGGAAGACGAAGCCGAGCTGCGCAGTGCCATGGAGCACGGCGGCATCATCCGCTGCAAGCAGCAGGATCTGATGACGGATGAAATCAAGAACCACCTGGCCAACGACAAGCTGGTGACCAAGCTGGCCCTCAACTGGGGCGAGACCGTCAGCTTCGTGCTGGGGGATGATCTCTCCATCAAACGCCTGAAATTCAGCGAAGAGCTGCGCGAGCAGAACGACGATGTCACCAGCGAAGATCCGGCCGCCCGTCTGGATGCGGACTTCGCGCTGGTCACCGCCGAGCTGTCCCAGTTTATCCCGGCGCTGTTTGCTGCCCTGGGTGGCGAAGAGCAGTCCATCTAACCGGACTTGCGCCTGTTTGGCCTCTGCCATTCCATCGTAAAAACCGCCTTCGGGCGGTTTTTTTATATCTATTGCGGATTGCCATTATTGATAGATGAGTAAGATATTGATCTGGTTCAATAACTTGAGCTGTCAGCGCCAATCGTGACATAGTCCCTCTTCATGGTCATAAAACAGACAAGGAGAGTGTCATGTTGCGCAAACCTCTGGGGCTGGCTGTCGCCCTTGCCCTGCTGGCCGGTTGTGCCAGTGACAACGGCTTTCACTACACCCCGCCAGCCCAGACCCTGATCGCACCCGAAGCCGCCAGTGGCTGGACCGACAAACAGGGCTGGCAGGGCCATGATTTCATGGTGGCGGCCGCCAACCCGCTGGCGGTGGATGCGGGCTACCAGATCATCAAGGCCGGTGGCAGTGCTGTCGATGCCGCCATTGCGGTGCAGTTGGTGTTGACGCTGGTGGAGCCGCAATCTTCCGGGATCGGTGGCGGGACGCTGCTGCTGGTGTGGGATGGCCGCAAGGTGAGTGCGGTGGATGGCCGCGAGATGGCGCCGGCTGCCGCCACCGACCAGCTGTTCATGCAAGAGGGCAAGCCGCTGGCGTTTTATGACGGGGTGGTCGGGGGCCGCTCGGTCGGCGTTCCCGGCACCTTGCGCGCCCTGGCGCTGGCCCATCAGCGTTATGGCAAGCTACCCTGGGCTGCGCTGTTCCAGCCCGCCATCACGCTGGCAGAACAAGGATTTGTGATAAGTCCACGGCTGGCCACATTGCTGGCCAAGGATCCCTATCTGGCACGGGATCCGCAGGCGCGTGCCTACTTCTATCAGGCGGATGGTCGCCCCAAAACGGCAGGCACCCGGCTGACCAACCCGGCGCTGGCCAAGGTGCTGCGCACTCTGGCTACAGAGGGGGCGGATGCCTTCTATCGGGGGCCGCTGGCGGATGCCATGGTGGCCAAGGTACGCCAGCATCCCACCAATCCCGGGGTACTGGCGGCCACCGATCTGGCCAGCTATCAGGCCAAAGTGCGGGATGGCCTCTGCTTTGACTATCGCCAGAGCAAGATCTGCGGTTTCCCCGCCCCCTCGTCCGGCACCCTGGCGCTCGGCCAGATTTTCGGCATGCTGGAGAGCCGCGATATGGCTGCCCTCAAGCCGATCACCACCAAGGAGGGGGGACTGGCTGCTTCCAGCGAGGCTATCCACCTCTACAGCGAAGCGGCGCGTCTCGCCTTCGCCGATCGCAACCAGTACGTCGCCGACAGCGATTTTGTCAGCGTGCCAGTGAAGGGGCTGTTGGACAAGGGCTATCTGGCCGAGCGGGGCAAGCTTGTCGGTCAGCACTCCATGGGGATTGCCAAGCCCGGCACGCCGCCACTAGCGCAGGCACGCGGCAAGGATGCGACTCCGGAACGCCCCTCGACCAGCCATGTCTCGATCGTCGACAAGGCGGGGATGGCTATCTCCATGACCAGCTCCATCGAGGATGGTTTCGGATCGCGTCAGATGGTCAACGGCTACCTGCTCAACAACCAGCTCACCGATTTCTCCTTCACCTCGGTAGATGCTGCCGGTCTGCCGGTGGCAAACCGGGTGGAGCCGGGCAAGCGGCCCCGCTCCTCCATGTCACCCCTGCTGGTGTTTGACAAGCCAAGCGGCGAGCTGACCATGACGCTGGGCTCGCCGGGAGGCTCCGCCATCATCAACTACGTGGGCAAGACCCTGCTCGGCACCCAGGATTGGGGCCTGAACCTGCAACAGGCCATCAACCTGCCCAACTTTGGCAGCCGCAACGGCCCCACCGAGCTGGAAGCGGGACGCACCCCCATGTCGGTGGTCGAGGGATTGAAGGCGAGGGGACATGAGGTGGTACTGAACGAGCAAACCTCCGGCCTGCAAGGGGTTGAGCGCAATGGCGGTGGCTGGTTTGGCGCAGCGGATCCGCGCCGGGAAGGGATCGCCAAGGGGGAGTGAGGTTTCCATAGCAACAAGGCCAGCATGATGCTGGCCTTGTTGTTGATGGAGCATGACGGAGCGGTTACTGGATACCCAACAGCTCCACGTCAAAGATCAGGACGGATCCCGGCGGGATTTTGCCCGCGGCGCGGTCGCCGTAGGCGAGGTTGGCAGGGATGTAGAAACGGGTCTTCTCACCTTCCACCATCAGCTGCACCCCTTCGGTCCAGCCTGCAATCACCTGATTGAGGCCAAACTCGATGGGCTCGCCACGGGCGACCGAGCTGTCAAAGACGGTACCGTCCAGCAGCTTGCCCTCGTAATGCACCTTCACCTTGCTGGTGGCGGTGGGGTGAACGGTGCCGGTGCCCGGGGTCAGCACTTCGTACTGCAGGCCGGAGGCGGTGGTGGTCACCAGCGGCTTTTCCTTGTTGCTGGCGAGGAACTCGGCGCCAATCCGCACGTTGTCGGCCGCCAGCTTCTTGTTGTTGCTGCTGGAGTAGAAGTAGTAGGCCACACCGGCGATGAGCAGCGCGATCAGTATGAATTTCATCGGTTTTTCCTGTTCCATGAAATGTAAAAAGTGCAATGAGGACGCCATCTTATCGCGCACCGCCCCTGATGGCGAGCCACAGGGCGGGAGGATGTGAGCGGGCAGGCAAAGCTCGGAGACGCAGACGCAAAAAGGGGCGAGTCGGTGACTCGCCCCTTGTCATGGCTGCGGCGCTTACTTGGCGGCCACCATCATCAGGGCGGGCAGGGCGAAGAAGAGACCCGTCACATAACCCAGAGCCAGCAGCTTGTTCTCGCTGCCTACCCGGGCCAGCCCCTCGGCGGCGCGCACCGGCAGGTCGCGCAGGAAGGGGATGCCATAGATGATGACCACGGCAAAGAGGTTGAACAGCACGTGGACCAGCGCGATGGTCAGGGCCAGCTGGGCACCGGCTCCACTGATGGCGGTGGCAGCCAGCAGGGCGGTGATGGTGGTCCCGATATTGGCCCCCAGGGTGAAGGGGTAGAGCTGACGGGTGCTGAACACGCCGCCGCCGGCCAGCGGGATCATCAGGCTGGTGGTGGTGGAGGAGGACTGCACCATGATGGTCACCAGCGCGCCGGAGGTAATGCCGGTCAGTGGGCCACGGCCCAGCGCCTTGTGCAGCACCTCTTTGGCGCGGCCAACCAGTACCTGTTGCAGCACTTTGCCGAGATACGTGACGCAGGCGAGGATCAGCAGGATACCGATGATGATAGTGGCGATGGCAGCGCCCTTGCCTGGCAGGAAGGCAACGGCGCTGTCAATCAGCTGCTGGGCCGGTGCGGTCAGCGGCTTCATGAAGTCCATGCCCTTCATCGACATGTTGGCGGAGCCTACCAGCAGGTTGGCCAGCCACTCGGCGCTGTGTTGCAGCAGACCGAACATCAGCTCCAGCGGCAGGAAGATGAACACCGCCAGCAGATTGAAGAAGTCGTGCACGGTGGCGGCGGCGAAGGCGCGGCGGAACTCGGCGCGATCCCGCACATGGCCCATGGAGACAATGGTGTTGGTGATGGTGGTGCCGAGGTTGGCACCCATCACCATGGGGATGGCCATGCTGATGGGCAGGCCGCCAGCCACCAGACCGACGATCACCGAGGTGACGGTGCTGGAGGATTGCACCAGCGCGGTAGCGAGAATACCCAGCAGCAGGGCGACAAAGGGGTTGTTGGCAAAGGCGAAGATCTGGGCTGCGCCCTCGGCGCCGCCGGAGAAATCTTTGAAGCCGTGGGAGATGGCGCCCACGGCAACCAGGATCAGGTAGACCAGTACGATGACACTCATCCAGTTGAACAGGGCGCGGGTCGCGGGCGGCTGTGACAAGGAGTGATGGTGTTGCATAAAGCCTCTTGAGACGGTCGTTCCGTCTTGGGTTGTTGATGACCCGCGCATTTAATCAATGGTTAATGACAGAAATATGACAACGTGACATTTCGATGATGTTTTTATGACGACGAACTGCGGCGACAGGCGCTGACCGAGCCGGTTAGCTCTGGGGTGGCAAAAGGGGGGACGAAAGCACTGCCGCCTTGTCAGCCGGAATGTGATCGCTACACTGCGCCCCTTTATTGGCAAGCAGGAGTAAACAAGATGATGCGTGCATGGATCCTCTCTCTGTCGCTGGGGCTGCTCTCGGCAGGGGCACAGGCCAGCCTGTTGAAAACCGACTGCAACCTCGACAAGGCCCTCAAAAACGAAGCGGTGAATGCCACTCTGGGAGTCAAGGGCAACTGTGATACCAGCAAGCTGGTGAAGCAGGAGAAAGAGAAGGTGAAAGCTGAGGTGCAAAAAGGCCGCAACGACCTGCTGGGCGAGAAGCGTGCCGACCTCAAGGAGAGCGGCAACGGTATGCAGCAGAAGATGGACAAGGCAAACCAGCAGCTGCACAAGGCGGAGCAGGATGCCAAGAGCATCGCTCGCGATCCGCTCAAGGCTGCGGCGACCGCCGTACTGGATAAGCAGTAAGCAGACCGGGCCCAAGCCCGTGTGACCGGCCACAGACCGGCAGCAAGAAGGGGAGCTATGGCTCCCCTTCTGTCTATCCGTTATCCGTAAAGGATCAGGCGTCAGCCGCTTCCTCGTACTGACGGAACGGGATGCGGAACACCGCCAGACGCAGGAACAGATAGGTTGCGCCGAGGCCCGCCCAGATCAGGCCCAGCTCCAGCGAGCTCTGCTCCAGGTTGATCCACAGAGCACCGATGGTGGCGGCGCCGAGCAGCGGCATCAACAGGTAGATGACGTGATCCTTGAGGGTCTTGTTGCGCTTCTCGCGTACCCAGAACTGACCGATCACCGACAGGTTGACGAAGCTGAACGCCACCAGTGCGCCGAAGTTGACCAGCGCCAGCGCGGTATCCAGATCAAACGACACGGCGGAGAGGGCCAGACCGCCCACCATCAGCACGTTGATGGCCGGGGTGCGGTATTTCGGGTGGATGTAGCCAAACACCCGCTCCGGGATCATGCGATCACGCCCCATCACGTAGAGGATGCGCGACACACCGGCGTGAGCCGCCATGCCGGAGGCCAGTACCGCGACCGTGGTGCAGACCAGCACTACGGACTGGAAGAAGGTGCCGCCAACGTAGAGGGCGATCTCCGGCAGTACCGCATCCGGATGCTGGAAGCGGGCGAGGCTCGGGAAGTAGAGCTGCAGGCAGTAGGAGACCACCACGAAGATGATGCCGCCGATAAGGGCTGTCAGCACGATCGCTTTGGGGATCACCTTGCCGGCGTTCGGGGTCTCTTCGGAGAGGGAGCTCAGACCGTCAAAGCCCAGGAACGAGAAGCAGAGGATGGTGGCACCGGTAAAGAGCGGTACCAGCTGTGCTGACTCGAAGTGGAACGGACGGCTGCTCATCAGGGTGCCAGCCCCTTCACCGTGGTAGATGCCCCATGCCATCAGGCCGATAAAGAGGGTGATGATGGCCAGCTGGATCACCACGATCAGACCGTTGAAGTTGGCCACCAGATTGATGCCGCGCAGGTTCAGGAAGGTCATCACGGTCACCAGACCGAAGATGAACACCCAGGGCTCGACGCCCGGGAACATGGCGGTCAGGTAGATCTTGGCCAGCAGAATGTTGATCATCGGCATGAACATGTAGTCGAGCAGGGATGACCAGCCGACCATGAAACCGACGTAGGGGTTGAACACCTTCTGGGCATAGGTATAGGCAGAGCCCGCAGAGGGGAACTTGCGTACCAGATGACCGTAGCTGAAAGCGGTGAGCAGGATGCCACCCAGAGCCAGCAGATAGGCGGTGGCGACCCGGCCATCGGTGATGTCACCGACGATGGCGAAGGTGTCGAAGACAGCCATGGGGGTCAGATAGGCCAGACCCATCACAATCACTTGTGTCAGGGTAAGGGTCTTGAGCAGCTTGGCGTTTTGCGATGCCATTACGCTTTCTCCTCAATCAGTGCCGCAGCACGTGCTTGCAACGAGCGCAGGGATACGATGGATTCGCAAGCCTGTACATCAAGGGCGCCGGGGAGGCGCATACCGGGCTGTACCGGCAGGAAAGCATTAAAACGCCCCATTGTTATCCTCTCAACGTCGGGAGATTGTTTGGCAATCTCGGATATCACTTCCGGAAATGTTCCGGCCTCTTGTGGTGGGTTTGTACTGCACTTCAAAATAGAAAAACCGATGTCGCAGTGAACATCGGTTCTTTATTGGCGGCGTATTGTGCATTCGGTCAGCCCCCTTGACAAGCAAAAAAGGGCGGATTAACGCATTTTTTTGCATACGCAGGGGGCGGGTAAGTGGTCACTCGCCCCCGGCAGCCGTCCCCGAGCCGCTCCCCCCTTTTCGGGGGGGAAGAGAACCCTGTCGTAACGTATGAAAAGTCGGCAAATTGGGGCTGCAGGGTGCATAGCGCCTCAACATTGATCCTGATCATATTTGCCGGCGTTCCCCCGGGCTCGAGTCCAGCGATCTTATCGGCTGGCGGGGGATGGGAGGGGGTGAAATGGAAAAAGAGTGATTGCATATCCATTCACATTAGTGACTAATGATAGGAGGCGACGCGGCTCGGGCCATGGCACGGCGAGCTGTCCGGCTGGGTAGTTATTTGAAATCAGTCACACTTCCTGCAGAAACCGCGTTTCTGGCAACCAGCTCGCCGCAAAAACAACAAGGAGCCCGCAGGCTCCTTGTTTTGTATGGCGGTATGGTTGAGCCGCGATTACTGGGCGATCTCCACCTTGTCAGCAGGTTGTAGCGGGATGCGGAACACGGTGAGGCGCAGGAACAGGTAGATGGCACCCAGCGCCGCCCAGATCAGCCCCAGCTCGAAGGAGGCGGGTTCCAGATTGAGCCACAACACCCCGATGCAGGCGGCGCCACAGAGCGGCAGCAGCAGGTACATCAGGTGATCCTTGAGACACTTGTTGCGGCCTAGCTTCACATAGAAGTGGGCAATCACCGCCAGATTGACGAAGGTGAAGGCCACCAGGGCGCCAAAGTTGATCAGTGCCAGTGCCATCTCGAGATCGAACGATACCGCGGAGAGGGCCAGCAGACCGACCAGCAGCACATTGCATGCCGGGGTCTGCCACTTCGGATGCACATAGGAGAAGAAGCGACTCGGCAGAGCGCGATCACGACCCATTACATAAAGCAGGCGCGACACCCCGGCGTGAGAGGCGAGTCCCGAGGCCAGCACCGCCACCGTAGTGCAGACCAGTACCACCGCCTGGAACAGTTTGCCACCGACATAGAGAGCGATCTCCGGCAGGACTGCATCCGGTTGCTTGAAGCGGGAGATGTCCGGGAAGTAGAGCTGCAGGAAGTAGGACGTGCTGACAAACAGCACACCGCCGATCAGCGCCGTCAGCACGATGGCGCGGGGGATCACCCGATCCGCGTCCGGTGTCTCTTCCGACAGGGTGCTGATGGCATCAAAGCCGAGGAACGACAGACAGAGGATGGAGGCACCCATCAACAACGGCGAGATGTTGATCTGCTCGGAGAAGAAGGGACGGCTGCTGGCCACGGTCCCCAACCCTTCACCGTTGTGGACGCCCCAGGCGATCAGGCCGATGAAGACGGCGATAATACTGAACTGCATGATGACGATCAGGCTGTTGAAGTTGGCCACCAGCTTGATACCGCGCAGGTTAAGGGCGGTCATCACCGCCGCCAGACCAAAAATATAGGTCCAGGGCTCCACCTCGGGGAAGAGAGCCTGCAGATAGATCTTGGCCAGCAGCATGTTGATCATCGGCATGAACATATAGTCGAGCAGGGAGGTCCAGCCCACCATAAAGCCGACATAGGGGTGAAACACCTTCTGGGCATAGGTATAGGCGGAGCCTGCCGACGGGAACTTGCGTACCAGATGGCCGTAGCTCAGGGCTGTGAACAACATGCCGATGAGGGCAAAGAGGTAGGCGGTCGGCACATGGCCTTCGGTAATTTCGGTGACGATGCCGAAGGTATCGAATACCGCCATGGGAGTGAGGTAGGCAAGACCCATGACCACGACCTGCCACAGTTTCAGGGTCTTTTTCAGACCAACCGGTTGGGCGTTCATCATGCCTGTTCCTCACGCGGTGCCAGGGCGGCACACTCCATCAACGAAACCGGGAGAGAGGCCCGGGAATCAAGGGCGCCGGGGTGGCGCGCGCCGGTCAGAGCCGGCAGGAAAGCATAGAGATGCCCCATGTTGTTCCTCACAGAATGTGGTGTCGGGAGATTGCTGCCAATCTCGCTATCTTTTCCGGGGGTTATCCGGCCTCGTTTATGGGTTTGTTCGCTGCACAAAAAAGGACCGGTGAGATGTGGTGATACCGGTCCTTGCAGTGGCGGCGCATTGTGCATTTGCAGGGCCCCCTTGACAAGTAAAAAAGGGGGGCGAAACTGCATTTTTTTGCACAGGTTAGCGATTGCTTTCCTGCTGGTCAGTCCAGCACGGCCTCCAGCGATTTTTCAAGGAGTCGCAACCCTTCGTCAATCACTGCCGCAGGGGTGGTCAGGGGGGCGAGAAAACGGATGACATTTGCGCGCACCCCGCATGAGAGCAGGATCAGACCGCGCTTGCCCGCCTCGGTCACCAGACGTTTGGTTAGGTCGGGATCGGGCCGGCTGGCATCACGTTGTTTCACCAGTTCCATGGCCACCATGGCTCCGGGTCCACGAATTTGACCTATGCAGTCAAAACGCTCGGCTATGCGTTCCAGTCCCGCCTTGATCTGCTCACCTTGCGCCTGGGCCTTCTGGTTGAGCTGCTCCTCTTCGATCACCTGCAACACCGCCAGCGCGGCGGCGCAGGCAATGGGGGAACCGGCATAGGTGCCACCCAGGCCCCCCGGCTTGGCGGCATTCATGATCTCTGCCTTGCCGACTACTGCAGAGAGCGGGAAGCCCCCCGCCAGACTCTTGGCCAGGGTCATGATGTCCGGCTCGATGCCGGCATACTCGGTGGCGAAGGTCTTGCCGGTGCGGCAGAAGCCGCTCTGGATCTCGTCACAGATGAGCAGAATGCCGTGCTGATCGCAGATGCTGCGCAGCTTTTGCATAAAGCTCGCGGAGGCAGGATAGAAGCCCCCTTCTCCCTGTACCGGCTCGATGATGATGGCGGCAACGCGGGAGGGTTCGATGTCGGCGCTGAAGCAGAGATCGAGGGCGTGCAGGGCATCCTCTTCACTTACCCCCAGATAGTCGGCGGGGAAGGGGATGTGGTAGACCTCACCCGGGAAGGGGCCAAAGCCGGTCTTGTAGGGGACCACCTTGCCGGTGAGCGCCATCCCCATCATGGTGCGGCCGTGAAAGCCCCCCTTGAAAGCGATGGTGCCGCTGCGACCGGTATGGGCGCGGGCGATCTTGATGGCGTTCTCGACTGCCTCGGCACCGGTGGAGAGAAACAGGGTGCGTTTCGGAGTCGGGCCGGGCACCAGGGCGTTGAGCTTTTCGGCAAGCTCGATATAGCCCGGGTAAGGGGTGACCTGAAAGCAGGTGTGGCTGAATTTTTCCAGCTGCTCGCGCACCGCCGCCACCACCTTCGGGTGGTTGTGGCCGGTGTTGAGCACGGCGATGCCGGAGGCAAAGTCGATGTAGCGGTTGCCCTCCACATCCCACAGCTCGGCATTTTGCGCACGGTCGATAAAGACCGGCAGCAGGGTGCCGACGCCGTTGACCACGGCCGCTTCACGGCGTGCTTGCCACGCCTTGTTTGATTCTGACTGACTCATCTTTCCTCCCTGAGGGGCCGCAGCCCCGGATATTCCCTGAAAATGTGGTGGGCGATCTGGCGCCCATTACCGCCGAACAGCCCATCGGGCCAGATCGGCGGCCTGTCGTCTCTGTTTTACTGCCCTAGCGAATGGCGCCAAAGCAGAGATATTTGGTCTCCAGATACTCCTCCAGCCCCTCGGCGGCCCCTTCCCGGCCCAGACCTGACTCCTTGATGCCGCCGAAGGGAGCCAGCTCAGTTGAAATGATCCCCTCGTTGATGCCGACCATGCCGTACTCCAGCTGCTCGGCGACGCGCCAGACACGGGCGATATCGCGGCCATAGAAGTAGGCGGCGAGCCCATAAGGGGTATCGTTAGCCAGCGCGATGGCTTCAGCTTCCGTCTCGAAGCGCACCAGCGGGGCGACCGGGCCGAAGATCTCCTCCTGCAGGATGGGGTTGGTTTTATCCACCTTGCCCAAAATGGTGGGTTGGTAGAAGAGGGGGCCGGCGGGGTGGGCTTCGCCCCCCAGCAGTACTTCGGCACCGGCGGCGACTGATTGCTGCACCAACTCGGCTACCTTGCTGGCGGCGGCGGGGTTGATGAGCGGGCCGATCTGGGTGCCTTCCGCCATGCCATCTCCCACCTTGAAGGCTCTGACGGCAGCGGTCAGCTTCTCGGCGAAGGCGTCATAGATACTGGCCTGCACCAGAATGCGGTTGGCGCAGACGCAGGTTTGCCCGGCGTTGCGGTATTTGGAGGCGAGTGCCCCGGCCACGGCGGCGTCGAGGTCGGCGTCGTCAAAGACGATAAAGGGGGCGTTACCGCCCAGCTCCAGCGACAGCTTCTTCATGGTGTCGGCGCACTGGCGCATCAGCAGCTTGCCGATGCGGGTGGAGCCGGTGAAGGAGAGCTTGCGCACCACCGGATTGCTGCACAGCTCGTTGCCCACAGCGCTCGCCTGATGGCTGGTGACGATATTGATGACACCGGCGGGGATGCCCGCCTGCTCGGCCAACACCGCCAGCGCCAGCGCGCAGAGCGGCGTTTCTGCGGCGGGTTTGATGACGATGGTGCAACCCGCTGCCAGCGCAGGGCCCGCCTTGCGGGTGATCATGGCAATGGGGAAGTTCCACGGAGTGATGGCGGCGACTACCCCGACCGGCTGCTTGATGGTGGCCAGCCGGCGATCGCCGCTAAAACCCGGGATGGTGCGGCCGTAGGCGCGCTTGCCCTCCTCGGCGAACCACTGGATAAAGCTGGCGCCATAGGCCACCTCGCCCTTTGCTTCCGCCAGCGGCTTGCCCTGCTCGCAGGTCATGATGCGCGCCAGCTCGTCGCTATGGGCTGTGATGGCGGCAAACCAGGCGTAGAGCTTGTTGCTGCGCTCCTTGGCGGTCAGCGCAGCCCAGGCGGGTTGCGCCGCGTGGGCGGCCGCGATGGCGCGGCGGGTATCCTCGGCATCCATGTCGGGCACCTGGGTAATGACGGCCCCGCTGGCAGGATTGGTCACCTCGAAGGTGCGGCCGCTGGCGGCCTCGCACCAGTGACCAGCTATATAGGCACGGGATTTGATCAAGCTTTGATTGGAACTGGTAGCGGACATGGCAAGCCTCGATGATGAAACCTGGCAGCAAGGTGGCGATGATGCGGCTCATCCTGTACTGCTGCCGTATAAAATAATAAGCACAGAGAGACCATAAATTGAGCGCAAATGTTTTTCAAGTGTTAAATATATTTGAATTGTTGGTGTGTTGCATGCTAGAAATTGGGCTGTGTAGCGCAGTTTAACCAGATGAACAGGGTATCGCACGATAAGTGGTGTGCAAAATAATGAACGCCAGGCTGTGTAAGATAGCAAACAGTGATGCCATGGCTGGTCCGCTATTTTAACCAGTGGCAACAGGGAGGTGGCCAATGTACCAACGTGACAAGGGAATCGATGGCGGAGGCCTGCCATGAGCGGGGCGCCAACCCAGAGCAGCAGTACCCGCTCCGGTCAGGGGGCTGCACGGCAGGCTAGCATGGGGGAGCGGCTGGCGGCGGTGCGTCATCAACTGGGGCTCTCCCAGCGGAGGGCGGCCGAGCTGAGCGGCCTGACCCACGGTGCTATCTGCATGATCGAGCAGGATAAGGTGAGCCCCTCGGTCGCCTCGCTGCAAAAGCTGCTCACCGTATATGGCTTGCCATTGTCACGCTTTTTTGCCGAAGAGGAGCTGAGTCGCCCGCCGCAGGTGGTGATCAAGGGTGATCAGTTGATCGAGCTGGGCAGTCAGGGGGTCTCGATGAAGCTGGTGCACAACGGCAACAACCGCCGCCAGCTCGGCTTTATGCTGGAGACCTACCCCCCGGGCACCGACACCGGTGGTCAGGTGACCCACCAGGGAGAAGAGGTGGGCACTGTGCTGGAGGGTTCGGTGATCCTGACCGTGGCAGGAGAGAGTTATCAGCTGGAGGCGGGTGACAGCTATGTAATCGACACAGGCGAACCCCACAGCTTCAGCAATCCGTCGGGGGAGACCTGTCGCATCGTCAGTGCCCATACCCCGGCCAGTTTTTAATCTTGGAATAGGGTTTGCCAACCAAACCGGTAAGGAAACAGGATCATGACCGAACATGTAAACAGTTACTACGCAGCCAGCGCCAATAAACACGCGCCCTACCCGACACTGACCGAGCAGCTGGAGTGCGATGTCTGCGTCATCGGGGCGGGGTATACCGGCCTCTCCAGTGCCCTGCATCTGGTGGAGAAGGGCTACAAGGTGGTGGTACTGGAGGCAGCCCGGATCGGTTTTGGCGCCAGCGGCCGCAACGGCGGCCAAATAGTCAACTCCTACAGCCGCGACATTGACACCATAGAAGCGAACTGCCCGCCGGATCAGGCCAGGCTGCTCGGTTCCATGCTGTTTGAGGGGGGGCAGATCATCCGCGAGCGGATCAAACGCTACAACATCCAGTGCGATCTGCAGGAGGGGGGCGTCTTTGCCGCCGAGACCGAGAAACAGTTCCACGAGCTCAAGGCGCAGCAGGCGCGCTGGCAGAAGTGGGGCAACGACAAGCTGGAGCTGCTCGATGCCAGAGGCGTGCGCGAAGTGGTGGCGAGCGATCGCTACGTCGGCGCCCTGCTCGACAAGAGCGGCGGCCATATTCACCCCCTCAATCTGGCTCTCGGCGAGGCTGAAGCGATCCGCATGCAGGGTGGGCAGATCTTCGAGCAGTCTGCCGTTACTAGCATCACCCCGGGCCAGCCTGCTCTGGTCAAGACCGCCAAAGGAGCGGTGAAGGCGCGCTACATAGTGGTGGCCGGTAACGCCTACCTCGGCAATCTGGTGCCCGAGCTTGCCGGCAAGAGCATGCCTTGCGGCACCCAGGTGATCGCCACCGAGGTGCTGGGGGAGGAGCGGGCCCGCGAGCTGCTGCCGCAGAATTACTGCCTGGAGGATTGCAACTACCTGCTCGACTACTACCGCACCAGCGCCGATCACCGGCTGATCTATGGCGGCGGCGTGGTCTATGGCGCACGGGATCCGGCAGATATCGAGCGGCTGATCATCCCCAAGATGCTCAAGACCTTCCCCCAGCTTAAAGACGTCAAGGTGGAGTACACCTGGACAGGCAATTTCCTGCTCACCCTGTCGAGGCTGCCACAGTTTGGTCGCATCGGCCCCAACATCTACTACATGCAGGGCTACAGCGGCCACGGTGTCACCTGTACCCATCTGGCGGGCAAGCTGCTCTCCGAGGTGCTGAGCGGTCAGGCGGAGCGCTTCGATGCCTTTGCCAAGCTGCCGCACTACCCCTTCCCGGGCGGTCGCCTGTTCCGCATTCCCTTCACCGCCGCGGGCGCCGCCTGGTACACCTTGCGCGATCGGTTGGGGGTATAAGGGCTGCCCGGCGAGAAATATGGTCTGGTGCTGGCGACGATGCGAGCGCAGATGCCAGCACAAATGCCGAAAAACAGAAGGCCACCGCGAGGGTGGCCTTCTGTTTTACCCGAAGCGGGTTGCCGCGATTAGCTGTAATAGGCTTCGACGGTGCCCTTGAGTTTGATCAGGATGGGTTGACCACGGCGATCCAGCGCCTTGGGGGAGGGGATCTTCACCCAGCCTTCACTGATGCAGTACTCCTCGACATCGGTGCGCTCTTTGCCGTTCAGGCGAATACCGATCGGGTGCTCGAAGCAGGCTGCCACATAGTGAGGGCTGCGGGGATTGCAGGAGAGGTGATCCGGCAGAGCCGGTTTGGTGCTGGTATCGCTCATCGATATAACCCGAAATGAATAAAAAGTGGGTCATTGTAGAGAATGCCGCCATGGCATTCAAGGCGGCCACAATACCGGCCAAGGCGGGCGGCCATCTATGTTGGTGACTTGCTTATCCCCGTTGCCAATCCATCCCCAGCTCGGGGCGACCGCTATGCCCGGTCCATGTCGTGTTATCGGGCATAGCGTCTATCGCAGGCTGACTTCTATTTGCGGGTCAGCTTGTCGAGGTAGCCCATGGCGAAGGCCGAGAGGACAAAGGTGATGTGGATCAGCAGGTACCACTTGATCTTGTCGTTGGGGAGGTTTTCGGCATTCATAAACACCTTGAGCAGGTGAATGGAGGAGATGGCGACAATGGAGGCGGCGACCTTGTTTTTCAGGGAGCCGGCATCGAGCTTGCCGAGCCACACCAGTTTGTCGCTCTCATCCCCTACATCGAGGCGCGAGACGAAGTTCTCATAGCCGGAAAACATCACCATCACGATAAGTCCCCCCACCAGGGTGATATCGATCAGCGACAGTGTGACCAGCACCAGATCCACCTCTTTCATCTCCAGTATGTTGGGCAGGATATGGAGGATCTCCTGAAAGAATTTCACCCCCAGTGCCAGCAGTATGAGGCTGAGCCCAAGATAGATGGGGGCCATGATCCAGCGGGATGCGTACATCAATCTTTCAAACATGTTTTCCATAGTGCGATTAAAGATCCATCAAATGGTTAACAAACGAGTCGGCCATAGCTTAACCGAGATGCCTCACATCTCAAGCATCTCGATAGCATATTGCTGAATTGGGTGGTGCCAGGCAGGATTTTTTAACCCCGGGGAGGGCGATGGAGCGGTTGGCAGGGCTCGTGGCCTTGCCCATCCGGTGTCAGGGAAGATTCAGGGTAAAGCGGGCACCGCCGAGGGGAGATTCATCGACCCGGATCTGGCCGCCGTAGCTGTGAACGATCTCGGTCACGACAGCCAGACCGATGCCCTGGCCGGGCGAGCTGTCAGCGCGCACGCCACGCTGAAAGATCTGCTCCGATTTGGCCGGATCGATGCCCGGGCCATCATCTTCTACCTCGATGCGTAACCGATCGAGATGGCGGCGTACCGTCACCTTCACTTCGCTGATGGCAAATTTGCAGGCGTTGTCGAGCAGGTTGCCCATCAGTTCCATCAGATCGCCCTGTTCGCCGTGGAAGAGGGCATCATCATCGAACTGGAAGTGGGTCTGCAGCTTCTTGTGGCGATAGACCTTGGCCAGACTGGCCAGCAGCTTCTCGATGAGCGGTACCGGCTCGGTGCCCTTGCTGGCGAGGCGCTGGCGACCGGTGACGGCTCGTCTGAGTTGGTACTGGATCATCTGATCCATGGTGAGGATCTGTTCATTGATGTTGTCGTGGATCTCCCTCCCCAGCTTCATTTCGCGGGTGGTGATCTGGATCAGCGCCAGCCGTGTTTTCAGGCTGTGAGCGAGATCGTTGAGGGCATGCTGGTAGCGCTGGGTCTGCTGGCGTTCGTTCTCCAGCAACTGGTTGATGGAGTCGGTCAGCGGGGCCAACTCCCGTTCAAAATCATGGGCGATAGCATCCCGCTTGCCTGCCCGGATGTCGTCGAGCTGATTGGCGATAGTGCGCAGGGAGCGGAGGCTCCAGAAGGTGGTGAGCAGCAGCAGCCCGGCCAGCAGCAGATAGGCGAGCAACGCCTGTTTGGCCGTCTGGTAGAGGTAGGCGCGGGACTCTTCGTGATAGCGTTTGGCCGAGTCAATCATCACCACGTAGTAGGCTGTGGTGCCGCTGCCGGGATTGCGGGTAAAACGCAGGCTGTAGACGAAGTAGCTCTCGCCGTTCTTGATGGTGTGCTTCTTGAAGAAGTAGTCGAGATCCATTCCCCCCAGATACTTCATCAGGTCCCGACAGATGGTCTGTTTGGCCTTGATCACCTCCGGCATATGGAGGCTCGACCAAATCAGCTCGCCATCGGCACGACAGATCAGCGTATCGAGATTGCTGTTACTGACCTGGCGGGAAATGCGTCCGATCTCGGTGGCTTCGCTGTTGACTGGCTTGGTAGAGGAGAACATCTTGGCCAGGTTCTCCTGCATGCCGGCGCTCGCCTTCTGGCTCTGCTCCTCCATGTGGCCGAGGTAGAGAGCATAGACGGCGAACCCCATGCTCAGTGCGATGACCAGCAGCGAACTGAGCAGCAGTTTGATGTGCAGAGAGCTGCGGAGCATCCTGATGGGACGTGGCAGATGAAACTGCATCAGCTACAGGAGAGGTTGAAGATGTAGCCCTGACGACGGATGGTCGAGATGGGTTGAATCGTCCCTTCCGGATCCAGCTTTTTGCGCAGGCGGCTCACCATCACCTCTATGGTGTTGGGATCCCCCTCTCCATCGCCGTAGAGCTGGTCGAGTAACTGCTGCTTGGAGACCACCTGACGGGCGTTGCGCATCAGGTACTCCAGAATCAGGTATTCAAAGCTGGTGAGCACTGCCACTTCACCGTCGATGGTCAGCTCCTTGCGGGAGAGATCCAGCTCGTAATCACCGGCCTTCACTCTGGGGGAGATAAAGCCGGCGCTGCGGCGCATCAAGGCATTGAGGCGGGCCAGCAACTCATCTTTCTGGAACGGTTTGACCAGATAGTCATCAGCCCCCGCCTCCAGTCCTTCGACCTTGTCCTGCCAGTTGCCACGGGCGGTCAGCACAATGATGGGGAAGGGGATCTGCCGTTCGCGCAGTTGGCGGATCAACTGCAAGCCATCCATATCGGGCAGACCGAGATCGATGATCGCCACATCAATGGGGTAGTCGGCGGCATAGTGCAACGCAATTCCGGCCTGATCGGTGCTGTATACCTGATTGTTGGCTTCGGTCAGCAGAGAGGAGAGGTGGTGATTGAGCAGCTTGTCGTCTTCGACCAACAGAATTTTCATGATGTGAACGGTCATAGGGGTCCAGACTGTCAATTAGAAAGTGTATGTCGCTTTGAGTCAATTCGAATCCTATCGTGCAGCTCCTGTATCGGGACTGAATCATAAGGCGTTCTGCTTGTAGAGACCTGTCAGAGGCCTGAGCAGTGGGCCGCTTCAGAGACACCGGTCTTGTCGCGTTCAAAAAACAGAAGGGGCAATGTGCGCCCCTTCTGTTTTGTTCTGCTGCTTGTTAGCTGCGGCGCGGCGGCAGCATATTGGTGAGGGTGTTGTCTTTGAGAATATGGTGGTGATAGAGGGCGGCCACTGTGTGCAGGCCGATCAGGGCGTAACCGATATTGCCCAAGGTTTCGTGCACCTCCTTGATCAGCCCCTTGATATCCGGACTTGGGGAAAGCAGGGCAGGCAGCTCAAGCCCGAAGAAGGGGATGGGCTTGCCCGCGGCGCTCAGCAGCAGCCAGCCAAACAGCGGGGTAAGAATAAGAAAACCGTAGAGGGCGAGGTGGGCCAGTTTTGCCAGCTTGTGCATGAGCGGGGATAGCTCGGGCACGATACGGGGTGTCGGGCTCATCCAGCGCAGGGCCAGTCTGACAAAGACCAGGGCGAAGATAAGCAGCCCCAGCATAAAGTGCCACTCCTTCATCAGATCCCGGCCAGGGTCCCCCTTGGGAAAGATATCGCGAAATTCGATCAGGGCGTAGACGGCGATCATGGCCCACAGGGTCAGCCAGTGCAGCCCGATATTCAGGGTGCCATAACGTTGTTCACTGTTCATCAGCATAGGTTTGTTCCTTCGAAGTGTTGTCACATCCGTGTGGCATCCCCGCACTCAAGCGTGTCGGGGCGAGGCCTGATCCCTTGGCGGCAATAGCCGGGCTGCCATGCTTGCCATCAACCGGCAGTCTGCCGCTGGCATCAGTCAGAGAGGAGATACCCTCTACTGTCTGCATGGTATCACTGGTAACCGAGCGGATAGTCTGATCAATGCCACACAATTTACAGGCTCATTAAGCCCCTTGTGATGTGAAGAAGGCGTGAAATAGCATCAGTGATGTCGGCCCGCCCAGGTTCAGGCGGGCTCGATGGCCAGCACCACGCAATCCGGCTCGCTGATGCGAAAACGGACGTTGCAGTCAAACAGCCGCACCCCGTACTCCTTCTCATCGGGCTTGCCCTTCTTGTAGGCGGGGCGCGGATCTTGTGCCAGCACTTCGCTCACCAGCTGGCGCAGCTCGGGATGGGCATTGAGCCAGGGTTGCAACTGCTGCTCGGCCTCGGCACTGAAGTTCACCGCCAGCGGCGGGGTGGGTGCGTCGGGGGCAAAGCCACCACGGGCATCCGGCAGGCTGTCGGCATAGGGAATATAGGGTTTGATATCGACGATGGGGGTGCCATCGAGCAGATCCACCGCCCCCAACTCCAGCCACAGCTTGCCCCGCTCGCGACCGACCCCGTGCAGCTCGACCACCGAGAGCCCTAGCGGATTGGGGCGGAAGGTGGAGCGAGTGGCAAAGACGCCGACCCGTTCGTTGCCGCCAAGTCGTGGCGGGCGCACAGTCGGGTGCCAGCCCTGCGCCATGGTCTGATGAAAGACGAAGCTGAGCCACAGATGGGAGAACTGCTCGATGCCGCGCAGCACATCCGGCTGATCGTAAGGGGGGAGCAGCTCGAGGCGGGCGCGGGCCGATTTGACCAGACCGGGCTGGCGGGGGATGGCGAACTTCTCCTTGTAGGGAGAGCGGATGATCCCGAGGGTGTCGATTTCGAACTTCATGGCGGATCCTGACTGAAAACCCCGGCAATTTAGCACAGGTGGCCCCAAAACGCAGGCTTGGCCTCACTACGCCCTTTTCTGCGGCGCTGCCGTGATCCCTGTCCCATCCCGGCCAGTCGGGGGCTGTGCCCGCGCGCCAAGTTGCGTAGGGTGGTGGCAACGGGCGCATCAGGATGAAATGTGCGCACTCGCGCCGAAGGGAGGGAGAGGGATGAAACTGCTGATTATCGGTGGCACCGGCTTTTTGGGGCGCCACCTCACCGCGCTGGCACTGGATTGGGGCCATGAAGTGACGCTGTTCAACCGCGGCCTGCACCAGCATCCAGACTGGCACGATCTGGTGCAGCTCACCGGCGACAGGGACAATAGCCTGAGCGCCCTGCAAGGGGCCGGGTTGCAGTGGGATCTCGTCATCGACACCTGCTGCTATCGCCCCGAGCAGGCGGCAAGCCTCTCTGCCGCCTTGCTCGGGCGCTGCGCGCGGCTGATCTTTATCTCCACCATCAGCGTCTATCGCGATTTCTCAATGCCCGGAATGGATGAGTCGGCGCCCCTGCACCCTATCCCCGAAGGTGAAATGCCCACTGACTATGGCCCCCTCAAGGTGTTGTGCGAGGAGGAGTATCGCGCCCGCTGGGGCGAGCGGCTTTGCATCCTGCGCCCGGGCGTGCTGTGCGGCCCCCATGATCCCACCGGTCGCATGGCCTGGTGGATTAAGCGGGTGCAGCAGGGCGGGCCCTGGTTGCTGCCGGGCAGTGGTGAGGATCGTTTGCAGTATCTCGATGTGCGCGACTGCGCCGAGTTTGTGTTGCGCGCGGCCGAGCAGCAGTTGGGGGGCATATTCAACCTGCTCAAACCCGGTATTACCTTGAGTGACTGGCTGGAGCGGCTGAGCGCCCGGTTGCAGCCCGCTCGCCCCATCCAGCCCGAATGGTTGCCTTGGTCGACCCTGATGGCAGCCGGTATTGAGCCCTGGCAGAGCTATCCCACCCTCTTGCCCTGCGCGCAGGCGGAGTTTACCGGTTACGGCTCTATAAGCGCCGAGGCGGCCATCGTCCACGGGTTGAACTTCCGGCCGCTGGAGGAGACCGCCGCCGATCTTGCCCACTGGCTGGCCATCGAGCCTGCCGCCGAGGTGGCGGAACATGCCATGACTCAGGCCGAGGAGACTGCGCTACGGCAGCAGTTGCTGGAGCCCAGTCTGCAATAAGAGAGGGTGCATCGAGCCGCTGCTACCAAGCGTGGCGCGGCAGGTGTGAATACAACGAGAGAGGGCAGCCCGCGGGATGCTCTCTCTCTATCCAATGTCTGATGGTTGCCGAATACAGGCTGACGCGATTCCCCATCCCATCGCTGTCGCTCGCCGAGTTAGCGGATGGCGGCCCCCGCGGCTACCAGCAGCTCTTTCAAAATTGTGCGATGGCAGCGGGACTCCTGCTCGCAGTAGCAACCCACCGACAGATTGGTGGTGTGGGAGAGGGCGGCCAGCAGCGCCAGATCATGCCTGGCGGCAGGTTGCGCCATCTCGGCCTTGTACTGTTTGCCAAACGCCGCCCATTGGGCGGGTGTCTCGGCTGCCTGCCCCAGCTTCATGGTTTCGCTGCTGGGGGCCAGATTGGGGAACCAGACATCGTACCAATGCTGGCTGGCAAATTCGCTCTTGGGTACGCCGCGGGGCGGGCGGCGCACCGTGCCGATCCGCAGCCCCTCATCGGGCAGGCGCGGGCTGCCAAGGCGAACGATAGCGAGGGCCATGACAGCGGGTTACTTCTCTTCGGCCACTTTCAGCGCCTGCCCGTAGCAGATCACCTGTTTCAGGCAGCCCGGGGTGTCGCTGAACTCGGCGCATTTGTCGATGGTGACGCCGTTGCCGCCCATGTCGGCTGCGCGGCGGCGAGCCAGGGTGCGCGCTTCACCGGCGTTGGGCACCGGCTGGTTGGCATCGGCCTGGCAGGATTCACCCTCGATGGTGCCGAGGTAGAGGTAGTTGAGGTCAGCCAGCTCATCCTGTTCATAGATGCGCACGCTACCGGGTTTGAAGTATTCGTCGAAGTTCTCTTTATCCAGATTGCTGTTGAAGGCGTAGTTGGCACAGCCGGAGGCAATCAGGGGCATCATCAGGATCAGGCGTTTCATCGTCTCGTATCTTGTGTCGGTGATGAGGACAGTAGAAATGCGCAGGCGCTCCATGTC
The DNA here is from genome assembly GCF_049174875.1 of Aeromonas sp. 600948. Classification (NCBI taxonomy): domain Bacteria; kingdom Pseudomonadati; phylum Pseudomonadota; class Gammaproteobacteria; order Aeromonadales; family Aeromonadaceae; genus Aeromonas; species Aeromonas sp. 600948. The sequence goes on from NZ_JAAKTY010000002.1 coordinate 58,635, forward strand.
GGCATCTTGTTGAATAATGAGGGGGACATTATAGGGGCCAGCCGCCTGCGGCGACCAGCCCCGTTTTGCGCCCGGTTGTCAGGGTGTGAGCCCCATCAGGCTGATATCAAACCGGAGCCAGTCGTTGATAGAGGCTGCGGTAGTAATCATCCCCCAGCAGCTCGTCATGAGGGGCGCAGAGGCGGATCTGTCCCTCTTCCATCAGGGCAATCCGGTCCATCTGCTCCATCCCCAGCAGGCGGTGGGAGATGAGCAGCAAGGTGCGATCTGCCCCAAGCTTGAACAGTAGATCCATGATCTCCCGCTCGGTCTGACTGTCGAGCCCTTCGGTCGGTTCGTCCAGCAGCCAGAGCGGCGCATCGTGCAGCAGGGCGCGGGCGATGCCGATACGGCGACGCTCACCACCGGAGAGGGGGCGGCCGCCGTCACCGAGCCAGGCGTCGAGGCTCGCCTCATCTTCCAGCAGATTGGCCAGTCCGACCTGGGTCAGCACCGCAATCAACTGCTCGTCAGTGGCGGTCGGGGCGGCCAGTTTGAGGTTGCCCCGCAGGGTATCGGCAAACAGGTGCACCCGTTGGCTCACCACCGAGATGGAGGCGCGCAGCGCCCCTTCGCTGTAGTCGGTGAGCGGCTTGCCACCCAGCAGGATCTTGCCAGCCTGCGGGCTCCACTCACGGGTCAGCAGCCCCATCAGAGTCGATTTGCCGCAGCCGGTCTGGCCCAGCAGCGCCAGCTTCTCACCGGCGTGCAGTTGCAGGGTGCAGCCACGCAGCACCGGCTGGGGGTTGCCGGGGTAGCCAAAATAGAGGTCATTGATCTGCAGCGCGCCAGCGGTGGCATGGGTCTGCTCGTTGCCCCACACGGGGGCTTTGGCCTCTTGCAGGATCTCGTTCAGGCGGCGTGCCGAGGTGAGGCTGGTGGAGAGGTGCTGGAAAGCCCCCGCCAGCGGTATCAGTGCCTCGAAGCTTGCCAGGGTGGCAAAGACCATCAATGCGGTGATGGGGTCGGGCGCAGCGCCCGCTACCCCATGACCGGCCAGCCAGAGCATCAGGGTCAGGGTCCAGCCGCTCAGCAGTTGCACCGAGAAGTTGGCCAGCCCGCTCACCTTGGCCATGCGGGCCTGCGCGACGAGCAGTGCCTGTTCGGCTTGTTGCAGCTCACCCAGCGCCTTGGGGGCGGCGGCAAACATCTGCAGCTCGGCCTGACCATCCAGATAGTCCACCATCCGGGTGCGCAAGGTCGATTTTTCGGCAATCAGCGCCTGACCGGGGCGACGGCCGAGGAAGTAGAACACCAGCGGCAGGGCAATCATGCCAAACAGCAGAATGGCCCCCAGGGTGAGGGCGAGACGGCTGTCGAAAAACGACAGGAAGAAGACCAGTCCGGCGGTGCTGAGCAGGGCCGCGCCTATGGGGGTGATCAGCCGCAGATAGACGTGGTCCATCGCATCGATGTCGGCCACCAGTCGGTTGAGTAGATCCGCCTGACGGAAACCGGCCAGGGTACCGGTGGATAGCGGCGAGAGTTTCTGCCAGAACCAGACCCGCAGTCGGGTCAGTACCCGGAAGGTGGCGTCGTGGCTCACGACCCGCTCACCCCAGCGACCGGCGGTACGGACGATGGAGAAGAAGCGCACCCCGCCTGCAGGGGTCATGTAGTTAAAGGCATGGGTCGTCGCAACTGTCATCCCCGCCACGGCAGCGGCGGAGAGGAACCAGCCGGAGAGGGAGAGCAGCCCCATGCCGGCGGCCAGGGTCACCAGCGCCAGCAGCAAACCAATGGTGAGGCTGAGCCAGTGTTGGCGATAGAGGCGCAGAAACGGCAACAGATCACTCATCGAGAGAACCTCCGGAACGTTGGGAGAGCAGGCGGGCAAAAGGCCCATCCGCCTGACTCAATTGTTGGAAGCTGCCTTGCTCCACCAGCTGGCCGCGGGCCAGCACCATTATCTTGTCCATCTTGGTAAGCTGGTCGAGGCGGTGGGTGATCATCAGCAGGGTCTGGCCAGCCATCGCCTGCTCAATGGTGGTCATGATGGCGCGTTCGGAGTGGCGATCCAGACTGGCGGTCGGCTCATCGAGCACCATCAGCTGGGTTGATTTGAGCAGGGTACGGGCCAGGGCAAGGCGCTGGGCCTGACCGACCGAGAGGCCGCCCGCCTGATCGCCGACCGGATAGTCGAGCCCCTTCTCCATGGCAAATTCCCACGCCTGCGACCGTTTCAGGGCATCTTCCAGCTCGGCATCGCTGGCCGTTGGCTTGGCCAGCAGCAGGTTGTCGCGCAAGGAGGCGTGGAACAGCTGCGGGTTTTGCGAGAGCCAGCCCAGTTGCAGGCGCCACTGGCTCATGTCGAGGGTGGCGAGTTCCTGTCCGTTGACCTTGAGCTCGCCGCGATAGGGGGCAAAGCCGAGCAGGGCGTTGACCAGCGCGCTCTTGCCTGCGCCGCTGACGCCGATGAGGGCGGTACGTGAACCGGCTTCCAGGGTGAAGTCGATGGGGCCGACCAGCACCTTGCCCTCGGCGCTCAGCACTTCAAGGCCTTTGGCTTCTACCTTGACCGGGCTGTCGGCATGGAACGGCGCCGTGCCTGCGGCCGGTTCGCTCACCTCGGCTTCGAGGAATTCCAGCAGCTGCTCGGCAGCGCCAATGGCCTGCGCCTTGGCGTGGTAGTGGGCACCCAGTTCCCGCAGCGGGGCGTAGAACTCGGGGGCGAGAAACAGCACGAACAGGCCGGTAAAGAGGGTGACCTTGACCCCATAGCTACCAAAGTTCAGATGGTCGATATAAGAGAAGCCGAAGTAGACGGCGACTAGTGCCACTGAAATGGCGGCGAAGAACTCCAGCACGGCGGTGCTCAAAAACGCCAGGCGCAGCACCTCCATGGTGCGTTCGCGAAAATCTTCCGAGGCGTCGCGAATGGCGTCACCTTCTGCCTGGGTACGCATAAAGAGTTGCAGGGTACGCAGCCCTTTCAGCCGATCGAGGAAGTGGCCGGAGAGACGGGCCAGCGCCTGAAAGTTGCGGCGGTTGGCATCGGCGGCGCCCACACCCACCAGGATCATAAAGATAGGGATGAGGGGGGCAGTGCCCAGAAGGATCAGACCTGCCGCCCAGTTGACCGGGAATACAGCCACCAGAATGACCACCGGAATAAAGACGGCGATGGCCATCTGCGGCAGATAGCGGGAGAAGAAATCCTGCATGTTTTCAATCTGTTCCAGCAGCAGGCTGGCCCAGCTACCGGCCGGACGGCGCTGTATATAGGCTGGGCCGAGACGGCTCAAGCGCGTGAGCACCAGTTGGCGGATGGTCTGGCGCACCGCGCTGCCCGCCTTGAAACTGGCCACTTCGCGGCCGTAGGCCAGCGCCGCTTTGCCAATCGTCACCAGCAGCAGGGTAATAAAGAGCGTGATGGATTGCTCAGGCGTTGAGCCTTCGATGATAAAGCCGTGCAACAGGGTCGCCAGCAGCCAGGCTTGCGCCACCATCAGAATGCCCTGGCCAAGGCCAAAAGCGATGGATATCGTGATCCAGCGGCGACCGTGACTCGATTGCTTGCGCAACCAGCCATAGAGACGTTTTTGCGTTTTTTTATCCATTACCACCATCCTCGCGTCGAGTGGCGCAAGACTATCCTTGCCGTTTGGCCTTGGCAACCTTGTAAATTATCTGTGTTGAAAATGTTTGATTGAAAAAGCAACCGTCTGTTCAATCCTTGTCCGAACAGATTGATTTATTGAAAAAAGTGGCAAAGGCGCCATTGCGCTCGGCGGCAAAATGCATATAGTAGGAGCCCTGACGCGGGTGTAGTTCAATGGTAGAACGGTAGCTTCCCAAGCTGCATACGTGGGTTCGATTCCCATCACCCGCTCCAAATTTCAGATGCCAGGCGGGCATCGTATAATGGCTATTACCTCAGCCTTCCAAGCTGATGATGCGGGTTCGATTCCCGCTGCCCGCTCCAGCTTCAAAACAAAAAGCCCACTCCTGCGAGTGGGCTTTTTGTTTTGAAGCTGTCTTGTGCGCCGTTCGACGTCACGCTCACGGTTTCTCGGCTTTTAAGGCAAACCGCAGAGACAGAAAAGGCGCTCGAGGCGCCTTTTCAGATCAACAGCGTAGCGGGAGCTTATTCCTGCTCCAGTTCACCACAGAAACGGTAGCCTTCACCGTGGATGGTGGCGATGATCTCCGGAGTATCGTTGACGCTTTCGAAGTGTTTGCGAATGCGACGGATGGTCACATCGACGGTACGGTCGTGGGGCTTGAGCTCGCGGCCTGTCATCTTCTTCAGCAGCTCGGCACGGGTCTGGATCTGGCCCGGGTTTTCGCAGAAGTGCAGCATGGCGCGGAACTCGGAGCGCGGCAGCTTGAACATGTCGCCAGTCGGGCTGACCAGTGCGCGGCTGTTGATATCCAGCGCCCAGCCGTTGAACAGGTAGCGCTCAACCAGCTTCTTCTCTTCGCCACCGGCAGCCACGTTCATGGTGCGGCTCAGCAGGTTGCGGGCACGGATGGTCAGCTCGCGCGGGTTGAACGGCTTGGTGATGTAATCATCGGCGCCGATCTCCAGACCCAGGATCTTGTCCACTTCGTTGTCACGACCGGTCAGGAACATCAGGGCGATGTTGTCGTTCTCACGCAGCTCACGGGCCAGCAGCAGGCCGTTCTTGCCTGGCAGGTTGATGTCCATGATCACCAGATTGATGGTGTGGGAAGTGAGGGCTTGGTGCATCTCGTCGCCGTTGTTGGCTTCGAGCACGATGTAGCCTTCGGCTTCAAAAATGCTTTTCAGGGTATTGCGTGTGACCAGTTCGTCTTCGACGATCAGAATGTGTGGTGTTTGCATGAGTATTCCCAGATTCTTATCAGTTAATTATCTTAAATTTAACACTCTTTGGCGTTTCAAACCGATTTCCTGACTGATCCTGAAAATTTATTACGTCATCCTGGGTATGAGAGTCAGGTCGGAATATCGCGAATTAGGCATCAGTACCGGCAAGTATCCCTGTGCCACTTATAGGTTCCCGACAAGTCTGGTCGAGCAGAGCCTGGAAAGGTCGTCCATTACGAAAGTGGCCGCATTTTATCAGTTAACAGGAGCATAACAACACTCTTTGCCGTCAGATAGCAACTTTTTAACTCTGTTTTGATATAGGTCAAACCCTGGCACAGCAGCATCATACTTGGCCTGAACCGGGTTTTCGCCCCTACAAAATGTAATGGAATGTAACATGTGATTGACATGAATTTGTGGGAAAACTACAAGAAAATCTGCTTTATCGCGCCATTTGAGCCACCAGATTGGTCTGCTTTTGCCATCATCACAGCCTGGAATCCGGCCAGCCAGTGGGTCATAGAACGACGCAATATGCGGCGGGAACGGGCGCTGTGGCGCCATCTGACCGTGGATTTGCAGGTGCCCGTGGTGGGGCCATTTTGGGGATCTGACCCGGATGAATGCTGGCAGGAGTCATCGCTGGCGGTGGCGCTATCCCAGCCACAAGCCCGTCAGCTGGCTGCCCGTTTTGGCCAGAACGCCATCTACTGGGTGGAGGATGGCCAGCTCTGGCTGACACCGGTATTGACGGATAAATCAGCAGTTTGCTTGGGCAATATTGAATCCTTCTGGATTGCCAGAAACCTTGCCTGATGAAAGAATGAACACCTTCATGCATCTGAAAGGAATCAAATCATGCTGGATCTCCTGCCTGACCTCTGCGATCAACATGGCGACTTGCTGCAAGTGGCCGACCCGGTGTTTCAGGATTTTGGCGGCAAGGCCCTCTTTTATGGTCGCGCCGTAACGCTCTCCTGTTATGAAGACAACAGTCTGGTGCGGGATCTGGTGACCCGCCCCGGTCACGGCAAGGTGATGGTGATCGACGGCGGCGGCTCGCTGCGCCGTGCGCTGCTTGGCGATCAACTGGCGGTCAAGGCGATGGAGCAGGGGTGGGAGGGGATCCTGATCCACGGCGCGGCGCGGGATGTGGGCACCCTGGCGACATTGGCGCTCGGGATCAAGGCGCTGGCGGCCTGTCCGGTCAAGACCGAGAAGCGAGGATTGGGAGAGCTGGGGGCTGTGGTCAGTTTTGCCGGGGTGACCATCCACGAAGGGGATTACGTCTATGCGGATCGCAACGGCGTGGTGGTGAGTGCCACGCCGCTGATCTGATTCAGAAGTTGAAACCGACCCCCAGGCTCAGCGCCTGATCGGCAGTGATGGCGCTGACGCCGTAGTTGGCGGTGAGGGAGAGTCTGGGGGTCAGCAGCAGGCTGGAGTTGAGCTCCAGCAGGGTGCTGGCCTTGTTGAGATCGAGATGCTTGATCTGGCTGCCGATATTGAATGCTGGAGAGAGCTGGTAGCGCACCCCCGAACTCATATTGAATCCGGATGTGCGATTTTGATCCGCCACTGCCGGGCCCGCTTCCATAAAGAGGGTTACATCATCCACCACCGGATATTGATAGCCGCTATTGACCAGCCAGAGATCAAAACTGTCGCTGTGATGGCTATGGCCATTGAGCAGCACACCCGAGTAACTTTTGACATAGAGAGACGGGTTGGATTGCGGCTGAACCACTGCCCAGTCGGCGGCCTGAACAGCCATGCTGGCGCAGGTTGCAAGCAGTGTGATGATGAGTGATTTGACCATTCGTTTCCCCTCCCTGGGTCCGGAACTGAGCCTAAGCATGGCACATGCCAGCTGGTAGTAAAGTGAAGGGAGATCACAATAAAATCCTTTGGCATGGGCGCCAGCCATGATAAACAGGCTGCCGTATTGATGGCTCTAATCATTAAGAGGTGAATCCATGAACAAGAAACTGACTCTGCTGGCCGCGCTGGCACTGGGAGGCTGCGCAATGGCAACAGGTTCCAGCATGGCTCAACTGCAAGCATCCAGCTGGCAGTTGCAAGGCGCCACCGGCGATACCTTCACCCTGCAAGTGGTCGACGGCAAGGTGGCGGGCAAGGGTGGCTGCAACCGCTATTTTGGCGGTATCACCAAGCAGGGTGACGGTGTCTTGACGCTGGGCGCCATGGGCTCCACTCGCATGATGTGCATCGGCGACGCCATGAACAAAGAGACCGAGTTCCTGCAAAAGCTGGAGAAGGTGGCAACCTACTCCATCAACGGCAACCAGCTGACTCTGAGCGATGCCAACAAGGCGGCCCTGCTCACCTTTAACGCAGTGCCTGCTGCCAAATAAGGCACGCGTTCGTCTGATTGCCCCGACAGCGCTGACTGTGCTGGCGGGTCAAACGCTCTGATACGCCCTCCCTCTGGAGGGCGTCTGTTTATCTGCGACGAGCCCTGTGTGCTCGTCCGCAACGGTTGTTCACTCGTCGATTCCCCTTTTTGCTCGGTTTGATGTCAGAACCTCGTATCTTCGCTTCGGTACGTATCTTGATCATTTCAATAATTCTTGTATAGTTGAAATAAAAGGTCACACCAAGGGGAGTGTAGATGAACAAAGAGATGGCCACCAAGGTCTTTGAATCGCTGGCATCCGGCATCCGGCTCGATGTATGGCGGCTGCTGGTGAAGGCCGGGCTGGAGGGGCGGGTCGCCGGTGAACTGGCCAGCGAGCTCGATATTGCCCCCAATACCCTCTCGTTTCACCTCAAGGCGATGCTCAACACCGGTCTGCTGTCGGTGGAGCAGGAGGGGCGCTTTCTGCGCTACCGCGCCAATATTCCCCTGATGCTGGATGTGATCGCCTACCTCACCGAGGAGTGCTGCGCCGGTCATCCCGAGGCGTGCGGCGTGATGCGTGCCGAGTCAGCCTGCTCCCCCCATGTTCTGCCTGCGCAGCCCTGTTGCAACAAGGAGTAATGCCATGTCCTCCATTCAGATTTTTGATCCCGCCCTCTGCTGCTCCAGCGGTGTCTGCGGTACCGAGGTTGATCAGGCACTGGTCACCTTCGCAGCCGACCTTGCCTGGGCCAAGGAGCAGGGCGTTGCCATCGAGCGTTTCAATCTGGCCCAGCAGCCGATGCAGTTTGCCGAGACGCCTGCCGTCAGCGCTTTTCTGACCCACGCCGGGGAGGAGGGGTTGCCACTGGTGCTGGTGGGGGGGCAGGTGGTGTTGACTGGTCGTTATCCGAGCCGCAGCGAGCTGGCCCGTTATGCCGGGCTGCCTGCGCCACAAGCGGCCATCAAGGGGATCGTCAAAGGCGGCTGCTGCTCTGGCAGCGGTTGCTGCTGAGTCGTGACGCACCATTCGGGAGAGGCTATGTACCATTTTCTGACCAATCCACCGCCGTTTCTCTTTTTCACCGGCAAGGGGGGGGTGGGCAAGACCTCGCTGGCCTGCGCCAGTGCGGTGGCGCTGTGTGATATTGGCAAGCGGGTGCTGCTGGTGAGCACCGACCCTGCCTCCAATGTGGGGCAGGTGTTTGCCACCGAGATCGGCAATCGCGTCACCACCATCGCCGCTGTGCCCGGTTTGTCGGCGCTGGAGATAGATCCCCCCGCGGCGGCCAAAGCTTATCGGGAGCGGATTGTCGGGCCGGTGCGCGGCAAGTTGCCCGAGAGCGTGGTGCGCAGCATCGAGGAGCAGCTCTCCGGCGCCTGTACCACCGAGATCGCCGCCTTTGACGAATTCACCACCCTGCTGACCGACCAAACGCTGCTGGCCGAGTATGACCACATCGTCTTTGATACGGCGCCAACCGGCCACACCATCCGGCTGCTGCAACTGCCGGGAGCCTGGAGCGAATTTCTGGAGCAGGGCAAGGGGGATGCCTCCTGCCTCGGCCCGCTGGCGGGGCTGGAGAAACAGCGCAGCCAGTATGGCGAGGCGGTCGCCGCCCTGGCAGATGCTGCCCGCACCCGCTTGGTGCTGGTGGCGCGCGCCCAGCAATCCACTCTGCGGGAAGTGGCCCGCACCCACGAGGAGCTGGCCGCCATCGGCTTGTTGAATCAGCAACTGGTGATCAATGGCCTCTTCCCCGAAGGCGCCATCGGCGGAGATCCGCTGGCAATGGCGCTCTGGCAGCGCGAGCAACAGGCTCTCGCCCAGATGCCGCAGGGGATAAAGGGGCTGGCGCAGGATCATATCCCGCTGCTGGCCACCAATCTGGTAGGGGTCGACAGTTTGCGGCTGTTGCTGCAACCACAGGATGCTGGTGCGCAGGTATCACTGGCAACGTCAGCTCATCTGCCAGCTCAGCCCGAGTTGAGTTCGCTGGTAGACGAGCTGGCCGCCGACGGTCACGGCCTTATCATGCTGATGGGCAAGGGCGGGGTGGGCAAAACCACGCTGGCTGCCGCCGTGGCGGTGGAGCTGGCGAGCCGCGGCTTGCCGGTGCACCTCACCACCTCGGATCCCGCCGCGCATCTGAGCGAGACCCTGGCAGCTAGTCTGCCCCATCTGGAGGTGAGCCGCATCGATCCCCACGCCGAGACCGAGCGTTACCGCGCCCAGGTGCTGGCCACCAAGGGGGCAGCGCTGGACGAGCAGGGGCGGGCACTGCTGGAGGAGGACTTGCGCTCCCCCTGTACCGAGGAGATCGCCGTGTTTCAGGCCTTCTCGCGCATCATTCGCGAGGCGGGCAAGCGCTTCGTGGTGATGGACACTGCCCCCACCGGCCACACCCTGCTGCTGCTCGACGCTACCGGCGCCTACCACAGGGAGATCGCTCGCCAGATGGGAAACAAGGGGCTGCACTTCACCACCCCCATGATGCAGTTGCAGGATCCCAAGCAGACTAAGGTGCTGATTGTGACGCTGCCCGAGCCGACGCCAGTGCAGGAGGCGGCGAATCTGCAGGCCGATCTGCGCCGGGCCGGTATCGAGCCCTGGGGCTGGCTCATCAACCACAGCTTGCAGCAAGCCGCGGTCAGCTCACCGCTGCTGCAACTGCGGGCCGAGCGCCAGTTGCCCCATATCGAGGCGGTCGAGCAGCAACATGCCAGCCGCTACGCCGTGGTGCCGCTGCTCGCCGAGGAGCCGGTGGGGCCCGATGCCCTGCGCCGCCTCTGCCAGTACCATTGAGTCGCCGCCCCGGTCTGCTGCCGGGCGGCTTGAATATGCCGTTACTTGTTATAAACCCGTGTTTTGAACCAATAGAAGATGCGAAATTGCGCCGCATCGGGAGCTGTGATGTCTGCAACATGTGATGCCAAGGCCGTGCCTGCCATCGGCTTTTTTGAACGTTATCTGACCGCCTGGGTCGCCCTCTGCATTCTGGTGGGGATTGGGCTCGGGCAGGGTTTGCCGGATCTCTTCAAGGCCATCGGCGCCATGGAGGTGGCCAAGGTCAACCTGCCGGTGGGGCTGCTGATCTGGGTGATGATCATCCCCATGCTGCTCAAGATCGATTTTGGCGCCCTGCATCAGGTGAAGGGGCACATGAAGGGCATTGGGGTCACTCTCTTTATCAACTGGCTGGTCAAACCCTTCTCCATGGCCTTCCTTGGCTGGCTCTTTATCCGCGTGCTGTTTGCCGACTGGCTGCCGGCGGATCAGCTCGACAGCTATGTGGCGGGGCTGATCCTGCTGGCGGCGGCCCCCTGCACCGCCATGGTGTTTGTCTGGAGTCGCCTCACCAACGGTGATCCCTACTTCACCCTGTCGCAGGTAGCGGTGAACGACCTCATCATGGTGTTTGCCTTCGCTCCGCTGGTGGCGCTGCTGCTCGGGGTCTCCAGCATCATAGTGCCGTGGGATACCCTGCTCACCTCTGTGGTGCTCTACATTGTCATTCCGGTCATCATCGCCCAGCTGCTGCGCAAGGCCTTGCTGAAAAAGGGGGAGGCCCATTTTGACGGCGTTATGACCCGCATCCAGCCCTGGTCGGTGGCGGCCCTGCTGCTCACTCTGGTGCTACTGTTCGCCTTCCAGGGCAACGCCATTATCGAGCAGCCGCTGGTTATCGCCCTGTTGGCGGTGCCGATCCTGATCCAGGTGCTGTTCAACTCGGGATTGGCTTACTGGCTCAACCGCAAGGTGGGGGAGAAGCACTCGGTTGCCTGTCCTTCCGCCCTGATCGGTGCCTCCAACTTCTTCGAGCTGGCGGTGGCTGCCGCCATCAGCCTGTTCGGCTTTCACTCCGGCGCGGCGCTCGCCACCGTGGTCGGGGTGCTGATCGAGGTGCCGGTCATGCTGCTGGTGGTGCGGGTGGTTAACGCCAGCAAACCCTGGTACGAAGCGGGGCTGAGCCGTTAACTGATGGCCGCTAACAGCTGGCCGCGAACTGATGCTATCCATTTTCTATTCACTTGATTAATGAGAGACACGCAAATGAGTGCAATCACCATCTATCACAACCCGGAATGTGGTACTTCCCGCAACACCCTGGAGCTGATCCGCAACAGCGGCGTGGAGCCCACTGTCATCCACTATCTGGAGACGCCCCCCTCCCGTGACCAGCTGGTGGCGCTGATCGCCGCTATGGGTATGCCGGTGCGCGATCTGCTACGCAAGAACGTGCCGCCTTACGAGGCGCTCGGGCTGGCGGAAGATCGTTTCAGCGATGATGAACTGATCGATGCCATGCTGGCCCACCCCATCCTCATCAACCGGCCTATCGTGGTCACCCCCCTCGGCACCAAACTGTGCCGCCCATCCGAGGTGGTGCTCGATATACTGCCCGATCAGCAAAAAGGGGCCTTCGCCAAGGAGGATGGCGAGCAGGTGGTGGATGCGAGCGGCAAGCGCCTCAAGTAATCGTCTGAACGCTCAAGTACGGATTGAAACAGGGCCAGCTTCACGCTGGCCCTGTTTCGTTGTGTGAACAAGTTGAAAAAGTTATTCCGGCCAATCGTTTTACCGCTTTTTCTGTGACGATGATCACTGTACCATCGCCGCCCGACCTGCCACCCGGCCGCATCTCCCCCTGCGACGGCGCTGGCGTCACCCGATACATGCTGTCACCCGGAACGTGAATGACCCCAGGATGGGACCCGCCACTAACCTGTAGGTTTGTGGTCTGCGTGTCGCGTGGGTCGGCACTTCTCCCGCCGGATCGCCCGCGACGCCTGTCTGCAGACTTGCCATATGAAACTCCTCTCTTCATAGGTGCAAGATGACACTGTTATTGAGTCTGGTCGGTATGCTGGCCCTGATGTTTATCGCCTGGCTGGCGAGTGAAAACCGCCGAGCCATCCGCTGGCGAACCGTGCTGGGTGCGCTCGCCCTGCAAACCGGTTTTGCTGCCCTGGTGCTCTATTTCCCCCCCGGACAAATCATGCTCGGTGCCATGAGCAATGGCGTCTCCGCCCTGCTCGGCTTTGCCGACAGCGGCATCCGTTTCGTGTTTGGCGATCTCGCCAGCAACGGCTTTATCTTCGCCGTGCGGGTGCTGCCGCTGGTGATCTTTATCAGCGCGCTGATCGCCGTGCTCTACCATTTCGGCATCATGCAGTGGGTGATCCGGGTGCTGGGCGGCGCCATTCACCGTCTGCTCGGCACCAGCCGCGCCGAATCCCTGGTGGCCACCGGCAATATCTTCCTGTCGCAAGGGGAGTCGCCGCTGCTTATTCGCCCCTTCCTCGCCGGTATGACCCGCTCCGAACTCTTTGCGGTGATGACCTGCGGCATGGCCTCGGTGGCGGGCTCGGTGCTGGGCGGTTACGCCGGTCTGGGTGTGGATTTGAAATACCTGATTGCCGCCTCCTTTATGGCGGCGCCGGGTGGCCTGCTGATGGCCAAACTCTTGGTACCGGAACAGCAACAGGTGAGCGATCAGACCGAGATCACCCTCGACAAGAGTGACTACAGCAACGCCATTGACGCGCTGGCGGGCGGTGCCATGGGCGGCATGAAGATCGCCGTGGCCATCGGCACCATCTTGCTCGCCTTTGTCAGCGTGATCACCATGATCAACGCCGGTCTCACCACTGTCGGCGAGTGGTTCGGCTGGGCCGATCTCTCCCTGCAACAGCTGCTGGGTTATCTGTTTGCCCCGGTGGCCTGGCTGATTGGCGTGCCCACCAGTGAGATGATGGCGGCAGGCTCCCTGATTGGTCAGAAGGTGATCATGAACGAGTTCGTCGCCTATCTGGACTTTGCCAATATCAAGGCAGATCTGAGCGCCCACACCCAGATCATCATCACTTTCGCCCTCTGTGGTTTCGCCAATCTGGGCTCTATTGCGGTGCAGCTCGGCTCCATCGGCACCATGGCACCGGAGCGCCGCCACGATGTGGCCAATATGGGCTTCAAGGCGGTACTGGCGGCGACCCTCGCCAACCTGATGAGTGCCACCCTGGCCGGGATCTTTGTCTCGCTGGCCTGATAGCGTGAGGCAATAGCCGGCTAGCCGGCGGCTCAAACAAAAGACCCCCTCTTACCGCTGGGCAATAGGGGGTCTTTTTATTGGTTTCGCCGGTTGGGCAACTGCGCTGCCTGCCTTTGAAAATGGTAGTAGCACTGCTTAACGCCATTTCGGCGCAGTGCCAGATAATCCGGTTCGGCGATGAGATCTGCTCCAGCATGGGACTACGCCAAACCGGGTTACTGCGTATGCCTTTATCACCTTTTTGGCGGGGGACGTGGGCCTCGTTGCGTTTCGCGTAACGGGGCGGCAGCCGCTGCTACAGCGTGTCACCGTGCAGAATGAATAGTTTTTTAGATTGAATGTTGCATATTCAATCGATTATTTAGTTGGGCGTTTGGGGGATGAGTGGTGTCTGAATAGGGGAGCAGGTTGGCCAATGCGCCGTCAGCCAGTCTTTAAGCGGTCATACAAAGGAGACACTCTGATGGAAACACTTGACCTTAACATCGACACCATGCGCGAAGAGTTCCAGCTTCAGGAGCGCAAAAAAGCCCAAGAGAAGTGGCAAGCCCGAGTCGATGAGCTGCAACAGTTGCGGGGTGGGGAGAGACAACCGGAGGAGCAGGAAGAGTAGTGCTCGTTCCCGGGCGAAAGTTGAGGTAGCGAACGCTTTGTATCGGCTACCCGTGATCTGCCACCGATAAAAAAACCACCGACCTTTTGCAGGTAGGTGGTTTTTTTATGGATTGCGGTCGATTGGATGGCCTGACTTCCGGGCCGATCAATGGGAGCAAATCCAGGGGCGTAGGGATGCGACTAATTCGAATGGGTGACGGGCTCTTCGGAGAGCAACTCGTTGACGAGTCCAACGGCTAGATGAATATTCGACTCCATCTTGTCGCCGTCCACTGCGTTCGCTTTCCATGATTCGGGGGCTTCGGGGTGTGGTCCGGAAACGGCCACCTTGCCTTTCCCGTATGAGCTGATCAGCGCGGCAATCTGATGGTTTTGAAAATGGGCGATGACCTTGACCTGCTCGGGGCTTGGCACCGGCGTAAATTGCGGGCCGGCCTGGTAATACATCTGGCGCTCTTCACCAAGCCAGCTGATCGGGAAGATCCTGGCGCTAAAGTCGCCGTCATAATCATCGGATGTGGCAGGAACAAGGCCCAGCGCCGGCACAAAGCCCTCTTCTTCAGACCAGCCGGTGGATGCCACAAAGGCACCCCCACAGATCCCGAGGTAGTGGCCACCGCTTAGCAAATAGGTTTTTAACGCCGAACGCGCTTGCGGGGTAAACGCCTTGAGGAGCGGCTCCACATCGTCCTCAGTGCCGCCAACGATAAACACCCTGGCATTATCTAGCTCTGCGGGCAGCTCCCCGATATTGGAGAGATACCTCATTGGCAAGCCCACCTGCTTGACCACATCTGCAATCGCTCTGGTGCTATCCCCATCAGAAACCGGCCCGTTATAGATCAGCGCGTACGGCTCTTGCTGCAGCTGCGCAGAGGCGGCCTCTGCCATGCATCCTGTCATTAACCAAAGGCTGATAACGCTCGCAATCCGCACGACGCTTTTTGGTACATTCATCGTTGCCACTATCCCTGTGATGTGAACCGAAGAGACTACTTATCACGATCCCGTTCTGCATGTCAGCCGCTGTTAAATGAACATTTCAAGTTAACGCGCCAACGCTGATTGGCGCTGCATTTAGCTAACAGCGAACCAATACAGTGGGTTCACTTCACCTTCACTTCACCGAGCGGGGGTAGGGTAGGCTCACGTTTTCAGTTGGAGCTTTGTCCTATGCCCACCATAGTCACTCACGCCGCCGTCCCTCTCTGCCTTGGTCTCGGGCTTGGCAGCCGGATTATCCCGCCGCGCCTGCTGCTGGCCGGTGTCGCCATCGCCATGCTGCCCGATGCCGATGTGCTCGCTTTCAAGTTGGGGGTCGCCTACGGCCATGTCTTTGGCCACCGCGGCTTTACCCACTCCCTGTTGTTCGCCTTTGCCCTGCCCACGCTGGCCATGCTGTTTCACCGCCAATTTCGGGCCAGCGCCGCCACCGTCTGGTCGTTTCTGCTGGTGTCGCTGCTCTCCCACAGCCTGCTCGATTCGCTCACCACCAGCGGCAAGGGGGTTGGCTGGCTCTGGCCGTGGCGTGACGAGCGTTTCTTCGCCCCCTGGCAGGTGATCCGGGTCGCCCCCTTCAAGCTGGAGGCCTATCTCACCGCCCGAGGTGAGGCGGTGATCCTCTCCGAGCTCTACTGGGTCTGGCTGCCGGGGGTTGTATTGATGCTGGCGCTGATGGGATGGCGGGTGTGGAGAAGGGGGCGATAGTAATGGGATGGGAATGGATTATTGGGATGTATCGTGGTTGAGTAGAAAATCAAAAGTTGGAAAAATTGGACACACATCCTTTTGATTCTAGCTATGTGACGCCTTGCTCAGAAAGGTGGGTGTCCCAAATTTTTTTGTCATATGCATATTCAAGAGTTGTTAATGAAATGATCAAAGTGAGCCTTGCTCATAACCTTTACCCCTCTTTGTGTTTCCCAACCCTTCACAAATGGAACATCAACGAAATTCGATTTCTGGACATTATCTAAAACAAAGTCCTGTCTTCTCTCAAGGCTTCCATTCCGTCGTGCAACTAAGCGTTCTGAGATAGAAACGATCTCCCCAGTAAATGCCAGCTTATTATCACGGTCAATGATATAAGCTCTATGATTTGGTTTAATTGAAGCAAGCTGAACTTTGTTGAGAGCATAGCCAGTTGCGTGTTCTAACTGACTAGCGGTCACAACATCCCTTTTACCTTCAGTTTTTACTTTATCTGCTGAGTGTCTCAATACAATTACGTTCATAAATCCTTCTTAATCTACATTTTAAATTTTTTAAACATATGGTTTTTTGTTCAGGGGGCAGCTTTAGCCAGTCCCTGCGAGCGGGTCGAGCCAATTGAACCAATTGTTCGGTAGCTCACTCACTCCACTTGGCTTTAATATGTTTCCCTTGCCCTTTTTTTAGACTCTTTCGATCAAAAAACTTTGCCTTAAACTCGAAATTGTCGCTGATTTTAACGATAAGAAGTTTATTGAAATTTCCAGCTCGCTTGACCGAAACTGTGTCGCCTGATTTGAATGGGCTAATTGTTTTTATTTCGACAAAATCGTTACCTAATTTACCATCTGAGCCTTGTGCAAATGGTTTATGCCTTTGGATTCCGTATTGAGCCTCGCCATAGAGTTCGCCAAGCTCTCCATAAATTGGCAAGTGCCGCCCCGTTACTTCTAGATAATTTCGAGCCGTGTCAACTAGCTCATCTAGCAACTCCCAAAGCTGAAGATTTGTTGGGTCTTTTAGTTCATAATTAGAGTCCCAGCCGCCCTCATCATCTGTCAGCTCAACGATGTAGTCATCCCAGGGGTTATATCCACATGCAGCGGCATCCGCTATTTGCTCTGCACTATAACCTTCATTATGCATATCGTGGAGAAAGTCCCAGTCGCTCATATATTTTCTTTGCTCAACAGTGATTAGATAGAAGGCGGCACTAATCCGATAGCAGAGCCTTCCATATAACTCCGCTCTGCCTTGATATTGGCCATGAAAAAATAAAACTCATACCAGTATACTTCTGATGCTTGAATGTATTCTCTTGGCCTCCTCTTTACTATTACATTACTACAATGTAACAACTCTATGAGCCAGCTGTGGAGAGTACCGCTAAACCCCGTCTGCGTGAACAGGTCAGGACAGTGATGTATTTGCATCATTGCTTTGTTAGACTTTAATTTGTTGAATTATTTCTTGGCCTATAACTAAGGCACTTGATGTAGTACCACCAAGATAGGCTTTGGCTGCGGCATTCGCTGAAGAGTGAGCTAACTTTATAAGTTCAGAAATTACCTGTTTGTCAACGTTCTTTAGCTCTTCTGTATGTTCAATTATTATATGAGGCTGAAATGCAGGGATTCCATTGACCAATAGTTGGTACTGATAGCCGGTATAGCTTTTATGTTCATCCCAGATCACACCTGCATCTTTCTCTATTTTTACGTAGGGTTTAATTTCAACACCAAAGGCCTTTACTTGAGCTTCATGTTCCATTTTTGCAATTGCTCGCCCCTTCTTTTCCGCTTCCGCCTCTTGCCTCGCAAGTTCTTCACGATGTGCTGATTTGATGTTTGTTATTTCAAGGAGGTGATCTTTGTTGGCTGCTGTGATGCCAAGCTCATAACCTTGTTGGTGCGCCTGTTCTTTCGATTTTTTTAGTGAATCATAGTGTGCAATTTCAAGGTTGTTTTTTGAATTGATATGTTCTGCCTCAAGAAGATGCATTGACTTTTTATGTTCATTTATAATAGCGTCCAATTCTTGAATTTTTATAGCAGCATTTTTAGTTTTTTTTGAAAATAAAAACATAAAGATAATTGCAGTTGTGATGATAGATAAAATTATTGCGATTAGTAAGCTTGATTGCGAATACATGTCACTTCCTTATGACTGAATTAAAGTCCAACGATTAACACATGTGCGGTAAACCGCAGATCTCTTGTATTTGCTAAAAATCGTAGATTGGTGCTGAGCGAAATAAAGCCTAACATTTACCCTTAATATATCTAAAGCTCTATTTTATGGTTCTGCCATACCCTTGTTTATCCCGATCGGGTTGGCGCAATAATGCTCATCTGTTGGGCTTCGCTACACTCTGTATCAACCTATAAAAACCACGCTACTACCCCTGAGTGACAGACCCCAGTTCGCAGCTTTTAACCAATGAGATAGCAATAATTGCTGGCATGGAGCCCAGCCGAGAGGTTGATTGTCGCTTGGCTATCTTATGGGGGAGGGTGAAGGGTGAGAAGTTTGTTTTGACGGAAATTTGCACTAGATCAATAAAATTATCATTAGCGACGTTTGAGGTGCGCCATTCACTCGGTTGGGTATGTGCAATACCCCTAACCCCAACCCTCTCCCGGAGGGATAGGGGGCAAACAGTCGGGAGCTGCAAGCGAGGTAAAAAGAAAGGGAGCCTATCAGGCTCCCTTTCCTCAGACACGGCCAATGGCATTTGGCTAATGCCATTCCCTAGCGATTGGTCGCCGCCTTCATCCCTTCCACAAACTCTTTCAAACGAGTGAGCATATGTTCCGGGTTTTGGTGGTGGGTCTCGATGATCTTCACCACGGCGGAGCCGGAGATGGCACCGGCGGCGCCAGCGGCAATGGCTTCACGCACCTGAGCCGGCTCGCTGATGCCAAAGCCGAGCAGGGCGGGGGGGGCGTTGAACTCGCGCAGGGTGTTGATCAGCCCCTCCACCGGCATGCCGGCCTTGGTCTCGGCACCGGTGACGCCGGCGCGGCTCACCAGATAGGTGTAGCCATTGCCGAGCTCTGCCACCTGTTTCAGGGTCTCGGCATCGCCATTGGGCGGGGCGATAAAGATGCTGTCGATGCCGAATTTGTCGGCGGCCGCCTTGTAGGGGGCGCACATCTGCACCGGCACGTCGGCGACCAGTACCGAATCCACGCCTGCCTGCTGGCACTTCTCGTAGAAGCCATCGATTTTGCGCACATAGACCAGGTTGGCGTAGACCAGTAGGCCAATGGGCAGCTGCGGGTACTTGGCGCGGATGCGGCCAAGCAGCTCGAAGCAGTCGTCCGGGGTGGTGTGGCTGGCAAAGGCACGCAGGGCGGCGCCCTGAATGGTGGGGCCATCCGCTACCGGATCGGAGAAGGGAATGCCGAGCTCAAGGGCATCGGCGCCCCCTGCGACCAGCGCATCGACGATGGCCAGCGACAATTCGGGAGTGGGGTCACCCAGCATCACGAACGGCACAAAGGCGCCCTGATTGGCTTCATCCAGACGGGAGAAGAGTTGTGCGTAACGGTTCATGACAAGGTTCCTTCTTTTTCAAAGATGTCGGCAACGGTGAAGATATCTTTGTCGCCACGGCCGGAGAGGTTGACGATGAGCACTTGCTCTTTTTCCGGTTCACTGCGGGCCATCTTGAGGGCGTGGGCCAGCGCGTGGGAGGACTCCAGCGCCGGTATGATGCCTTCGGATTTGGCCAGCTCCTGGAAGGCGTCCAGCGCCTCCTTGTCGGTCACCGAGGGGTACTCGGCGCGGCCGATGGCGGCCAGATGGGCGTGCTGCGGGCCGACGGAGGGGAAGTCGAGCCCTGCCGAGACGGAGTAGGACTCCTGGATCTGACCCTGAGTGTCCTGCATCAGGTAGGAGTGCATGCCAAAGAAGACCCCCTTGCTGCCGTGACCCAGTGGTGCACCGTGCTCGCCGCTCTCGATGCCGTGACCACCCGGCTCGACGCCGATGAGGCGCACCGACGGCTCATCGATAAAGTCGGCAAACATGCCGATGGCGTTCGACCCGCCGCCGACGCAGGCGATCACCGCATCGGGCAGCCGCTCTTCCTTCTCGAAGCACTGGGCCTTGGCCTCTTCGCCGATCATCTTCTGGAACTCCCGCACGATAGTGGGGAAGGGGTGTGGGCCGGCGGCGGTGCCGAGCAGGTAGTGGGCCGACTCGTAGTTGGCGGCCCAGTCGCGCAGCGCCTCGTTGCAGGCATCTTTGAGGGTGCTGGAGCCGGAGTGCACCGGAATGACGGTGGCGCCCATCAGCTTCATGCGAAAGACGTTGGGCTTTTGGCGCTCGCAATCCTTGGCACCCATATAGACCCGGCACTTGAGGCCGAGCAGGGCGCAAGCCAGCGCAGTGGCCACGCCATGCTGACCAGCGCCGGTCTCGGCGATGATCTCGTTCTTGCCCATCCGCTTGGCCAGCAGCGCCTGACCCAGCACCTGGTTGGTCTTGTGGGCGCCGCCGTGCAGCAGATCTTCACGCTTCAGATAGAGGCGGGTCTTGGTGCCACGGGTCAGATTGCGGGTCAGGGTGAGCGGAGTCGGGCGACCGGCGTACTCGGTCAGCAGGGACTGAAACTCGGCGATAAAGGCCGGATCATCCTTGGCATCGACAAAGGCTTTCTCCAGCTGGAGCAGGGCCGGGATAAGGATTTGGGGTACATACATACCGCCAAATTCACCGAAAAACGGGTTGAGCAGGGTCATGGCTTCTTCCTTGTATTAGCTAAATCGAAATATCAAAAAGGGTTGCGTTACAGGTTGCGCAGTGCGCCGAAGGCGGCTGCAATCTTGTGCGCATCCTTCTGGCCCGGGGCACTCTCCACCCCGGAGTTGAAATCAAGTCCGAGGCAGCCCACTTGCGCCGCCTGCAGGGCGTTGTCGGGATTAAGGCCACCCGCCAGCATCAGCTTGGCTTTATCGAGCGTGGCCAGCAGGGCCCAGTCGAACGCCTGACCTGTGCCGCCGCTCTGGCTGCCTACTTTGGTATCCAGCAGCAGCCGATCCGCCGGGTAGTCGAGGGCGGGCAGCGGCTCGCCGTTTTCTTTGCCGAGAGAGACGCCTACGGCTTTCCAGATCTGGCAGCCAGCCGGCAGCAGTGGGCGCAGGATCTTGATATAGGCGGCATCTTCATCCCCGTGCAGCTGCACCGCAGCGAGTCCCAGCGCCTCCACCGTCTTGACGATGGTGGCGGGCTGGGCGTTGCGAAATACCCCCACATAGGCGAGCGGCGCACCCGCCATCACGGCGCGGGCGGCAGGGATGTCCACATAGCGCGGGCTTTTCGCCACAAAGATAAGACCCCCGAACACCGCACCCGCCTGATGGGCGGCGGCGGCATCTTCGGCGCGGGTCAGGCCGCACACCTTGTTCTGGCCCAGTACCAGCTTGCGCACAGCCGCTTCCAAATCCGGCTCGGCCATCAGGGATGAGCCCACCAGAAAGCCCTTGGCGTGGTGGCGCAGATCCGCTACCTGAGCGCGGTGGTTGATGCCGGACTCGCTGATCACCACCCGATCGCTTGGAATGTCTTTGGCCAGCTGTTTGGTACGGGCGAGATCGACGCTCAAATCGCGCAGATCCCGGTTGTTGATGCCAATCACCGGCGCCCCCAACGTGATGGCGCGGGTCAGCTCCTCCTCGTTGCTCACCTCGGTGAGTACGCCCAGACCCAGCTCCTTGGCCACCGCGAACAGGGCACGATAGCCCTCGTCGGTGAGCACCGAGAGCATCAAGAGGATGGCGTCCGCCTGATAGTGGCGGGCCAGATAGACCTGATAGGGGTCAATCATGAAATCCTTGCAGAGCACCGGCTGACTGACGCGGCTGCGCACCCGCGGCAAAAAGGCGAAATCCCCCTGAAAGAACTTCTCGTCGGTCAGCACCGAGATGGCGGTGGCGTATTTGCCATAGATGTCGGCGATCGCCTCCGGGCTGAAATCGTCGCGGATCAAGCCCTTGGAGGGGGAGGCCTTCTTGCACTCCAGAATAAAGCGGGTGGAGCCTGCCTTGAGCGCCCCGACGAAATCCCGATCGCTTGGGGTCAGAGCGCTCTGGAAGCTCTCCAGCGGCTGGGCCAGCTTGCGGGCGGCAACCCACTCCTGTTTGGCCGCCACGATCTTGCCGAGAATGGTCTGGCTGATGGAGGCCATGTTCAGAAATGCATGGGGGGCAATAAGGTCTGACATCTCGTTATCCTTGCGAAACTGGCTCTTGCCCTGTGGGCGTTCTGAATGACTGTTGTGCAACATGGTGGCTGACATCATGCCTCCTGATTGCCCGCTTCCTGATGGCTCAAAGTGGCCAGCCGAGCAGCCAGATCTGCTGCCTTGCCGCTTGCCAGCACAGCCAGCACCTCGGCCGCCGCGCTCTTGAGATCGGTCGCCTTGCCCGCCATCAGCAGCAGTGGCGCCACATTGGCGGCAATGGCGGCGTTGTGGGCCGGGGTGCCACGCCCTTCCAGAATGGCGGCGGTGATGGTGCGGTTCTCTTCAGGCTCACCACCCTGAATGGCGCTGACCGGATAGGTCTCGAGGCCAAAGTCAGCCGGGGTGAGCAGAAACTCGCGGATCTCGCCGTCACGGATCTGGGCCACCTGGGTCGGGCCGTGAATGGCAATCTCGTCGAGCCCGGCGCCGTGAACCACCATACCGGTTTTCAGCCCCAGTGCCAGCAGGGTTTCTGCGATGGGGCGCACCAGCTCGGGGGCATAGACCCCCATCAGCTGATAGGTGGGGCGAGCGGGGTTGATAAGCGGCCCCAGCACGTTGAACAGGGTGCGGGTCTTGAGGGCTTGGCGCACCGGCATGGCGTGGCGCACCCCGGCGTGGTACTGGGGGGCGAACAGGAAGCAGATGCCGAGCTCGTCCAGACAGCGGCGCGCCTGCGCCGGGCTCATGTCGAGCTTGATGCCCATCTTGTCGAGCAGATCGCTCGAACCCGACTTGCTCGAGACCGAGCGGTTGCCGTGCTTGGCCACTTTCAGGCCGCAGGCGGCGGCGACCAGCGCCGAGGTGGTGGAGACGTTGATGGTGTTGAGGCCATCGCCACCGGTACCGACGATGTCGCAGAACTCATAATCCGGACGCGGGAAGTCGCGCGCTTCGGCCAAGAGGGCCTCGGCGGCACCGGCGATCTCCTCCGGGGTCTCCCCCTTGATCTTGAGAGCGGTCAGGAGACTGGCGAGAACTATGGGGTCCACTTCGCCACGTACCACCTGGCCGAAGGCGTCGCGGGTACTTTCACGGCTCAGAGACTGACCCTGATAGAGGGTGTTGAGATGATGATGCATGTTGGTCTCCTTACCGCGCGCCGCGTGTCGAAAAAATGCTTTCTGGACGAGTGATATGGGCGAGCGCCTGAGTCAGCAGACGGGCCCCTTCCGAGGTCATGATGGATTCCGGGTGGAACTGGAAACCCAGTACCCGCTCATCCTGCTGCTCGATGGCCATGGGCATCCCCTGATAGTGGGCAATCACCGTCAGCTCTTCCGGTACATAGGTGGCGACCAGCGAGTGGTAACGGGCTACCGGCAGCGGGCTCGGCAGACCGGCGAAGGCGCCGTGGCCGTTGTGCTCAATCAGCGAACGCTTGCCGTGGACGATTTCGCCTGCTGCGCCGACGGTGCCGCCGTAGGCTTCGCACAGGGCCTGATGACCGAGGCAGATACCGAGGATGGGTACCTGACCACGGGCCAGCTTGATGAGGTCGATGAGGCAACCCGCTTCGTGGGGGGCGCCCGGGCCCGGCGAGAGCACCAGTACGGCGTCCCCTTCACAGGCGGCGATTTCGCTCATGATGCGGCTGGCCGGCAGGCTGTTGCGGTAGATCCGCACCGGATAGCCGAGGGATCGGAACTGGTCAACGAGGTTGTAGGTAAATGAATCGAAGTTATCGAGCAGGAAGATATTAGTCATGGCTCACGTCCTTATGTTGCTCCTGCTGGGCACTCAGAGCTTGCAGGGAGGTGCCATGGCTGGCAGCGATGGCGGCCAGCACGGCGGCCGCCTTGGCGCGGGTTTCGTCCGCTTCTGCTTGCGGCTTGGAGTCATAGACCACCCCGGCACCGGCCTGCACATGGGCCACGCCATCTTTCACGAAAGCCGAGCGAATGACGATGCAGGTATCCATCTCGCCAGCGCCGTTGATGTAGCCGACGGCGCCGCCGTAGCTGCCGCGGCGCTTGCCTTCCACCATGCGAATAAGCTCGCTGGCGCGGATCTTCGGTGCGCCGGTGAGGGTGCCCATGTTCATGCAGGCCTGATAGGCGTGCAGGGCGTCAAGATCGGAGCGCAGTGTGCCGACCACCTTGGAGACCAGGTGCATCACGTGGCTGTAGCGATCCACTTTCAGCAGCTCCTTGACGTAGCGGGTGCCGGGCTCCGAGATGCGGGCTATGTCGTTGCGGCCCAGATCCACCAGCATCAGGTGCTCGGCCACCTCTTTCTCGTCCTGACGCAACTCCAGCTCGATGCGGCCGTCGAGATCCCGGTTGATGCTGCCATCGGGGTTGAAGCCACGGCGGCGGGTACCGGCGATGGGGTACATCTCCACATCGCGGCTGGCGGCGCAGAATTTCACCGCGCTCTCCGGCGAGGCGCCAAAGAGGGTGAAGCCCTCATCCTGCACGTAGAACATGTAGGGGCTGGGATTGGTCTGTTTGAGGCGGCGATAGGCGGCCAGGGGGCTCGGGCAGGGCAGGGAGAAGCAGCGGGACGGCACCACCTGAAAGATGTCGCCACGGCGGATAAAGCCCTTGAGCTTCTCTACCTCGGCGCAGAACTGCTTGTCGCTCTTGTCCACGCTCATGCCACCGGTCAGGGGCTGGGTGGTCAGCTCGGCGCAGAGGGGTTGCTGGCAAATCTGTTTGAAGTCGGTGAGCCGTTCGGTCAGGCGGGTGTATCTGTCTTCCACCTGGCTTTCGTCGCTGTCGCCGCCAAAGATGCAGGCCAGCAGTTGAGTGGTGCGTTCGATATGGTCGATGGTGATCAGGGTCTCGGCCACGTAGAAGCAGTAGTCGGGGCAGTCATTGCTCCCCTGTGGCACTTCGGGCAGATCTTCAAAAGAGGCGATGAGGTCGTAGGCGAAGCTGCCCGCCATAAAGAGCGCTTCTTTGCCGAGCTGGCAATCAAGCTCCCGCTGCAGGGTGCGCAGCACGTCCAGCACGCTGCACCCCTTGAGGCGGGAATCTTCGTCTTGCTCCCGATCGGAGGCAGGGAAGTCGAGTTGCAGCTCGCCATCGACCAGCGAGCGGGCAACCACCGCAGGCAGCCGCTCGGCCAGCAGGCTCTGCAACTGAGCGCCGTTGTCGTTCAGGCTGCGCACCCGCACGGTGCGACCACGGCACTCGATGCGCAGGCAGGCATCGACCAGCAGCAGGCTCTGTTTACCCGCCTTGGAGTCGATCTCCACCGATTCCAGCAGCAGGTTGTTGGGGCGGCCCTGACAGAGGCGGGTATAGAGCGCCAGCGGATCGGCCACATAGGGGGCGTTGAGTTTGAGGGTATCGAATTCACCCAGAGGAAGGCGATGTGTGGCTGTCATAGTGCGTTCCCTTGCGTGTGATGCGTGTTACCGATGTTCATGACGTTGAATTCCTTAGAAATTTAATTGGTCTGGGGTGGCTGGCTCAGGGGCGCCATCGCCAGGTCAGCTTGCTTGTCTGAATTCTCGGTTTCATCACAGGTCCATTTGCCGGATAATAAAAAAGCCCGCTGGGGTCAGCGGGCTTTTTCTTTGGGTTCTTAATTTGCTGTCAGATTACAGGTACAGCAACGACCACACGCCCGCATGTCAGGGAGTGTGCCACCACCAGATGGTCAGGATGGAAGTCGTTTGCATGATAAAGTCCTGTAAAAAGATGTTTGCAATGAAGTGCCTACAGAAGACGATAAAGCCGCGGCCAAGTCAAGTCGCTTTTTAGCCTTCTTTCACCGATTTGCCATGAATGGTGACCTGACCACGAGAGCGGAATAACCTGATGAGATTCGATCTTCACTGCCATACCACTGCCTCCGACGGGGTGCTGAGCCCCGCCGAACTGGTGCGTCGCGCTGCCGAAAAACAGGTCGAGGTGTTAGCAGTTACTGACCACGATACCCTCGCTGGGCTTGATGAGGTGCGCCGCACCATCGAAGCCGAGCAACTGCCGCTGCGATTGGTGAGCGGGGTCGAGATCTCCACCGGCTGGGAGCATCACGAAATTCATATCGTGGCGCTGGGGGTGGATGAAAACAATCCGCAGCTGACCGACTTTCTGGCCGGTCAGTTGGCCCGCCGTGAGGCGCGCGCGCTGGAAATCGGGCGTCGTCTGGAGAAGTGCCTCATCCCCGGCACCTATGAAGAGGCCAAGGCGCTCGCCGGTGATGCTGCCGTGACCCGCGCCCACTTTGCCAGGGTGCTGGTGGCGCGTGGGGTGGCCGACAACATGCAGAAGGTATTCAAAAAGTACCTGAGCCGTGGCAATAAAGGGTATGCCCCGGCCGAGTGGCCCGAGATGAGCGAAGCCATCGCTGCCATTCACGCCGCTGGCGGGCTGGCGGTGCTGGCCCACCCCAGCCGTTACGATCTCACCGCCAAGTGGATCAAGCGGCTGCTGGTGGCCTTCAAGGCGGCCGGTGGCGATGCCATGGAGGTCTCATTGCCCCAGCAGAGTCCGCAGGAGCGGGCCAATCTGGGCCAGTGGGCCAAGGATCACGACCTCTATATCTCGGTGGGATCGGATTTTCACTTCCCCTCCAACTGGACCGAGCTGGGCCGCCACCTCTGGCTGCCCAAAGAGGGGATGCCCATCTGGTTGGCCTATCCAAATCACTTTGGGCTCACCACCGAGCAACAAGCCGAGCTGCTGGCAAGCCGGTAACGGCGCCAGCGAAGCGGCCACAAACAGGTTCAAACAGGTTAAGGTAGTGTCATGGGTCTTTGACCCGTGACCATACGAGCGGGCAGGTATTGCTGCCCCCATTGCGAGAACAAGCTATGAGTCAGCATTTTTACGTACATCCGGAAAACCCCCAGGCCCGTCTGATCGGTCAGGCGGTACAGATCATCCAGAACGGCGGTGTGATCGTCTATCCGACCGACTCCGGTTATGCGCTGGGTTGCCAGATGGGTGACAAGGGCGCGCTGGAGCGCATCTGCCGCATCCGTCGTCTCGACGCTAACCACGACTTCACTCTGGTGTGTCGCGATCTCTCCGAGATCTCCACCTACGCCAAGGTCGACAACAGCGCGTTTCGCCTGATCAAGAACAACACCCCGGGCGCCTACACCTTCATCTTCAAGGCGACCAAAGAGGTGCCGCGCCGCCTGATGAACGAGAAGAAGAAGAGCATTGGCATCCGGGTGCCGGACAACAAGATTGCTCAGGCGCTCTTGGAAGCACTCGGCGAGCCGCTGCTCTCCACCACATTGATCCTGCCGGACTCCGAGATGGCCGAGTTCGACCCGGAAGAGATCTTCGACAAGCTGGGCAAGCAGATCGATCTGGTGGTCAACGGCGGCTATCTGGGCGAGCAGCCCACCACTGTGGTCGATTTCTCTGACGACGAGCCGGTATTGCGTCGTCGCGGCGCCGGAGACCCGACTCCGTTTGAGTGATGTCGCTGAACCGGTGACAGTCCCTTCCGCCGAGATGGGGACTGGCGCCGCGCTACCCATCGCGAAAGTCCTGGGGCAGCCCTATCACGAGCTGCCTCAGGACCTGTTCATCCCGCCCGATGCGCTGGAGGTGTTCCTCGATACCTTCGAGGGGCCGCTCGATCTGCTGCTCTACCTTATCCGGCGCCAGCAGCTCGATATTCTCAACCTGCCGATCCTGCAGATCACCGCCCAGTACATGGAGTACGTGGAGCTGATGCAGGGGCTCAACCTTGAGCTGGCGGCTGAATATCTGCTGATGGCGGCCTGGCTGGCGGAGATCAAATCCCGCCTGCTGCTGCCCAAGGCGCCGGAGCTGGAGGATGAAGAGGAGGGAGAAGACCCGCGGGTGACGCTTATTCGCCGCCTGCAGGAGTACGAGCGCTACAAGGTAGGGGCGGAGAGGGTCAATGAGCTGCCACGGGTGGAGCGGGAGATTTATATCGCCGCTGCCTTGCCCCCCGATTTTGGCGCCCTCAAGCCACTGGCGCCCGATGTTTCGCTGGTTGAGCTCGCCCTTTACATGCAAAGTGTGGTAAAACGCGCGACTCATTTCGAACATCACCAGATCCGCCGCGAACAGATCCCGACCCGGGTGCGCATGGCGGAGATCCTTGCCATGCTCACGCTGGGGCAGACCCTGCGCCTTGAGCAGGTGCTGCGTGCCGAAGAGGGGCGCATGGGGGTACTGGTGACGTTTCTGGCCCTGCTGGAGCTGTGCAAGGAGCAACTGATCTGGATCCTGCAGGCAGAACCACTCGGCCCAATCCATTTCGCATTGGCCGAGCAGAGCGAGGAGGGCAACCGTGGCGCTGCCCACTGAACGACTCAAGACCCTGATCGAAGCGGCGCTGTTTGTGGCCGGTCGCCCGCTCAATGTCAGCGAACTGAAAAGCAGCGTGCTGGCCGATTATCCGGTGACCAGTCGCTATGTTCAGCTGCTGTTGGCCGAGATCAGGCAAGATTACAGCTCGCGAGGCGTCGAGCTCAAAGAGGTCGCCTCCGGCTGGCGCTTTCAGGCGCGTCAGGAGTATGCCGAGGAGCTCTCGCGGCTCTGGAGCGAGCGGGCTCCGCGTTATTCGCGCGCCGTGATGGAGACGCTGACCCTGATCGCCTATCGTCAGCCCATCACCCGGGCCGAGATCGAAGCGATCCGCGGGGTGGCGGTGTCGAGCCAGATAGTGAATACCCTGAAAGAGCGTGGCTGGGTGCGCAGCATAGGCCACAAAGAGGTGGCCGGTCGCCCCGAACTGCTCGCCACCACCAGAGAGTTTCTGGATTACTTTAATCTGCAGAGTCTGGAGCAGCTCCCCGAGCTGGATCCGGAGCTGCAACCCCTGTTGCCCTCTGCGGTGGACGGGGAGAGCGATGCCCGGTGAATGGCGCCCAAGCGTGCCGATGTCACCGAGATATACATTTTTCAACTGTGGCGAGTGCTCCAACCGGCGTTTGTTACAGTTAACCCCGTTGCCTCTTTTACCAGTGGGCAGCGATCAACAATCAGGTAACCCCGATGAGTGAAAAACTGCAAAAAGTGTTGGCCCGCGCGGGTCACGGCTCCCGTCGTGAGATGGAGGCCCTGATCACCGCAGGTCGGGTCAGTGTGGATGGCAAGGTCGCCACACTGGGGGATCGCGTCGAAGTGAACGCCGTGATCCGGGTGGATGGTCACCAGGTCAAGACCCGTGCCGCAGAGGAAGTGATCTGCCGCGTACTGGCTTACCACAAGCCGGAAGGGGAGATGTGTACCCGTCACGATCCGGAAGGTCGTCCCACCGTGTTTGATCGTCTGCCCAAGATGGAAGGTGCCCGCTGGATCGCGGTCGGCCGCCTCGACGTCAACACCTCCGGTCTGCTGCTGTTCACCACCGATGGTGAGCTGGCCAACCGTCTGATGCACCCGAGCCACGAAGTGGAGCGGGAATACGCGGTACGTGTCTTTGGCGAAATCACCGAAGCCATGCTGCAGCGTCTGCGCAAGGGCGTGCAGCTGGAAGATGGCACCGCCAAGTTCAACAAGATCAAACCGGCTGGCGGTGAGGGTCTGAATCAGTGGTTCAACGTCACCCTGACCGAAGGACGCAACCGTGAAGTGCGCCGCCTGTGGGAATCCCAGGAAGTGCAGGTGAGCCGCCTGATGCGTATCCGCTACGGTGACGTCAAGCTGGATCGCGCTATCCCGCGCGGCGGCTGGCAAGAGCTGAAACTGCCGGAAGTGAACTACCTGCGCGGTCTGGTCAACCTGCCGCCGGAGACCGAATCCAAGGTCGATCTGCAGCAGGATGGCAAAACCAGCCGTCACAAGCAGGCCGCCCAGATCCGTCGCGCCGTACAGCGTCACAAAGAGATGCAGGGCAAAGAGCCGCGCGCTCGCGCCACCACCGCCCGTCGCAAGCCGCAAGCCTCTACCCGCAACTCCGGTACCGGCAGCAAGTAAGCTGACAACCCGTTGCGTACTGCACGCTGTTCAAGTGCGCAGTCGGCCAAGCAAAGGCCCGCACCAGATGGTGCGGGCCTTTTTGTATCAACCCCCCTGGCTGGTAAAAGGGGGGGGGGTGAGAAATTGAGGGGAATTTCTGTCGTCTGTTTGCCCGCAGACTCGCCGCTGCGGTTGCTCTGCTCCGGTGAGCTTGTTAGCCTGTGCGGCTCTGATAGAGGAGTGAACGATGAGCAAGGTACTTGATGAGCTGCTGGCGTTGCTGGCGCTGGAAAAAATCGAGGAGGGCCTGTTTCGGGGCCAGAGCCAGGATCTCGGTCTGCGGGCCGTGTTTGGCGGACAGGTTATGGGGCAGGCCTTGTCAGCTGCCAAGCAGACGGTCGAGACCGGCCGTCAGGTTCACAGTTTTCACTCCTACTTCCTGCGTCCGGGGGATGTGACCCGTCCCATCGTCTATGACGTGGAGAATATCCGTGACGGCCAGACCGTCTCCACCCGCCGGGTCAAGGCGATTCAGGGCGGCAAGCCCATTTTCTATCTCAACGCCTCGTTTCAGGTGCCGGCCGATGGCTTCGAGCATCAGGCGCAGATGCCCACCGGCATCACTCCGCCGGAGGAGCTCAAGAGCGAGCTGGAGCTGGTGCGCCCCTACGAGAACCTGATCCCGGCCTCCCTGCGGGACAAGATCCTCTGCGAGCAGCCCATCGAGATGCGCCCGGTGACCCTGGTCGACCCTATTCGGCCGACGGTGCAGGATCCGGTGCGTCACGTCTGGTTCAAGGCCAACGGTCAGATGCCGGATGATCTGCGGGTGCACAAATACCTGCTGGCCTACGCCTCCGACTTCAACTTCCTGCTCACCTCGCTGCAGCCGCACGGGGTGTCGTACTGGGAGCCGGATATGCAGGTGGCCACCATCGATCACTCCATGTGGTTCCACCGGGATTTCCGCTTCGACGACTGGCTGCTCTACGTGGTAGACAGCCCGAGCGCCAGCAGCGGTCGCGGTCTGGTGCGCGGCCAGTTCTTTACCCGTGACGGGGTGCTGGTGGCGAGCACCATGCAGGAGGGGGTGATCCGCCGTCGCGGCAGTTAAGTCGCGCAGCGGTCAGCAAAACGGGGTGGCTTGGGCCACCCCGTTTTCGTTGCTGCGATGTGCGCGGGCGCTGCGGGATCAGCCGCCGCGCTGGTACTTGAAGCGCTTCTTGCGCCGGTAGGGATAGACATCCTCGAACACCCCCACCTTGATGTTGCTCTGCAGCATCTTCCAGTAGTTGGCGTCGAACATCTCCTTGTGCAGCTGCAGCATGATCTCCCGCACCTGCGGCTTTTGCAGCAGGAAGGTGGCGAACTCCTCGGGGAAGATGTCGTTGGGGGCCACCGAGTACCAGGGCTCGGCGCTCCACTCATCCTCGGGGTAGCGCGGCGGCGGGATCTGGCGGAAGTTGCACTCCGTCATGTAGCAGATCTCGTCGTAGTCGTAGAACACCACCCGGCCGTGGCGGGTGACGCCGAAGTTCTTGAACAGCATGTCCCCCGGGAAGATGTTGGCCGCCGCCAGCTGCTTGATGGCGTTGCCGTACTCCTCCAGCGCGAGCCGGGTTTGCTGCTCGTCCGCCTTGTCCAGATAGAGGTTGAGGGGGATCATCTTGCGCTCGGTATAGAGGTGCTTGATCACCAGCTTGTCGTCGCTGATGGTGAGGGCTGACGGTGCCACCGTCTTGAGCTCGGCAAGGAGTTCGGGCGAGATGCGATCCAGCGGAAACTCGAAGTTGGTGAACTCCTGGGTATCGGCCATCCGGCCAACCCGGTCGTGCTGTTTAACCAGCCGGTATTTTGCCTTCACCTGCTCGTGGCTCACATCCTTGGGCGGGGTGAACTCGTCTTTTATCACCTTGAACACCACATCGTAGGAGGGGAGGGTGAACACGCTCATCACCATCCCCTTGATGCCGGGAGCGATGATGAACTGATCCCGACTCTGGGCCAGATGGTGACGGTAGTGGCGATAGAGCTCGGTCTTGCCATGCTTCTGGCAGCCAATGGCGTTGTAGATCTCGTAATCGGGCTTGTGGGGCATGATCTGGCGCAGGAAGGCGACAAACAGCGCCGGTTCGCGGGCATAGACCATGAAATAGGCGCGGGCGAAACCAAACACGATGGAGGCGAGGTCCGGCTCGAAGATAACTGTATCCACATAGATGCTGTGGCCGGTGCTGAGCAGGGGCAGGATAAAGGGGAACACCTGATCCCGGGCCCGGATCAGCCCCACCAGATAGGCCCCTTTGTTGCGGTAGAACACCTCTTTGAGGAGCTCGATGGCAAACGGCTCGTCATGGAGGATTTGCGGGCCGTTCTCCGCAAGATGGCGGTGGATGTCGACAATATCCCGCTGCTTGTCCTCGTAGGGGAGGGTGAAGCTGTAATCCCCCAAAAGCTGGCTCAAGGTCTGCGGCAGATGGGCCAGATCGGTGCGATAGATCCGCAGCAGGGCGCTCAGGTCCGGTTTTTCGCCACGGCTGACAAAGGGGTGGATATAGAGGTTCTCGTCGCGGATATTGCGATGGCGAAAGATCCGGCGATAGACGGAGTTGAAGAAGGACTCCGCCACCTCGAAGTTGTCACAACGGGGCAGTAGATCGCTGAAGGCGCTTTTGACCCGCTTGAGCAGCTCCTGGGTGGCGTGGTGCTCCCCCATCATCTGGCGGATGGAGCTGGCGGTTGCCCCCACATGGTGGTCATAGAGGCGAATTCGCTCGCGCCCGGCGAGCTGCACCCCCAGCCAGTCACTGTTCTCGAAGCGGCTCTTGCTGCCCTGGGTTATCTCGAGAAACCGGCTGTAAAACGACTCGAAGCGTTGCAAGATAGTCTCGGCGACGGCCTGTTCCAATGGCTGCTGCATCTCTCTCTTCCTTGTGATCTGTCGGGCCGATAGCGCGAAGGATTGGGTGTAATTTGTTCACACGTCAGGCCACTATCGCAACATTCAAACGTCTGTTCAAGTGGCAATTTTCGGGGATAAACGGTAGATTGCGCCCCTGTTTTGGTGATGGTTTAGCGACTGTTTGCTGTCTGTTTGAGAGGCCGTCCGGCCTGCGAGGAAACCCGATGAAGCTCTATTTTGTCCTGGTGGCACCTGCCCGTCCTGCGAATGTGGGGGCGGCTGCCCGCGCCATGAAAACCATGGGATTCGATGCCATGCGACTGGTGGCGAGCCGGGTACACGAAGAGGAGGAGGCGAGCTGGGTGGCCCACGGCGCCCAGGAGATCCTGACCCAGGCCGAGGCGTTCGATACCCTGCCCGAGGCGCTGGCGGACATGGATCTGGTGATCGCCACCACCGCCCGTGAGCGCGGTCGCTACCAGCACTACCTCACCCCGGGAGAGATCCGCGAGCAGATCCGCTGCAAACCTTCACTCAACAAGGTTGCCATCGTCTTTGGCTGCGAGGAGTCGGGGCTCTCCAACGAGCAGCTGGCCGAGGTCGACCTCATCAGCTATTTGCCCCTCAAGGTGAGCTACCCCTCCCTTAATCTGGGGCAGGCGATCATGCTCTACGCCTACGAGATGAGTCAGCTGATGGATGAGCTGAACGCCGACGGCGCCGCTGCGGTAGCAGAAAATTTTGATAACGCCGGGCAGGTTCGGGTGCTGAAAAGCAAAACAGCAGAATTGCTGGGTGAACTCGGAGTTTCGCAGGATGAAAAACTGCATCAATGGGTGATGGACCGGGTGCCCATGCTGCCGCAGCGGGATTTGAACATGCTCCACCTGCTCTGCAAGGACCTTGCGCGCAAACTTGGCAAAGAGGTTTAAGTTGACAGCCCAAGGCCAGCCGCGGTATTGCTAAAAGCCAGCTTCGTCAACGAGTGTTCGTCATGCAGTTATTCACCAACGTCATCACCACCACCATTATTACCGGTACCACCACAGGTGGCACTGGGGCCGGTTGATGCGCTGACGAACAAGCACAGAAATCAGAAAAGGCCCGTACCCACCCAGTACGGGCCTTTTTGTTGGATTGGTTTTTAGATTGAATTTCATAGATTTACAGGGAGAGAAAGCGATGAGAGTGTTGAAATTTGGCGGGTCTTCACTGGCCGATGCAGAGCGTTTTTTACGGGTGGCCGATATCGCGGTCAACACCCACGGCCAATCTCAGGTAGCCCTGGTGCTATCTGCACCTGCCAAGGTGACCAATCATCTGGTGGCGCTGGTGGAGCAGACCAGCCGCGGCATGGATGCCAGTTCCACCCTGTTTGAAGTGAACGGCATCTTCTCCCGCCTGCTGGCCGGGTTGAAGGCGGCCTATCCGGCGCTGGATGACAAGGCGCTGCTGGCCCGTCTCACCGCCGAGCTGGATCAGGTCGAGCGGCTGATGCAGGGCATCCGTCTGCTGGGCCTCTGCCCGGACAACGTGCAGGCGCGCATTCTGAGCCGTGGCGAGAACCTCTCCATCGCCTTTATGCACGAACTGCTGCGGGTGCGCGGTCTGGATCTGGAGCTGATCGTACCGGAAGAGCTGCTGGTCACCGACGGCGGCTACCTCGAAGCCCATGTCGATATCGAAGCCTCCCGCCTGCGTTTTGCCGCCAAGGGGCTGCGTAGCGACTGTCTTTACCTGATGCCGGGCTTTACCGGTGGCAGCGACAAGGGCGAGACCGTGCTGCTGGGTCGCAACGGCTCCGACTACTCCGCAGCCGTATTGGCCGCCTGCGTCGATGCCGAGTGCTGCGAGATCTGGACTGACGTCGAGGGCTGCTACAGCTGCGATCCCCGTCTGGTACCGGACGCCTACCTGCTGAAAACCCTCTCCTACAAGGAGGCGATGGAGCTCTCCTACTTCGGTGCCAAGGTGCTGCACCCGAAAACCATCGCGCCGGTGGCCCAGTTCCATATTCCCTGCCTCATCAAGAACAGCTTCAACCCGCAAGGGCCGGGTACCCTGATCGGCCCCGAGAGCGGCGACGATGACCTGAAAGTGAAGGCCATCTCGGATCTCTCCGGCATGTGCATGTTCAACGTCTCCGGCCCCGGCATGAAGGGGATGGTCGGCATGGCCGGTCGCATCTTCTCCGCCGTCTCCCGCGCCGGGGTCAGTATCGTGCTGATCACCCAGTCCTCTTCCGAGTACAGCGTCAGCTTCTGTATCCACAGCTACGACAGTGAGAAGACCCGCAAGGTGCTGGAGCGCGAGTTCGAGCTGGAGTTCAAAAACCAGCTGCTGGAGCCGCTGGATATCATCAGCGATCTGGCGATCATCTCCCTGATCGGTGACGGCATGCGCACCAGCAAGGGGATGGCGGCCCGCTTCTTCACCTCGCTGGCGCAAGCCTCCATCAATATCGTCGCTATCGCGCAGGGTTCTAGCGAGCGCTCCATCTCGGCGGTGGTGCGGGATCGCAAGGTGGCGGAAGCCATCAAGGCGTGCCACCAGAACTTCTTTGGCAGCCAGCAGTTTATCGATCTCTTTGTGGTCGGGGTCGGCGGCGTCGGTGCCGCGCTGGTGGATCAGATTGCCCGCCAGCAGCCGGTACTGGCCGAGCAGGGCACTGGCCTTCGCGTGGTCGGCATCGCCAACAGCCGCCAGATGGCGGTCAACAAGGATGGCTTGAACCTCGCCAACTGGCGCGAACAGCTGGTGGAAGCCCGCGACAGCTTCTCGCTGGAAGGGGTGAAAAAGCTGGTGGAAGATAGCCACATCATCAACCCGGTGATCGTCGACTGCACCTCCTCCGAGGCAGTAGCCGTCCAGTATGCCGACTTCCTCGCCGCCGGTTTCCATGTGGTTACCCCGAACAAGAAGGCCAACACCGGCTCGCTCGATTACTACAAGGCGCTGCGTCGCACCGCCCGCCAGACTCGCCGCAAGTTCCTGTACGAGACCAACGTCGGCGCCGGTCTGCCGGTTATCGAGAACCTGCAGAACCTCATCAAGGCCGGTGACAAGCTGCGCGCCTTCGACGGCATTCTCTCCGGCTCCCTCTCCTTTATCTTCGGCAAGCTGGATGAGGGGATGGCCTTCTCCGAGGCGACCCAAATCGCCCGCAGCAACGGCTTTACCGAACCGGATCCCCGCGACGATCTCAACGGCATGGATGTGGCGCGCAAGCTGCTCATTCTGGCCCGCGAAGCCGGCATGGCGCTGGAGCTCTCCGATGTGGAAGTCGAGCAGGCGCTGCCGCCCGGATTTGACGCCAGCGGCGATGTGGAAGCCTTTATGGCCCGTCTGCCCGAAGCGGACGGCTGGTTCCGCGACCAGTTCGCCGCTGCCCAGCGTGAAGGCAAGGTGCTGCGCTATGTGGGCTCCATCGAGGGTGGCAAGTGCAAGGTCGCCATCAAGGCGGTCGGGGCCGACGAGCCGCTGTTCAAGGTCAAAGACGGGGAGAACGCGCTCGCCTTCTTCTCTACCTACTACCAGCCGATCCCGCTGGTGCTGCGCGGCTATGGCGCCGGTACCGAAGTGACTGCAGCGGGCGTCTTTGCCGATGTGCTGCGCACCCAGAACTGGAAGCAGGAGCTATAAGCATGAGTTCAGACATGTACCCCTCTTATATGGCTGAAGGCGGCAGCGTAGTCGCCTACGCCCCCGCCTCCAGCGCGAACCTGAGCGTGGGATTCGATGTCCTGGGGGCGGCGCTCGCCCCCGTGGATGGCTCTCTGCTCGGCGATCGGGTGCAGGTAAAAGCGGCTGACGTGCCTTTTGCGCTCTCCGCCGTGGGCCGCTACGCCCACAAGCTGCCGGACGATCCGAAAAAGAATATCCTCCATGACTGCTGGGTGGCCTATGGCGAGGCGCTGGAGAAGCGCGGCCTTAAACTCAAGCCCCTCGAAATGGTGCTGGAGAAGAACTTGCCGGTCGGCTCGGGTCTGGGTTCCAGCGCCTGTAGCGTGGTGGCGGCCCTTGAAGGGCTCAACGCCTTTCACGGCGAGCCCCTCGACGAACACGACATGCTGCTGCTGATGGGGGAGATGGAAGGCAAGATCTCCGGCTCCGTTCACTACGACAACGTGGCCCCCTGTTATCTCGGTGGCATGCAGCTGGTGCTGGAAGAGCACGGCGTTATCAGTCAGGGCATTCCGGTGTTCGATCAGTGGTACTGGGTAGTCTGCTACCCGGGGACCGTGGTTTCGACCGCTGCCGCTCGCGCCATTTTGCCGGCCCAATATCGCCGTCAGGATTGCCTCACCTATGGCCGCCGCCTGGCTGCCTTTGTTCACGCCAGCTACACCGGACAGGAGGGGCTGGCCGCGAGCGTCTTGAAAGACGTGATTGCCGAGCCCTACCGCGCGGCGCTGATCGAAGGCTTTGCCGAGGTGCGGGCGCAGGCGGCCCAGAACGGGGCGCTCGCCACAGGCATCTCCGGCTCCGGCCCCACAGTATTTGTGGTGATGAAGGAGCTGGCGCAGGCCGAGCGGATGAAGGATTGGATGGAAGCACATTTCGTGCAGAACGAAGATGGATTTGCCCGGGTCTGCAAACTGGACATGGCCGGGGCACGGGTAACAGGAAGCGAGCTATGAATCTCTACAACATCAAGGACAACAGCGAACAGGTGAGCTTCGCGCAGGCGGTGCGTCAGGGCTTGGGTCGCGAACAGGGGCTCTTCTTCCCCGAACAACTCGAACCGCTCGCCGATGTGGATGCCCTGCTCGATCTACCGCTGGCCGAACGCTCTGCCCGCATCCTGAGCCACCTGCTGGGGGACGAAGTGCCCGCCGCCAAGGTAAGCGAGCTGATTAATGCCGCCTTCACCTTCCCGGCGCCGCTGGTGAAACTCAAAGATGGCACCTATGCCCTCGAGCTGTTCCACGGCCCGACCCTGGCATTCAAGGATTTCGGCGGCCGCTTTATGGCCCAGTGTCTCGCGGCGTTTCGCACCAACGACAAGATCACCATTCTCACCGCCACCTCCGGCGACACCGGCGCCGCCGTGGCCCACGCCTTCTACGGGCTGGAGGGGATCGAGGTGGTGATCCTCTATCCCAAGGGCAAGATAAGCCCGCTGCAGGAGAAGCTCTTCTGCACCCTCGGCGGCAATATCCGCACCATCGCCATCGACGGTGACTTCGATGCCTGTCAGGCGCTGGTGAAACAGGCCTTTGACGACGAGGCGCTGAAAAAGGCCATTGGCCTCAACTCCGCCAACTCCATCAATATCAGCCGTCTGCTGGCGCAGGTTTGCTACTACTTCGAGGCTGTGGCCCAACTGCCCAAGGCCGATCGCGCCAAGGCGGTGATCAGCGTGCCGTCCGGCAACTTTGGCAACCTCACCGCAGGCTTGATTGCCAAGGCGCTGGGGCTGCCGGTGAAGCGCTTTATCGCCGCTACCAACGCCAACGACACCGTGCCGCGCTACCTGAAAACCGGTCAGTGGGAGCCGCACCAGACAGTGGCCACCCTGTCTAACGCCATGGATGTGAGCCGCCCCAACAACTGGCCACGAGTGGAAGAGCTGTGCCGTCGCAAGGGCTGGGCACTGGAGACCTTGGGTTCTGGTATGCGTGACGACGCCCAGACCCGTGATGCGCTGAAGCGGCTGCACCAGCTGGATTACCTGTGCGAACCCCACGGCGCCATTGCCTGGGATCTGCTGGGTGAACAGCTGGCTGATGACGAAGTGGGGGTGTTCCTCTGCACCGCCCATCCCGCCAAGTTCAAGGAGTCGGTGGACGAGATCCTCAATCTCGATGTACCGCTGCCCGGCCCGCTCGCCAAGCACGCCGAGCTGCCGCTGCTCTCCGTTAATTTGCCGGCGGAGTTTGCCCGGTTAAGGGCGTTTTTGGTGGGGTAAGTAGCTGAGCTGAGATAACCGATAGAAATAAAAATCCCCCGGTAACGGGGGATTTTTTTGCATAGGGAAAGGGTAATCAAGTCTGATGGCCTGAACGATAGAGCCGGGCAACCATCTTGCTCATGCTTCGCTCATTGAGGGGGAGATGGCTAAGGCTGCTTTGCCGTGTTCCATGAGTGCGCCCATCCTCTCCCACTTTAGAACTTCTCCAAAATCAGGCATGCTTCGCGATTCAGCGTAATAAATTCCTGCCAGCTAAAATGCTGCAGGTAATTAAGCTGATACTGCTTCTCAATTTGGCAAATCAGCGGACGCGTTTCATAAATTGCGCACAACTTTGTTTCCATCTGATAGTGCTGACAAATACCGTCACCTCGATCGAGGAACTGCGTTTCACTGGCACGATCAACATGACGACAGCAGGCTCCGCACTGGTTGCAGGGAAATTTAGGAGTGAGCGTCATAAATTTTGTAGCCAGCTACGCACAGAACGGATATTGCCCGCTTCAAACGGCAGAGTTATATTCCGGCGCTCGACCTCGGCTTGCAGCAACAAGCCGCGCTTTATTTCGCTATTCACTGCGTTAAGATGTAGTGTAAAGCGTGCTAGCTGTGACGAATCTATCGCGAACTCCAGTGCTGAAAGCTCCAGTAAATAACGATCGAGTTCGATATTAACTCGTTCATAATACTCAAGCGCTTTCTGGTACTTATCTTTAAAGGTGTCCAGAAACGCCCAGACTTTTTTCATCAACGCGCTGTGTTCAAGAAAATAGTTCATCACTAGCGTCAGGATACCGGTCGCCAGCGCACCGCAAAAGGCGGCCAATTCCGGGCCAAAGGGAAAAACGAGAATTTTTGCTAATGCTTCGTTAATCACCACACCTGCTGCGACGGCTACCCCGGCAGCCACTAGCTTACTGACCGCCTTTGCCAACTGCCCCGGCGCCAAACTATCTGGATTAAAGACCATCACTTTGAAGGCCTGCACCAGATTGTTCCACATCTCGCGAATAAGCCTCACCATCATTTTCTTTGTAGTAAAGAAGATATTGAAGAGCGTGGTTGTAATGCTGGACAGCATGCCGCCAATCGCGCCGTCCTTAAAGGCGGTCAGGAAGGTATGAAATTTGGTCTGCACCCGTAACCAAACGGCGCGTAATACTTCAGTAGCATCCTGCAGAAAATCTCCGGCATCAAATGCGTAACGATGTTTCTCAAACATCACAGGAATACGTTCGCGGAATTCAAACCAGGTCTCTGCCAGAATCAGTCCAAGCATCTGCCGCGTTCCCATACGAAAGGCGTTGTTCAGCGTAGCGCTGGCGACATTCTTCGCAAACTTGCTGCTGGTGTAATATTCTTGGCTGATAGTGCTGTTGTATTTTTCTCGCGCCTGCTTATCCGCCTCTTTCATGCGTTCAAAATCGGCGGCAGCTTTATTTTCTAGCTGATTCAGGTGTTTCTTCTCTTGCTCGGAGAGTGCTGGTTGGCTGCGCAATCGGGCAATTTCCTGCGTTGTGGCAGCATGTTGGTCTTGCAGCGTTTGCAAGAAGGCATCCATCGTTTTTGCCTTCTTCGCCTTATTTAGTGACTCGTTCGTGAAGGTAAGATTCGATGAGTCATTGGCCAGATCGGCTCCATCTCGCTCGGCAAGAACACGCCCGGGGTCGTTGTGAATCTCATGGGCGGAAATAATGTGGTCGAGATTTTTTTTGTCATTGGCCGAAAAATGTTTACCGGTATAGGTATCAGTTAGTGTACCGTCCTCATGCGCCTTTTTTCCTGCTCGGTTGGTGGCGATATAGTTTTCGTGGTTGTGGTAATGATGCGAATCATACCCTTCGCGCTGTTCATACCGCTGACGTTCGGCATCTGAGGCATACACCCCCTGACGGACATTGTGAATGGTATTCACATCGCCGCCGTGCTTATCCTCCAGCAAGAGAAAATCTAACCCAAACGAGGTTGTGAGGCTCTTGACCACCGTCTGATGTAACTCTTCCCCCCAGTCAAACCTGGCTGCGTTCATTGTGCTTTGTCCATAGCAATGCCGGGCTGGTTAGCCCGGCGGGTTGATTAAATACGAGAGGAAAACGTGTCGAAATCAGAGGCTGATGCCGTCAGTTTTTCATCCAGCGCCTCTTTGTTAAGCAGATTCATACCGTTGCTGTCGGTCTGCAGTTGGATCACCCCATCTTCAATAACGGCTTCGCCATTTTCCTGCGTTACCGGTTTGAACAGTGGCGTGGTAATCACGTCGGTCATGATGGCTGCTAATTTGTAGCCGTGGTCGATAAGCGTTATGATCTCTTCCGACTCATCAATTTCGGTGGTGATATTTTTTTGATGACGTTCAACGATGACCGCGTGCATCGCTTTCAGTGGTTCAAAGTAATGCTGAACGAAGACGGCATGCATACAGGTGATCGACTCATAAATACTATTTACATATTGCTGCACTGTTGTTAGATGCGCTTCAGCTGCATTCATTTTCTCTACAGCCGCGCTCACTTCACGGGAGCTTTGGTAGGCGTTGTTAAGCGCTTTTTCTGCATGGTTATCGTAGGCCCAGCCAGCAATAGCTATCAGTGGAGCCACCACCGCGCCGCCAAGTACCATCGCACCGCCTGCCATCCCCCAACCACCAGCAGCTAGCGAACCGCCACCAATTGCCGCCATCGTGGCATTATAAGCTGCCGCACCAGACAGCGCCGCAATCGGCGTTCCGGTAGAAGCCGCAGCAAAAGCCATCACTCCGCTGTACACGGCAAAACCGGCGGCGGCGCCAGAAACGCCAGCACCGACAACCGTGGTCAGGTATTCTGTTGCCGAAATAGCCAGGTTCTGAATCTTATTAATGCTGTGCTTTGGTACCGTCAGCTTGAGATTCTTATGCCCATCCTTTGCCATTCGTTCAAGAAGTTCAATAGCAATTGTATTGAACTCATTGAAATCATTACCTATTTTAAGCTCCGCTTCGCCTAATTCTGCGAGTTTTTCTGAGGTCGTCTTGTTGGCCGTCTCAAAACTATCTTTATGTTTATCAAAACGGCGCTGTGCGCGATCTAATACGTCGTCGGCTTCTGATTTTTTCTGGTAGCCGTCATACGCTTTTTTTCCACCAAACGCTGTTGCCGCTGCCGCGGCACCCAGAATAATGAAAGGTAATGCCATCGATTGTTATCTCCTGTGCTAAATAAGTTTTGAACGATCGTCAACAGTGGAGTAT
Source organism: Aeromonas sp. 600948 (assembly GCF_049174875.1). Lineage (NCBI taxonomy): Bacteria > Pseudomonadati > Pseudomonadota > Gammaproteobacteria > Aeromonadales > Aeromonadaceae > Aeromonas > Aeromonas sp. 600948. The sequence goes on from NZ_JAAKTY010000002.1 coordinate 100,348, forward strand.
TGGGTTAGGCGGTATTTCTGTCTGATTCATCCCGTATCTGTATTACACCGTGCTGTGGTCAAGTAAAACTGGCAACGGCTTTCAGCTCCCTGATATCCCGAGTCAGTGAAGACAAACAGTTCCTTGCCATGGACTCGATATTCACCCAATTGAAGTTGTGCTCGTTGGCTGGTCTGGTCTCCAAGCTGTGGGTGAGGACACATTTGGCATGAACGCCGATATGGACCTTCATACCGAGATACTATTGATTTCCTTTTGGGTCAGTCGAATCTTAAAGTCACGCTCTCCACGCTTGTTATTGGTGGAGTTGGGGGCCATCGATGACAGTGGCATCGACCAGAGAACCTTGCTTCATCATGAAGTCAGCCTCACACCACGAGAGTTGGACTTCGCTGCGAACTACATAAATCTCAGCTTAAAACCCACGCAGCCCCCGTGGATTACAGCTGCCAATATGCTCCATTGACCAGCAAGGACAGCAACTCAGCGCAGTAATAGGCAGCGGATGGCTATGTTAATCCAATCGAATCTGGTCTCACCAGTCAAAAATTGACGTAACTATCAGGAATATCTGCGTTTTATGCGCTGGCTCAAGAAATCGCTGAGGCAGGGAAAGGATTCCCATGGCCCTTGATTTTATTAGGGGTTGGCGGGTGTGGCGGGAAAGTAGGGGACAGGCTTGCCGCTGAGGAAGGGTTGGCCGGGGACAATCCCGCTCCGGCAATCGGCGCTATAGTGCGGGCGATGGTTGCCCTGTGCTCCGCTCCCAAGCTGGCGAGACGTGGGATCTGCGGCAACAATCAGCTGTTGCCATCACAGCCATTTGCAACACATCGTCATGCAAATATGACCATGCAAACACATCACCAGAGAGAGGAGATCTCCCATGAAGCGTACCATCCTGTTCGGCCTGCTCTGCGGCAGCGTGCTGCTGGCCAATCCGGTCTTTGCCAACGACGCAGCCCAGTTGCAGTGCGAGGCGCAGGCCGCGGCCAAAAAGCTTAACGGCGCCGCCAAGACCAGCTTTGTCGGAAAGTGCGTGAAAGATGCCGCTGGCGCCGCAACTGGCGAGTGCGAGAAGGCGGCCGCCGACAAGAAGCTGGCCGGTGCGGCCAAAAACAGCTTTATCCAGAAGTGCGTGAAGACGGGCGCGGCGGTGGATCCGGTGGCCAAGTGCGAGAAGGCGGCAGCCGACAAGAAGCTGGCTGGCGCGGCCAAGAACAGCTTTGTCCAGAAGTGCGTGAAGGATAGCGCCGCCAAGTAAGGCATTTTCTCATCCGGTGTGTTTGCGGGGGGCCATAAGGCCCCCCGTGCTTTTTATGCGTAGTGAACGCCGTGAAGCCCAAGCGTTGTCGGGAACATTAAACTCGGTTGCTGATCTTCTATGACCGGGCTCCCTATCTGGTTTTGGACATATTATCTCCCGCTTGCTGGGCTTTGCCTTGTTCAGCGTCAACCCATGAATGGTATCCATCACGGTTCACCGCCCACGCGATCGCCGATGGATTACCACTTCCGATTTGAGCCATTAACCCGCGAGGGGGCCACCCATCACTGATAAATAGGCATCGGATGGCTGGCGATAAGCCCCTCTTCAGCGGGAAGAGGGGCCGCAATAGTGCTCCCTGGCGGGCCGAGTTAGCCGAGGCTGGCCCAGGCCAACCGCAGTTTCAGTCCCGGGCCCGAGCTCCAGCCAGTGGTGGAGCTCACCACTTTACCCTGCTTGATGATGAGGAAGCTGGGGGTGACGCTCACCTGCCAGCGGGCGGCAAGGTTGCCATGCTCATCATTGTGGGTCGGGAAGGTCAACCCCTTCCTGGCCATCCCCTGCTGCAACCTGGCTTGGTCGCCGGAGCGCAGCGCCACTGTCAGCACGTTTTCGCCGTCTCGCCATAGCTGCTCCACTGTCGGTGTGGTAACACGGCAGACTGCGCACCAGCTGGCCCAGTAATAGATCAGCAGTGGTCTGTCCCGACTCATTGTCTGCAGGTCGGCCAGAGTGCCATCTTGCAACAGCAGTTGAGGCAGCGGGCTTTCCTCTGGCAGCGCCGGACTGCGCCAGAGGTCCAGCGCCGTCGAAATAATCACCGCCAACAGCAGCAGCCAGAGGGCTTCCTTGCTCCAGCGGCGCAGACGGAGGAGCCGGGATGATGTTGCTGTCATGATTGCCCCTTGATGACCAGTGCGTTTTTGACGTTGCCCCCGAGCGCTATATGAGGGAGATCAGCCGATTGCCGATAATTTCCCCCTTGCGCTGCGGGTATGCCCCGCTCTCCCGGCAGGGTCTGTATGAGCAGGATATATCTCATCTTGTTTCTCCTTGAACAGGGGCGTTCGCAGCGTGCTCCAGAGTGGCCAGCAGAGTTGCACGATCCAGCAGGGGAGAGAGGATCTCGCCACCCGGTAGCCCGGGGCCATAGATTTGGTTGAAAGGAATGGCCACACTGCCGCGTTGGCGCAAGAAGCCGGCGATGCTGTCTGAGGGGCGGCTCCAATCCCCGCGCAAGGCCACCACATCGGGGGCACTCAGGGCTCGTTGCACATCATCGCGCAGCAGCACGTTGAATTTGTTGGCTTTGCAGGTGATGCACCAGTCGGCGGTCACATCGACGAAGACCCGCTTGTGTTGTGCCAGGGCGTCCTGGATGGCCTGCTCCGAGAGTGGCTGCCAGTGGACGGTATCCTGTTGTGGTTTGTCCTCCATGGTGAAGGCGCCGCCGAGCAGCAGGGCGGCGACCAGCAAGCAGCCCAGCGCCAGCCCCAGGGTTACACCGCGAATACCGTGGCGCCATACGACCGCCAGCAGCAGGGCTGCCAGTATCAGTGCCATCAGGATCACAACCCTGTTATGGCCGATATGGTTGCCAAGCAGGCTGAGCAGCCAGAGGCTGGAGCCCAGCATCATCAGGCCGAGCAGGATGCGCAGGCGCCCCATCCAGCGTCCCGGTTTTGGCAGCCAAAGCGCGAGACGGGGCAGGGCGGCGATGAGCAGCCATGGCAGGCTCATGCCAATCCCCAGTGCGGTAAAGACAAGCCAGAGTTGACCGGATGGTGCCCCGAGCGCAAAGGCGACTGCGGTGCCAAGGAAAGGGGCGGAGCAGGGTGTTGCCAGCAGAGTGGCAAAGCAGCCCTGCAGAAAGTGACCGGCCATGCCGTTGCCACCCGCGGTTGCCAGGCGGGTGTTGACATTGCTCGATAACCTGATCTCGAACTGCCCCAGCAGGTTGGCACAGAACAGCAAGGTCACCACGACCATGAAGCCGATAAACCAGACGCTCTGGAACTGGATACCCCAGCCGACGGCCCCCTGGGTGGCGCGCAGTAGGGTGCTCATCAGTGCCAGCGCCCAAAAGGAGACCAGGATACCAGCGCTTGCCGCCAGGAACTGCAAGCGAACCGGGCGACGCTCACGGGTCTCCAGCTGCAGTACTGATCCCAGCTTGAGGGCCAGCACCGGCAACACACAGGGCATCAGGTTGAGAATAAGCCCCCCAAGCAGTGCTGCCCCCAGGATCCAGCGCAGCGAGTGGCCACCAGCGGGTAGTGGCAGGGGATCACCTATGGTGACCTGGCTCTGCCAGGCTTCGTCACCGTTGACCAGTACCACGCCCAGTTGCTGATGACGGATATCCGGTGCATCCCCTTGCCAGCCATCGCTGACCGGAATGCGGGCAATCAGGGTATTGCCCTGCACCTCCAGGCTGGGCTCGCCAAACTCGACCCCCTCCAGCTGCTGGAGGAAAATCTGCGGAGCCCGCCACCCCTCTTGCTGCTTAGCGCTCAGCTGTAGCCGGTTTTGCTGGTAGCCGGCCTGGAGGTTGACGCTCTTGGGCATGGCTTGAGGCAGCTTGCTCATCGCCTGTGCATAGGCAAGATCGAACCCGTCCGGTGCCGTACCATCCAGAGCAAGGGCAAAAGGGTAGTCGGTCAGGATGCAGACGTTACTGCAGGTTGAAAGGCGTAACGTGCCGGTCAGCGCCTTGCGGTTGCCATGGCCAAGGCTTATGGGAAAGGTTACGGCCTGCTGATACCCCTGGGTCGACATGCCGCTGACCGCGAATCGCTCTGGCACTGGCCAGTGCCATTGTTGAGTGAGTTTGGGGTCATCCCAGAGAATTTCAGGGGCAATTCCCCCTTCACCCGGGTTTTGCCAATAGGTTTTCCAGCCGGACTCGAGTGTCAGACTGAGCAGCACCCGGGGCTGTGCCGGATCCCGGCTATCTGCTTGCAGCCGGATTTGTGCGTGATCGTTGCGGGGGCTGGTGAGCCAGCCGGTATCGCTGGCCAATCCGATGGATTGCCACAGCAGGCTGCCCAGCAAGAGGGCAGTATTGAAGATGTTTGACATGGTGTTGTCTCTTGAAAATGAAAGTCAGGGTGGTTTAAGCCGCGACTGACTCATTCTCGCCAGACACAAAGGGTGAGATGAAGCCGCCGTTCTGGCGGAGAGATATTTCTGGGTGGGGGGAGGGGGGGCGAGCAACGGGACAGTGGTGCCAGCAGGGCGATCAGGAATGCGATGGCAAAGAAGAGCTGTTCGGCGCATTGCACGCTGGCGGCACTGAGCCACTTGCCGTTGAGCTGGCAACTGCCGGGTTGCGGCGTTGCTGCGCGGCCATCCTCATCGACATCGACATCGACATCGACATCGACATCGATGGCGGAGGATGGGACGGTCAGCATATGGCAGCCAGCGGCTATCTCCAGCTGAGCCAGCCTGGTCAGCGGCTGGAGTGCACAATTGAGCAGCAGAATGCAGACCAGCAGCAGGAGTCTTGTCGCCACGCGTTGTCGCAAAATCATGTTGCTCCTGCCCTCTTGGAATGGGGCACATCCTATCGATCAATGACAGCCCGGGCAAGCCGGTCGGATGAAGCCCCGTTTCTTGCAACCGGTGAGTCGCCACGTTTGCCCTCGTAGCTGGCCGAGTACCGAGCGTGCTGGCCAGATCAGTCTGCCAATGCTCCGGACAAGGGGGGAGTCGTTCAGCTGCCAATCGCCGATAATGCCCCGCGCATTCCGGCGGTCAGGGCCAACAGCCCCCTCGAGCCCTGAATGGAAATGGGTATATGGGATCCATGCCGCGACGAGGAAGGCCGGGTTGGAGATGGTTCATTTGGTGCAAGATCATCTCTTTAGGTCGTCAAAAATTGAAACCGTTTTCAGAAATCCTTTTCAACTGTGATCCGCTTCAAAGCTTTTTCGGGCGCCAACCTCTAGCATTGGCTCCACGAATTAGGGGCTAGCGCTCCCGATTTTCCCGCTGTGGGAGGTAACCGGATGATCCGGCTATTTCCTTCGTTACTTTCGACGGTCATCATGGATGGCCGTTTTTTTTTGAGTTATTTCACGGTAAAGGGTCGAGCCGCTGGCGCTTTACCGTTAAAATTCCGCTTTTGCACTTGCCCGTGAGTCTTGATGTCTGCGTCCACCCTCTCTTCGGATAGTTATGCCCTGCTCGCCACCCTGCAATTGCAGCGCGTTGCCAGTACCCGTTTGCTGCAAGAACAACTGGCGATAGGCCATGCCCTGATCGATAAACTGACCCGACTGCAGGATGCGGGGCTGGTCAGATTGCGCGGGGAGCAGCAGTGGAGCCTGACCGCCGAGGGGACGCTGGCGCTGATCCTGGGGGTGCGTGCCGGTCTCTGCCCGGCGCCGGACTGGAGCCGGGTGCCCTCATTGACCGGGCAGGATCTTACCCATGCGGTGGTGCGCGAGCTCTGCCGCGGCAAGGCGGGAGAGATCCCCACCTATTTCTCGGCCAGCGATCTGCTGACCCTGCTCGATACCCCGGACGCTCACCAGCTGCTGGCGGGCTCCAGCCCCGCCTGGCAGCAAATGTTGCTGGAGCACTTCTCGCTGCAACTCTTGCTCGATGCCCCCTATGAAGAGCGCTGGCCGCTGGCCAATGCGCTGGTGCGCTGCGCCCCCGAGGTGCAGGCCCGGGCCAAAGCGTTCGAGGCGGAGTGGCGCTGGCTCTGCGGGGATGGCGAGAGCACATTGCCAATCGGCGAGGACCAAGATGCCGCCCCCGGCTGGCCGGCCCTGCAGGCGCTGGCCCAGCAGAGCCAGAGCGGCCCGCTTGGCGAGCGACTGCTCACCGCGCTGGGCCAGTGGCAGGCAACCGATGAGGGTGAGGCGGGCCAGTGGCCCCGTTCGTTCAGCGCCCTGCTCTGGCTTGGCTGGTTGCAGCAGGCTGATCCCGTCATCGCCAGCGAACAGCGCAAGAAGTGGCAGCGCAGTCTGACTGGCCAGTTCCCCCTGCTTGCCGACTTGCTCAGCCAGTGGGCGGGCGATCGCCACGGTCAGGCGGTCGGCCTGTTCGATACCCTGCAGCTGCCGGTGGAGGAGCTCCACTGGGGCTATCTCTGGCTCGATCTCTGTGCGCTGGCCCGTCACGGTGCCCAGAGCCCGCAGGTGGCCATGTTGCACAAGTGGGATCTCTCCCATTTGCTCGATGCCGAGCCCCATCATCGCCTGATGGCCTTTTGTCAGGATCTGCTGCGTATCTTGTTGGGCGAGGCGGCCAAAGGGGCGCCCCTGTGCCAACTGCGCGGCAGTGAGGAGAGTGCGCAAGAGGGCAGTGATGAGCAGGATGATGACGGGGACGAGGATAAAACCGCGGCCTCTGCCAGCTGGCTCAACTGGCTGCAGGGGCTGGGACGCTCGAGTGGCGTACGCAAGCCGCAGGAGCGGTTGGTGTGGCTGCTCCATGCCGACGGCCCCGAGCTGGAGTGCAAGATCCAGAAGCTCAGTACCAAGGGGGAGTGGACCGCCGGTCGCCGGGTCGATCCGGCCTTGCTCTCCACCCAGTATGCCGCCATGCTCGACGAGCATGACTGGGCACTGGTTCGCACCCTGCCACGGGTGATGGGACTACTGCCGCGGGATGTCTGGGCGCCGCTGGCCGATCACCCCCGCTTGTTCAACGCCAAGGGGCAGAAGCTGCAACTGGCCATCAGTGCCCCCCTGCTGCAGGTGGTGGCCACCGAACAGGGGATGAGCGCGCAGCTCTGCCCCGATGCGGCCGCCCGCGGGGCCCATATCATGCCGCTGGCGCAGGATCTGTGGCAGCTCATCCTCACCCCGCAGCCGCTGCTCGACCGCTTGCCAGCGCTCGAATCCATCCCGCTGCTGCCCGCCGAGGGGCTGGCCGAGCTGCAACGCACCCTGGACGCCATTCCCGAGCTGCCCTGGCACAGTCAGGTTGCGGGGCTTAGCGGCAACGCCGAACTGGCTCCCTGGCCGGGCATTCCTTCGGTGCAACTGGATTGGCAGGATGGTCAGCTGTCGGTCAAGCTGGTGACCCGCTTTGAGGAGCTGCCGCCCCAGCCACTTGGCAAGGGGGAGGCGATCGTACGGCAGGGGATCAAGGCGTACCACTACTGGCAGCGGGATCTCGCGGCCGAGAAGGGGCAGGCCCAGCTACTGCGCAATCAACTCCCCATCGGCCTGCCCGGCAGCGAGTGGCTGCTGCAGGGGGAACAGGCGCTGGCGCTGGTCAATGCTCTGCCCGAGCTGGTGGATGCCGGAGTGGTCATTCACTGGCATCAGGACAGCGCTCGCCTCAAGAGCCTTGATGAAGCGGCCCTGAGCCTGCGTATCGAGCGGCGGCAGGACTGGTTCCAGGTCGAAGGGGCACTGGCCCTCGATGAGCACCAGATCCTCGATCTGCGCCTTATTCTGCGCCAGATGACCCCGGGGCAGCGCACCGTTCAGCTCGACGAGAAGACCAGCCTGATGCTGAGCGACAAGCTGGTGGAGCGGCTCACCATGCTGGGGGCCATGCTCGATGAAGAGCAGCGCATCAACAACAAGCTGGCCTATCCGCTCACTCGTCTGCTCTCGGTCATTACCACCGAAGGGGATGCAGCGTGGCAATCCCTGCAGCAGGAGTGGCAGCAGGAGGTCGAGTGCCCGGACGAGCTGCTCACCTCCCTGCGGGACTATCAGAAAGAGGGAGTGCGCTGGATGGCGACCCTGGCCCATCACGGTTTTGGTGCCTGTCTGGCCGATGACATGGGTCTGGGCAAGACGCTGCAGGCGCTGATTGTGTTGCGCATGCGCCAGCATCTTGGCCCAGCGCTGGTGGTGGTACCCAAGTCAGTGGTCACCAACTGGCAGGAGGAGGTAGCCCGTTTCGCCCCCGAACTGGATGTGGTGGTGTTCGAGAATCCGGCCGAGCGGGAGGGGATGATTCGCGAGGCCAAGGCCGGTCAGGTGATCCTCATCAACTACGGCATGCTCGGCAGCCTGGCGGAGGCGCTCAAGTCCCGCCGCTGGTCCTCCATGGTGCTTGATGAGGCGCAGCAGATCAAAAACGCCGGTACCCAGCGCGCCAAGCTGCTGTTCCAGCTCGACGGCGATTTTCGCCTCGCCCTCTCCGGCACCCCCATCGAGAACCATCTGGGGGAGCTGTGGAGCCTCTTCACCTTTATCAACCCGGGGCTGCTGGGCAGCCTTGGCGAGTTCAAGCGTCGCTTTGGCAAGGCGGTCAAGGATCCCCAGCACATGGCGCTGCTGCGTGCAGTGATCAGCCCCTTTATCCTGCGCCGTCTCAAGCAGCAGGTGCTGACCGAGCTGCCGGACAAGACCGAGATCATTCACCACATCAGCCTCTCCCCCGAGGAGCGACAGCTCTACGAGGCGACCCGGCGCGAGGTGGTGCAGCAGGTGCAAAGTGCCGATGGCCGTGCCCTGATGCACGTGTTGAGCGGGTTAACCCGACTGCGCCGGCTCTGCTGTTCGCCGGAGCTGGTGATGCCAGAGTGGTCGCAGACCAGCAGCAAGCTGGATGAGGCGATGGCGCTGCTGGAGGAGGCGATCGATGGCGGTCATCGGGTGCTGGTGTTCAGCCAGTTTGTCGATCTGCTGAGCCTGCTGCGTGCCCGCATCGAGCAGAAGTCCTGGGACTACTGCTATCTGGATGGCGGCTGTTCGGCCAAGGCGCGGCAGGACTCCATCCTGCGTTTTCGCCAAGAGGCGGTACCGCTCTTTCTCATCAGCCTCAAGGCGGGGGGCACCGGTCTTAACCTCACCCAGGCCGATACCGTGCTGCACCTCGATCCCTGGTGGAACCCGGCGGTGGAAGATCAGGCGAGCGATCGGGCCCACCGGATGGGCCAGACCCAGCCGGTGACCGTCTATCGGCTGGTGTGCGAGCAGACGGTGGAGGAGAAGATTGTCGCCCTGCACGACGAGAAGCGGGCGCTGGCCGATGGTCTGCTGAGCGGCCAGTCCGAGGTACGCGGGCTGGATGTGGAGAGCTTGCGGGCCCTGCTGATGGGCTGATTGGCGACGCCACCTTTCATACCTCCTATCGATACAGAAAAGGGAGAACATCCAGAGATGTTCTCCCTTTTCTTATTTGGGATACAGATGCGGGATACTCGTTTATCGCGGAAAGGCGGCCCCGTTATCCCAGATCCAGCTATCCCAGATCCAGTCACCCCTGATAGAGATAGAGGTGCAGCCGCTCGATGATGGGCTCGCCGCCAATTTTGCGATCTCGCCGCGCCTGCCGGCTCTTGGGAGGATAGTTGCCCAGATGGGTGACTGCAGGCGGGGTATCGGAGCAGAGCAGCAGAGGCAGGCTCGCCTTGATCTGCTGCTTGCGCGGGGTGCGCTCCAGCCAGAGCAGGTTGATCATCGGGTGAGTCTTGACCGGGCGGCGGATCCGCAGCTCGGCATCGGCGGGCAGACGGCGAATGTCGTACACCTCCTGATCCACCATCTTGCTCCACTCCTCGTTGTTGGAGAGGGCCGGTATGTAGCGGCGGCTGCGCTCCAGCATCTCAAGCACCTGCTCGCGACTGAGGCGATTGATGGTCTGCTTGTCGGCCCAGGTAAAGCCGAGGGATTGTAGCTCCCCCGCCAACAGGGTCAGTTTGCGGTAGACCTGCAAGGTGATCACCCCGGGCAGGGCGGTATGTACCAGCTCGAACTTTTCATCCCGTCCCCCCGCCTGCTGCACCAGCGCTTTGAAATCGAGCTTGCGCTGATTGATCTCCTCAACCAGAGGCTGGATCAACGGAGCTGCGGCGGCAGGAAAGCGCAACCAGCCGGGCAGCCGGTGAGTCGCCTTGGTGGAGCAGCCAGGGCGGGCGCTGTGATCCCGATAGGCGGCGAGGGTGGCCGCCAGCGCGGCTTCACCGTTGAGATAGCCCACCTCAATTTGCTCGATCGGGTCGTGCTCTTCCCCCTGCGCAACCGGAGGGAGGGGATAGACATGAGCCTCCTGCAGGTCGAGCTGACCAAGCAGATCGGCCAGCTGGTTGAGAGCGCCTTCAATGGCGGCCATCTGTTGACGCAGGGCGGCGGTCGGGGTAAAGGTATCCATCGATGATCCTGTGGTCTGACCCGCTGTTGACGACATCAGGTATGACATCGCTGCGGGGAGCAAAACTACTGTATAAATAAACATACCAGCATGCGATTGGAGTGCCAAGAGGCACTTTGAGGAGGGGGCAATGTGCGCCTCTGAATGGGGATGTGGTGATGGTTTTATTTATGTTTCATGGTGTTAAATAAAGATTGCTACAAGATCATTAAATTAACAATCATGTGTAACCCCGCTGTTGCCAGCTGTTCACACCTTGTCCACCCCTGCATATGTAAAGCAGTAAAATGCATATATAGATGGGTGCCATGCAGCACAATATGCTGTGCGACTCTGCTGGCCAACCGTTAAAATAATTATTTGTTTAAAATCAAAGCGTTAAAATTAAATTCTGCCGTTTTTAGACATTAGATTTACTAATGTAACGTATCAAAATTCGTCAATTGAGTCGGCCCTGCTCCCTGACTAAGCTTTGCGCATCAAATAAAGCCCAGTGCGTAAACAAATATTCAGAGGAGCCACATCATGGCCAACATGACTTATACCGAAACCGGTTACCAGCATTCCAGCCAATTGAATCTGGTTGCTCGCGTTAAAATGACCGTTCTGACTTGGCTGGAGCGCAGCCGCAGCCGTCGCCAGCTCTCCGAGCTGCCCGAGTACCTGCTCAAAGACATCGGCCTGAACGAAGCTGACCGTTATCAAGAGACCACCAAGCCGTTCTGGCGTGGTTGATCAGCCGGGCATGGATGCCTTGTTTTCTGCTGAGTCGTTTGCTGTTCTGCCCCTGTGGCGCCCGGCCGCCATGTCTGTCATTGTCTGTTTTATCTCCCCCCGCTTTACGTTGATCCTTTTTCCTATCCTCTTTATTCCATATCGCTACCGTCATTGCTGTCATCGTTCGATTGTTATCACACTTGTATCGTTAATGTTTGAATTTGTTTAAAAAACGATTTTAAGCCGTGATGCCTTGCGTATAATCCGGCCATAGTGTTCCAGCGCAAGAGGGTGAGACGGATGATTCCCCAGCACGATTTTTTGGCCATGACCCGCAGCCATGAGTGGCAGCTCGATCCCTTTGAATTTGCCCTGCCCGATGGTGCGCGGGTCAGCGTCTGGGATACGGGCGTGCTCTGTCTGGAGCCTGCCAGTGGCGCGGGCGGCCAGCCGGGAGGACGCAAGGATATCGTCCTCTCCTGCGGTATTCACGGCAACGAGACCGCTCCCATCGAGATCTGCAACCAGCTGCTGAGTCGTCTGCTCTCTGGCGAGCTGAGCGCCCGCCATCGGGTGCTGTTCCTGTTTGGCAATCCGGCGGCGATGAATCTGGGGCTGCGGGAGGTGGAGGAGAACATGAACCGGCTCTTCTCCGGTGCTCACAGCAAGGGGGAGGGGCTCTGCAATCGGGAGCGGATCCGTGCCATGCGTCTCGAGCAGTATGTGAGCCGCTTCTTTGCCGATCCGGCTCGTCCCCGTTACCACTACGATCTGCACACCGCCATTCGCGGTTCGCGCCACGAGAAGTTCGCCGTCTACCCCTTCCCCCACGAGCGGCCCCACTGCCGCGAGCAGGTGCAGTTCCTCGGTGCCTGCGGGGTGCGTACTATTCTGCTCTCCGCCAGCCCGACCACGACCTTCAGCTACTACAGCTCCCGCCAGCATGGTGCCCACGCCTTTACGGTGGAGTTGGGCAAGGTGCGCCCGTTTGGCGAGAACGATATGACCCGCTTTATCGAAACCCGCCAAGCGCTGCAAGAGCTGGTCACTCAGGATGAGGTGGCGCTGGAGCCGTGGCGGGCGGATGATTTCACCCTGTTTGCCATCGATCGGGTGATCACCAAAAAATCGGCGGACTTTCGCTTCCTGTTTGCCAGCGATGTGGACAACTTCACCGAATTCCCCCAAGGGTTCGTGCTGGCGGAGGATGGTGAGCTGCGCTACATCGTCGAGAAGCCGCGTGAGGCGGTGGTCTTCCCCAATGCCAATGTGGCGATCGGTCAGCGCACCGTGCTGATGGTGGTGCCGACAAGGCTCTGGGAATAGCTGTGATAGTTTTGCCTGCAGAGCGGTGATGCATCCGCAGGCGGCGCCAAGCCATTGTTTTAGTAGGCGGCTTAGACACAGCAGCGGTTAGCCGCAGTAATAAAAAACGGGGCCAGTCAGATGACTGGCCCCGTTTTTTATCGGGTTCAAGCGGTGAGGCTTAGCTGTTGTTCTTCACAAACAGGGTCAGCTCCTGACCGGGCTTGAGGTAATCCCCTTTATCCAGCTGGTTCCAGCGCATCACATCGTTGATAGCCACCTGGAAGCGAGCCGCGATGGAGGAGATGGAGTCGCCACGGCGAACCTGATACACCATCGATTTGTCGCTCTTCTTCCCTTGCTTGGGATAGACCACCAGCTTCATGCCTGGCTTGAGCGCCGACTTGGCATTCAGACCGTTCCACTTGGCGAGCTCTTCGTGGGAGACGCCGTGCGCCTGGCTGATGCTCCACAGGTTGTCACCCGAGCGCACCTTGTAACTGACTTTGGCCTTCTGGCTGCTGCCACGGCTTGCCAGCTGTTGCGGTTTGCTGGCGGAGCTGGCCTTGCTGCTGACCTGACCGTGGGTCGGGATCACCAGTTGCTGACCGCGACGCAGGTTGTTGCTGCGCAGATTGTTGGCCAGCTTCAGCTCACTCACGCTGACGCCATGATTCTGGGCGATGCGCGACAGGGTATCGCCACTGGTGACCTGATAGGAGCGGGTACGAATACGCTCGCTCTTGGGCAGATCGGCCAGTGCCAGCTCCAGAGTATCGGCATACTCCACCGGTACCAGCAGGCGGTAAGGGCCACGGGGCGACATCACGCCACGGCTCAGGGCCGGATTGACCTCCTTGAGCTGTGACGTGCGCAGACCGGCCAGTTGGGCGGCCACATTCAGATCGATCTGGCTGCCAGTCTCAACCACACGCAGCTTCGGCTCGTTGGCGAGCACCGGCAACTGGATATTGTACTTGTCCGCATTGCTGATCATGTCAGCCATGGCGAGGATCTTGGGCACATACATCCGGGTTTCGCGCGGCAGATCGAGCGACCAGTAGTCGGTCGGCTTGCCTGCGCGCTGATTACGCTGGATGGCGTTGCGCACCCGGCCTTCACCGGCATTGTAGGCGGCCAGCGTTTGCAGCCAGTCACCGTCAAAGAAGCGGTTCAGGTACTCCAGATAGTCGAGCGCCGCATTGGTGGAGGCCAGCACATCGCGCCGTCCATCATACCAGTTGTCGTGGCGCAGACCGAAGTTTCTGCCTGTCGCTGGCACAAACTGCCAGAGTCCGACGGCATTGCTGCGGGATCGGGCATGAGGATCAAACATGCTCTCGATCATCGGGACAGTAATAAGCTCCATTGGCAGCTCACGCCGTTCAATCTCCTCTACCATCAGATAGAGGTAGGGTTCAGCCCGGCTGGCAATGGTCGCCAGATGCTTATCATTGCGCAACAGCCACTCACGTTGCTGGCGGATGCGCGGGTTGTCCGGAGTTTCCAGTTGCATATCATCGCTGATACGCACCCACAGATTGTCCGTCTCTTCCATTTCATCCAGTTGTTCATCGCCAAACAGGAAATGGGAAGAGTGTTTTTTATGCGCTTTTTTCTTGACCTGGTGGGACTTGATCGGCTCGATTGCCGTTAGCGCCCGGTCATCCTGATGGCTCAGGTTTTGGCAGCCGCTGAGCAACAGCGCTGCCAATAAGGCCGTTCGTACCTTCATCTCGTTCCGGTCATTTTTGGGAAAAACAGCCCGCATCATAAGGGGCAATGGCCCCCTGATCAAGGTTTGTTCAAAAAACGTCCTTCCACTGACGCAAGATGGTGAAGGTATCTACCGGATTTTCCACGCATTTTAGCCCGTGCTTTTCAGCAGAAAATTTCACTGAATCGAGCTCGCAGCGCAGAAAAACATTAAACTTGCGTTCATCCTCCAGCCGGGTGGGCAGGCTTGGCAGCCCTTGTTGCCGCAGTTTGCTGATCAGTCCGATCTGATCACGGATCGCCGGATTGTCCGGTTCAACTGCATAGGCAAAGCGCAGGTTGGAGAGTGTGTACTCATGGGCGCAGTAGATCAGGGTCTCGTCGGGCAGGGCGGCAAGGCGCTGTAACGAGTGGTACATCTGTTCCGGCGTCCCTTCAAACAGGCGGCCACAACCGGCCGAGAAGAGGGTATCGCCACAAAAGAGCATGCCGTTACCATAGTAAGCGATATGGCCACGGGTGTGCCCGGGCACATGGATTACCTCGAGGGCGAGGCCGTGCCAGTTGATCTGATCACCATCTTCGAGCCACTGGCCATGATGATCCGGCATAGGGTCAAGTTTGGGGCCATAGAGCCGGGCGTGGGGGAAGTGGGCAAGCAGGTCGGTGACGCCCCCGACATGGTCGTGATGGTGATGGGTCAGCAGGATGGCATCGAGCACCAGCCCCAATGCCTCGAGCCGCTCCAGCACGGGTGCGGCATCGCCCGGATCGACCACCAGACAGTGATTTTCGTGGCGGATCAACCAGATGTAGTTGTCATTAAAGGCTGGAACTGTGATCACTGGATACATGAGTCTGCTTCTCTTTAGGGAGGGTATCTTATATAACAGGATGGCGTTCGAAACCCCGAGTTGAACCCTATTATGCAGGTGGCACGTACCGAACAACAAATCGAGATCCCGACCAGTTGGTCAGCGCTGCCTATGGGTGACTGGGTGGCGGCCGAAATTCAGGAGCGGCTCGACAGCTGGTGCCCCAACTTGTTCGGATATCACTTGCTCAAGGTAGGAGCCCTGAGCGCTGAACTCTCCTGTAAACGCTCCTCCATTCGTCACCAGATCGGGGTCGCCCCCGGCGGGCGGCTGCTCGACATGTATGGCGATCCCCTCGAGCTGCCGGTGCGAACCGGCAGCGTCGATGCCTGTCTGCTGGCTCACTGCCTCGATTTCTCCGCCGATCCCCATCAGGTATTGCGTGAAGCCGAAAGGGTGCTGACCGATGATGGCTGGCTGATCATCAGTGGTTACAATCCGGTGAGTCTGGTGGGGGTTGGCCACTGTATCCCTTTTTTACGGCGCAAGCTGCCCTGGTCTGCTCGGATGTTTACCCCTGGGCGGGTGACGGACTGGCTGCATCTATTGGGGTGTGAAGTGATGTTTGACGAGCGTTTCGGTTACTCGTTTATGGGTAAACAGAGCTGGCACAGCTGGTGGCGGGAGAGTATCGGGCGGGATTATTGCAAGGCGTTTGCGTCGGTATACGTGATTGCTGCCCGTAAACGGCGTTTTCCACTGATCCCGGTGCGGCGGCGCTGGCAACTGCCAAAGTCCCTCGCTACACCGGGCATGGCCCGTCAGGGCTGGTAACCGGTATCCTCGGCCAGATCCTTGCCGCAGGCGGCATCTCTGGCCAACTCGTCGCACCGTTCGTTCTCCGGATGGCCGGAGTGGCCCTTTACCCAGAGCCACTCAATCTGGTGGCGACCCACTTCTGCATCCAACTCCTTCCAGAGATCGACGTTCTTGACCGGTTGACGATTGGCGGTCATCCACCCCTTCTTTTTCCAGCCGATGATCCACTGGGTGATCCCCTGGCGCACATATTGGCTATCGGTGGTGAGGCGCACCTTGCAGGGCTCGTTGAGGGTTCGAAGCCCCATGATGGCTGCCATCAGCTCCATCCTGTTATTGGTGGTCAGCTTGAAGCCGGCTGAAATTTCCTTGCGGTGTTTGCCATAAACCATGACTGCGCCATAGCCACCCGGGCCCGGGTTGCCTAGGCAGGAGCCATCTGTGAATAAATCAATCTGTTTTAACATGAGCAATCAATCTGTTTTAACATGAGGCTTGGGGTAAACTAGCGAGTAAGTAAAGCCGAAGTTTGACATAGATTGGATCATGAACACACCCCAACTGAATCGCCAGATCATTCTGGATACCGAAACCACAGGTATGAATACGGCGGGCGGCCCTGTCTATCTGGGGCACCGCATTATCGAAATCGGCTGTGTGGAGGTGATCAACCGCAAGCTGACCGGTAACCACTATCACGTCTATATCAAGCCTGATCGTCTGGTCGACCCGGAAGCGATCCAGGTGCACGGTATCACCGACGAGTTTCTGCGTGACAAACCGTCGTTCAGCCAGATTGCCGACGAATTCCTCGAGTTCATCCGCGGCGCCGAACTGATCGCCCACAACGCGCCGTTTGACGTGAGCTTCATGGACTATGAGTTCAGCAAGCTCGGACTCAACTTCAAGACGGCGGATATCTGCACCATCACAGATACCCTGGCGATGGCGCGGGATCTCTTCCCCGGCAAGCGCAACAACCTGGATGTGCTGTGCGATCGTTACGGTATCGACAACTCCCACCGTACCCTGCACGGGGCTTTGCTCGATGCGGAGATCCTGGCGGACGTCTACCTGCTGATGACCGGCGGCCAGACCAAACTCAATCTGGCTACCGAGAGCAACGAAAACGAGAGCAATCAGGACACCAGCATTCGCCGGTTGGAGAGCAACCGACCCGCCCTCAAGGTGGTGCGTGCCAGTGCCGAGGTTCAGGCCCTGCACGAAGCGAGACTGGATCTGGTACAGAAGAAGGGAGGAAGTTGTTTGTGGCGGCAATGAGCAAGTGGTGTGCAGGTCTGCTGTTGTTGCTCTCGTTGGGGGCGACGGCGACCGAGGTATTTGCCCCTTCCGATATTCCGCTGCTTGATAACCGCTTTCGCATCGATTACGGGGTGAAGGAGATCACCTTCATTATCAAGCGCAAGCCGGGCACTCCGTCCGTGATCCTGGTTCGCCCCGATGGCAGCAAGCTTTACGTGGGCAAGGTCAAACCTGCCGATGTGGGTTGGCTGGCATTGCCGGAGCATGATCTCATTACTCTGCGCAATCCGATGCCGGGCCCCTGGCAGGCGATCGGCGAGGTGGATCCCGACAATCGGGTTCGTATCCTCTCCGATATCCGGCTTGATATTGCCGCCTTGCCGATGCAGCTCTATCAGGGGGAGGTGGTCAAGCTCAAGGCGTGGTTGCTGATCAATGGTCAGCCGCCGAAAGATAAATACTATCTCTCTGATCTTGGCATGACCGTCAAGCTGCAATCGTTCAGCGATGCCGATAAGAAAGAGGTCGTGCTGGATCAAGTACTTGGCCACTATCGCGATGATGGCAAGGGGCTGGACGAAGTGCCGGGTGACGGCATCATGACGGCGGAAGTGACACTACAGGATATTCCCGCCGGCAAATACCGCGCCATGTTCAGCACAGGTAATCAGGTGTTTGTCCGAGCCCGCTATCAGGATGTGCTGCTCTATCCTTATCCGTTCAGCTATAACCTGACACCCCCTTCGG
Source organism: Aeromonas sp. 600948 (assembly GCF_049174875.1). NCBI lineage: Bacteria > Pseudomonadati > Pseudomonadota > Gammaproteobacteria > Aeromonadales > Aeromonadaceae > Aeromonas > Aeromonas sp. 600948. Next base: position 118,072 of record NZ_JAAKTY010000002.1, read on the forward strand.
AAGAGCTGGGCGCCAAATTGTCGCTGCTGATCGATCGTGATGAACTGGATCCGGCCTCTGTCGCGATCAAGGGGAGTGTCACCAGCAATGTGGGTGGCCTCTACGAGTTTAGCGAGACGGCCAGTGAGCCCAAGCTTGATATCGATCTCTCTGCCATCAAGGAGGTCGGTCAGCATGAGGTGAAAGCGACCCTTTATGGCACCACTCGTCTGGGGCGCGAGCTGAAGATCGAGTTGCCAGTGAAAACCTTCAATATCTTTCCGCCCCCTCCGCCTCCCGCAGAGGTGGCATCAGCAGCCGCTCAGGCCTCCAGCGCCGAGTCTACCGAAGAGCAGCCTGAAGAGGGAATGGGGTGGCTACTTTGGGTTCTGGTTGGGGGTGGGGTACTACTGGTGTTGCTGGGAGGCGCAGGTTTTGTGGTGATGCAAAAACGGCGTGCTTTTAAACGTGCGCTAGCAGCAGCTCAGGCTGAAAATCAACAAAACGGCCAACCGGCAGCCAAGCTGGATCTCAATTTGCCAGAGCAGTAGCCCAGACTCGGGAAAAACGATACACCAGAGAGAAGAAACCGCCCTCGATAAGCAGGGCGGTTTTTTAGCTCGAACCCTTAGGATAAGGGATTGGCAGCAATCAGTGATCGCCAATATAGACATCCTTGTTCTGCTCGCGGATTTCGAGGAACTTGTCCAGATTGGCCATCATCAGCTCGACCAGCTGGGGGTCGAAATGCTGCCCCTTCTCCTCTTCAATCAGGGCCAGCACCTTGTCCAGCGGCCACGCTTTCTTGTAGCAGCGATCCGAACCCAAGGCATCGAACACATCGGCCAGTGCCACGATCCGTCCTTCCAGTGGGATATCGGCCCCCTTCAAACCGCGGGGATAACCGCTGCCATTCCACTTCTCATGGTGATTGCCTGCTATGGTGGCGCCAATCTGGAACAACGCCAGATCGCTGCCGGAGAGCATATCCTGACCGAGTTGGGCATGAGTTTTCATGATCTCCCACTCTTCCGGGGTCAGCTTGCCAGGTTTGTGCAAAATGGCATCGGGAATACCCACCTTGCCAATGTCGTGCAGTGGTGAGGCCCGTTTAACCAGCTCGCTCTGCTCTTCGCTCATCCCCAGCAGATGGCAGAAAAGCTCGGTGTAGAGCGCGACCCGTTTGACGTGTAACCCTGACTCCTTGGAGCGGGTTTCGACCAGTTCGCCGATGCGATAGATGATCTCCCGCTGGTTGTCGGCGATCACCTCGTTGAGCCGGATATTTTCAAGTGCCACTATGATGTTTTCGGTAAACAGGGTCAGCAGGCTGGTATCGATCTGACTGAGCTGGCGAGTGGTCTCGATATGAAACAACAGGTGGTGGCGCGGGTTTTGGCAGTAGAGCACCATCTGGTTGGTGTTGTAGATATTGCAGCCCCGGGTCATGGCCTGACGCAGTATCTCGGGTGCCTCTGTCAACCGCACCGGGGGATGACCTGGCAGCAGGGGCTCCAGCAGTTGATCCTTCACTTCGTAGGCATATTGTTTTACATCGTAAATCTGGGTCTCTCCCAGATGGAGCAGGGCGCTCAGCTGCTCTTGGGCGCCTTCGACAAACTGACGCAGCGCCCGTTTCTCAAAGATCCCCTTGGAGGCTTCGATGACTTTTTCCAGCCCTTGCCGATTGCTTTCCAGGGTGCGGATATCCCGATAGGAGCGCAGGCTGGCACGCAGCAGGGTGCGCAGCTTCTGGGAGGTGAGCTCGGTTTTATCCTTGTAGTCGTTGATGTCGTAGTTGGTCACCACGTCATCTTCCGGCGCTTGGCCGGGTTGGCCGGTACGCAGCACGATTCGTACCATCTTGTTTTGCAGCTCTTCACGGACATATTTGACGACATCAAGACCGGCGTGATCGACCTCCATCACCACGTCCAGCAGCAGCAGTGCAACATCCGGGGTGGTGGCCAGCAATTTTTTTGCCTCTGCTGCCGAATAGGCATGCAGAAACTCGATGGGACGATTGTCAAACTCGAATTTGTTTAAAGTGATCTTGGTGATGCGATGCACTTCCGGTTCATCGTCAACAATCATCACCCTCCAGCCTGCTTGCTGCGCGTCGGGGAGGGAGAGCTCGTCATCATCAATAATCAGGATCTGGTCATCCATCATACAATCCTGTTTGGCATCCTGTGCTTACATTAACTGCTTCACTAAGGATAGGAAACTTATTGAGAAATAAAATTTGATCTCGAAAAACTATGGTCGAAATAGGCAAATGGAACCCTGCGTGACAGTGTTGTTGTCCGGCTGCTTTCTTCGTCCAATCATGGGACTAGCGTGCATAAGCCCGTTTCTCTGTTCGGGGGCTGATGGTAGTGATTAGTGATGTTTGAGCCGGATAGACGAGAAATAATCGCATTTGATAGTGATTCCCATTTGTGTGTAGCATAGGCAACACACTCAACGAGGAGCCTCATTGTGTCCCCATCTCTGCCTCCCAATCGTCCCCGTCTGCTGACTGTCAAAGCCATTACCCAGATCACCCCCCATTTGCGTCGTATCACCTTTGGTGGCAGCGAACTGGCTGACTATCCCTTCACCTGCGGTGGGGCCCATATCAAGGTGATGCTGGCCCAGCCCCATCAGGTAGAGCCGGTGCTGCCTGCCATGACCCCGAGCGGCCCGCGCTGGAGTGACCCGGCTGACAAGCCGGTGATCCGCACCTACACCATCCGCGCGTTTCGCCGTGATGAGCAGGAAATTGATATCGACTTCGTGCTGCACGGTGACGGCGGGCCCGCCAGCGCCTTTGCTACCCATGCCAAGCCGGGAGAGAAGGTAATCCTCTCCGGGCCGGGTGGTCCCAACCCTATGCTGCAACCGGCCGATCACTACTGTCTGGTAGGGGATCTCACCGCCTTGCCCGCCATCATGGCGATGTGCGAGGTGATGCCTGCCGATGCCAGAGGGGAAATTGCGATTCTGGTGCCGGATCAGGCCGATGCTCAGCCGTTGACGCTGCCGGTCGGGGTGCGCTGTCACTGGTTTGTCGGCGAGCCCGAGTCCAGCGGCCTGCTGGAGCATGTGATTGCTCTGCCGCTGGTGCGCGATGGTGGCTTCTTCTGGCTGGGTGGGGAAGAGGCGCTGGTGCTGCCGCTGCGCCGCCATTTTCGGTCTGTGCTCGAGGTGGATCGCCAGTCGCTCTACGCCGTGCCGTACTGGCGCCGGGGCAAGAGTGAAGAGGCCTATCACCAGACTCGCCACGATGTGATGGATAATTAAGCGGATGCGAAAGAATACCTGATTCACTCTTGCAAATAAAAATGATTTGCATTTAGTATTGCGCCGTCCCGATGTCAGTCGGTACGGCGCTTTTGTTATTGATGGCTGCGAGTGGCATAGCACAACGCAGGGCCTGCCGTAATGCACTGATGTTCGGGGTGATGGGGCATGGACGACTGTTCATGCCAATGAACTCCATCACTTTGCACCGGGTCTGGCGAGGTCAGACAGGGATGTCGGTGGTGTTGGCCTTGGTTGTTTTATGTGGAGTGTTGATGATGCGTACATCATCCCGACGATTTGCAGTGCATCCACTGGTGTTGTCCCTTTTTGCCCTGCCAGTTCTGGCCCAAGGGACTGCGCCTGTCGCCGCTCATGAAACTATGGTGGTGACGGCGAGTAAAACCCGGCACAGCGAGCTGACCGCCCCGGCCAGCGTCTCTGTGGTGACTCGGGTCGAGCTCGACAAGCTCAATGTCAATGATCTGACCGGCGCTCTGAAACAGTTGCCGGGGGTCAATATCAGCCCTGCGACCAGCTACGGCCGCAGCGAGATCAAGTTGCGCGGGCTGGAGGGGGATTACACCCTGTTGCTGGTCAATGGCCGGCGTATCAGCTCCCGCGATGCTCTTACCTCCGGTTATGGCAATGATTTCGATCTCTCCGCCATCCCGATGGCGGCCATTGAGCGTATCGAAGTGATCCGTGGCCCCATCTCCTCCCTCTACGGCGCAGATGCGCTGGGTGGGGTGGTCAACGTCATCTTGCGCCAACCCGGGGAGAAGACCGAAGCGGCGGCCACCTATACCTTCAGTGACCCCACCGACGGTCACGGAGGGGATATCAACAAGGCGAGTGCCTATGTGGGCGGGGCGCTGATCGACAACAAGCTGCTGGCCAACCTGGTGGTGGAAGGGAACCACAGGGATGCCTGGCAGAGCGAGCAGAGCATCAACCCCAAGGCCGATGCCATCGAGCAGCGTGAAAAGCTGGGGATCCTCTCCAACGTCAAATGGTTGATCGATGATCGTCAGGATCTGGATGTAGGGATGAACTACGCCAAAGACGATCGGGAGGCCCACTGGAACAACTACGGCCAGACGCCGCGCAATATCCAGCAGATGGAGCGACTGGGGCTCAATGCCACCCACGTCGGCCGTTGGGATCAGTTCGACAGCCGGGTCGGCTATGCCTTCGAGCAGGTGGATCTCTTTGATGACTCCGAACTGATGACGGCGCTGAGCAAGACCAGCGGCGATGTGAGCCAGACCAACCACACCTTCGATGGCCAGCTGAGCGGTAATCTGGGCAGCCACCTGCTGACCAGTGGTGCCGAGTACCGCATCACCGAACTCAAGCACAACGTCAACCTCAAGGGGGGCGATGTCAGCGTCAACCAGAGCGCGCTCTATCTGCAGGATGAGTTTGGCTTTGGCGATCTGGCGTTGACCCTGAGTGGCCGGGTAGATCACCACGAGACCTATGGCACCGAGTTCAGCCCCCGCGGTTACGCCCTCTACAGCCTGACGGACAACTGGGTGGTCAAGGGCGGCATTGGCAAGGCGTTCAAGGCGCCGACCATTGCCCAGTCCAACCCGGATTATGCCGTAGCTGCCTGTCGCGGTCGCTGCGCCGTGGTGGGCAACCCGGATCTGAAGCCGGAAACCGCCGTCAGCTACGAGCTGGGCACCGCCTACGATGGTTCGTTCTGGGGCGCCGGGGTTACCGCCTTCCACAACGATATCAAGGACAAGATCCAGAGCGAGGCATGGACCTCCACCTGGCGTCCGGCGGTGATGACCTATCAGAACGTCAGCAAGGCCCGCATCAAGGGGGTGGAGCTGAGCGGCTGGTTTGATATCACCGATACCCTGACCCTTTCCAGCAACGTCACCCTGATCGACGGGGAAGACAAGACCAGCGGCAAGGATCTCTATCGGACGCCGGAGCATACCGCCAACGCCAAGCTGGAGTGGCAGGTCATCGAGAGCCTGAGTACCCAGCTGGGCTGGAACTACACTGGCAGCCAGATCCTCCCGGTTCCGCGCATGAGCGGCACCACCTATGAGACGACTGCAGGATTCCACACCCTGGATGTCGGGGCAGTCTGGAACGCCACCCGGGCACTGGATCTGAAGTTCGGACTCAACAACCTGACCAATACCAAGCGTGACTGGGTTGCCACCGAGGCCGATCAGATCCTCGACGGGCGCACTGTCTATGCCGGTGTGGCCTACAAGCTGTAATGGCTGAACGGGAGCCCGCATTGGCGGGCTTCCGCTGTTGTCAGGGGATCACCTCGGGTGACGGCTTTTATTTCAACCACATGTATTTCAACAACATGCGCATTGCCACCATAAGGAGTTAAAGGGTGTTTAGAGACCAGACCTCGCTGTTCTGGCTGGGATTGTTCCTCCTGTTTGTACTGCTTTCTCTTTCGCTCGCCACCGGTGCGGGTGTCTATGGTGCTCGCGAGGTGCTCGGCTACCTGATGGGGGATGCCCGCTGGGCTGGCGACGAGAAGCTCGCCATGGTGCTCAATACCTTGCGACTGCCGCGCACCCTCTGTGCCATGGTGGTCGGCGCCTCTTTATCTCTGGCTGCCTCCTTGTTGCAGAGTGCGACCCGCAACCCGCTGGCAGAGCCAGGTCTGCTGGGAGTCAACGCCGGGGCCGTCTTTGCGCTGGTGGTGGGGCTCACCTGGTTTGGTGTGGAGTCTGCCTATGGCTATTTGCTCTGGGCCGGACTCGGCGCACTGCTCGGCAACGTGATTGTGTTGGGGCTCGGCATGATGATTGGCCGCTCCAACCCCCTCAAGCTCATTCTGGTCGGGGTGGCGCTCTCCGCCACCTTCGGCGGTCTCTCCAGCTTTCTGCTGCTCTCCAACAAGATGGTGCTGGAGCAGTACCGCTTCTGGAACCTCGGCTCCCTGTCGGCGGCCAATCTCGATGCCATCATCGCCGTGCTGCCCTTCGTGCTGGCGGCGTTTGTCATCACCCTGCTGCTCTGTCGCCAGCTGACCCTGATGCAGATGGGGGACAGTCAGGCCCAGGCGCTGGGGATCCGCCCCAACCGGGTGCGAATTGGCGTACTGCTGGCCGCCACCCTGTTTACCGCCAGTGCCATCGCCATTGCCGGTCCCATCGGCTTTGTCGGCTTTCTGGCCGCCTACTGTGGCCGACTGGTGGAGCCGGTGAAGCTGTCGGTGCAGGTCTGTTTCTCCGCCCTGTTCGGCATGCTGTTTCTGCTGTTGGCCGACATTCTGGCGCGCTGGCTGATCCAGCCGTTCGAGTTGCCCAACGGCGTCATTCTGGCCCTGATCGGCGCACCAGTGCTGATCGCCATCGTCCATCGCGGGGGCTTTCGTACCCTGCTGACCGTCAAGTGAGGGGCTGATGCGCACACCTACCGATATGCTCTGCCTGCGGGCCGGTAACCGCTCTTTGCTGATCCATCTGCCGAGCTGGCGCTGGCTGGCGCTGCTGGCCATGGCGCTGCTGGCGTTGGCTCTGCTGGCCCTGAGCGTTGGCGGCGGCAAGCTCGGTTTTGCCGGGGTGGTCAACACCCTGATGGGGGAGGGGACGCGGCTTGAGCAGCTCACCCTGTTCAAGATCCGGCTGCCGCGCATCCTTGGGGTGGTGGTGGCGGGCGCGGCCATGGGGCTCTCCGGCTGTCTGGTGCAGACGCTGGTGCGCAATCGGCTGGCCACACCCGACATGGTGGGGGTCAACAACGGGGCCTCTCTGGCCATCATCGTCTTCTCCCTCTACCTGACGATAGGCAGCTGGCCCTGGTGGGCGGCCCCTATCGGCGCCATCTTCGCGGCGCTGGTGCTTTATGCCCTATGCCGCAAACCGGGTGAGCAGGGCTATCTGTTCGTGGTGATAGGTATCGGCCTCTCCGAGCTGTTCGAGGCGCTCGGCCAGTTTGTGATGTCCACCCAGGCCCTGCTGCACTTGAGCTCCCTCTATCTGTGGAACATGGGCAGCTTTATCGCCGTGGGTTACAGCACCATCACCCCCATCGCCATCCTGTTGCTGCTGCTCTGCCCGTGGATCGTCTATCTCTCCCGCTCGCTGGCGGTGCTACGCTTTGGCCCCGAGATGGCCAGAGGGCTTGGCGTCAACGGCGATCGGGTGCAACTGGGCATTCTGGCGCAGGCCATTCTGGTGGCGGCGCTCGGCACCGCCATCGGCGGCCCCGTGGTCTTTATCGCCATGGCTGCCCCCATTCTTGCCTCTTGGCTGGTGAAAGACCGGGTGGTGCCGCTCTGGCTGGCGGCGCTTAGCGGCGCCCTGCTGCTGCTTGCCAGCGATACCCTGGTCCGGGTGCTGGCCAGCCCCCACGAGGTGGCGACCGGCATCATGACCCGTATTCTCGGCGGCCTGTTGCTGCTGTTTCTTCTTGTTAACGATCGCCAGAGGGCTGACTGATGACGCTCACCGTAAATCGCCTCCATTTCGCCTATCAGCAGACCCCCATTTTGCGGGACATCTCTTTCAGCGTGCCGAGGGGCAAGCTGGTAGGGATCGTCGGCCCCAACGGTTGCGGCAAATCGACCCTGCTCAAGCTGTTATCCGGCCAGATGAAAGCCCAACGCGGCGAGATCCTGCTCAAAGGCAAGCCGCTTGCCAGCTACCCCATGAAGGGGCTGGCGCGGGAGCTCGCCTATCTGCCCCAGCGGCCCACCCTGCCTGCCGGCATTCTGGTGGAGCAGCTGGTGCAGTATGGCCGTCACCCTCATCAGGGCTGGTTCAATCAGTGGGGTGAGGAGGATGCCCGCATGGTGCGTATTGCCTGCGAGCGAATGCAGCTTGAGGGGATCTGGCAGCAGAGCGCTGCGTCCCTCTCCGGCGGGCAGGCACAGCGGGCGTGGCTGGCGATGATCCTGGCGCAGGACAGCGACATGGTGCTGCTCGACGAGCCCACCAGCGCCCTCGATATCGGTCACCAGACCGAGGTGATGGAGGCGATCCATCGCATCACCGCCGAGGGCAAAACCGTGCTGCTGGTGATCCACGATCTGGCGATGGCGGCCCGCTACTGTGACGAGCTGATCGCCATCGGCGAGGGGACCGTTGCCGCCATGGGCCCGGCCCGGGAGGTGGTGACCAAGTCCTTGATCGACCGGCTCTACCAGACCAGTGTCGACATTCTGCATGCCCCCGGCGACGGGGCGCCCATTATCGTGCCCCGTCGCCACGAACATGGCCGTGCCCTGCGTTCGGCGAGTTGAGTCATATGGGCCTGCTCTGTGGGCCCACCGAGTGTATTCACGCGGCCGATTATCCGGGCCGTGCAACGAGAAGGAGTGAAATGATGAAGCGTTTTGCCGCCCTGGCAGCAGCCATCCTGATGCTGGCCGCGCCGCAGGTTCAGGCGCAGGAGATGCGTGAAGTGACCGATGCGTTTGGCCAGAAGGTGCAGGTGCCAGCCCAGCCAATGCGGGTGGTGGTGCTGAGCGAGCTCGAACTCGACAGCACCCTGACCCTGGGGCTGACCCCCATCGGCGCCGTCAATGGCCGTGGTCAACCCACCTTGCCCCGCTATTTGCTGAACAAGGCGGGCATGGGTATCCAGGTGATCGGCGATCTCGACAGCCCCAATCTGGAGTCGCTGATTGCGCTGGAGCCCGACCTTATCCTGACCGGCCAGACCCGTCCCGAGCTGCTGACCTTGCTGGGGGAGATCGCGCCGACCGTGGTGACCAGCAAGTGGGGTGAGCCTTGGCAGGATAGCTTCCGCCGCACCGCTCACACCCTCAACCGCGACCAGCAAGGGGATACTTTCTTGCTGCAGTATGCCGAGCGGTTGACTCAGGCCCGCAGCAAGCTGGCCAAGCATCAGGGGGAGAGCATCAGCATAGTGCGCTGGAACCCCAAGGGGCCGAGCTTTATGTATCAGGGCACCTTTGCCAGCAGCGTAGTGGAGTCGATGGGGCTGGTACGCCCAAGCAAGCAGCAGGGGACTGGCGCACCCCACTCACCGGCGCTGAGTCTGGAGTCCCTCAACCTGCTGGATGCTGACTGGCTGGTGGTCGGCACTCTGAGCGCCAGCGGTGATGCGGTGGATGCCATGCGTCAGGCGGAGCAGACCCCGGCGTTCCAGCAACTGCCGGTGATCAAGGCCAAGCGCTTTGGCGCCGTTGACGGGTCGCTCTGGACCTCCAGCGGCGGCCCGCAGGCGGCTCTCAAGGTGATCGAGGATGTGGAGCAGTTGCTGGCAACCCGCAGCTGAACGAGCGCGTTATCTGAGGGATGAAATCTGTGCGAATGAACCACAGATAGAGTATCTATCTATCAGTGGTTCATTAATGTGGATGTTAATTTCTTTTATTGGCTCATTCGCAAAAGAGTGCTTTCGTTTATTGATTAATGTGTGAATTGCTGCACGTTCTGGGTACGAGCCTCGCGGTATGGCTTTTGTCGCCCCCGTTTTTCCGTATGGTATGAGCGTTTATTGGGTCAAGGGTTAATTGCTGCTTGTTCCCGTTAAGTGCTTGCTACCAAAGAGGAATCTAAATGAACGAGAGTCGACGTAGAGTCACCCTGGGGCTGTTGAGTACCCCCCTGGTCGCCACCCTCACCGGCTGCAACAGCAGCAATGACAGCCAGGGGAGTGCGGCGGATTTTCGCACCACCCTGACCGACCGGCTGAGCGCCGAGCTGCACGACGAGCAGACGGCCCGCCAGCTGGCCCCCTTCATCGAGGAGGCCTGCTTCAACATGACCCCGTCCCGGGTCGCCATCGACCAGGCCCACTGCGTCATCGCCTTTGCCTTCGGCAACCGCCCCAACGCCTCGGGCAACCCGGATGAACTGGCCGAGCCCGGCCCCATGAACGAGGCTCTGGCTGCCTGCTGTGCGGCCCTCTATCGGCAAAAGCCGGTGCCCATGTACGTGCAATGGGAGATTGCCCGCTTCCTCGACTCGGCCCGCTATCCGGACATTCCAGCCCGGGATGTCATCTCCATCGAGCCTTACTGGGATAATGAAGGCAAGCTGGTCTACCTCAGCACGGACGGCGTGGTGGAGGCCATTGTCAGGGATTATGCCGGCGGAGATGCCGCCGCCCTTGGCACGGCGGCCGTTATCGGTCACCGCGACCACGTCAAGCGCTGCATCATCACCTGCCGTGCCCGCAAGGTGGCGAGCCATGCCCCGGAGGGGATCGAACTGCCCGTCTGGTACGACGAGCAATCCGATCAACCCTGGACCCGTCGCCGCGACCTCTATGTGCTGCAGGATATCTCGGTTCAGTTGATGGGGGTGGCGCAGGCCAACATAGCCCAAGCCTATCCGAACGGCTGAGGAGACCGCTCGGCGGATGGTGCAATAACAGAAAACGGCGGGATGATCCCGCCGTTTTTTTTGAAATGACTCTGATTACTGTTTCTGGATAGTGGTTACGGTTAGCTTGCCGTCCGGGTTCTCGGCGTGAAAACGCACCGCATCCCCCACCTTCAGATCCTGGAGCTGGGCCGGGTTAGCTACTCGAAAGACCATGGTCATGGGGGGCATCTTGAGGTTCTCGATCGCCTCGTGCTTGATGCCGACTTTGCCGCGCCCCTCATCGAGGCGGGTAATGACCCCCTTGGTCATCACCATTGCGGCCTGTTCGCTCATCTCACCCGTCTGACTCATATCGTGCCCTTCATGGTGCATCATCTCTTCGGCTTGCAGGTTGGTCTGGGTGGCAAGGCCAAGCAGCAGGGTCAGGGTCAGCGTTTTGTAGTTCATGATGGTTTCCTTATCGTTCAGTCAATATGGATCGTGAAATCGGGTTACTCGGATTGCGGGTACGCGCTCTTGCCAAGGCTGAGACTGCGCCACAGGTAGTAGGCGGCGGGCAGCACCAAGAGGGTCAGCACCAGCGCGCTCACCATGCCGCCGATCATGGGGGCGGCGATGCGCTGCATCACCTCGGATCCGGTGCCGTGGCTCCACATGATGGGCAAGAGGCCAGCGATGATGGTGACCACCGTCATCATCTTGGGGCGCAGGCGCAGGGCGGCGCCGTGGATCACCGCCCGGTGCAGACCCGCCTTGTCCGGCTTGCCACTGGCCACCAGGTCATCCCAGGCATGGTTGAGGTAGACCAGCATCAAGACGCCGGTCTCTACCGCCACCCCCGCCAGAGCGATAAAGCCCACCCCGACCGCCACCGAGAGGTTGAAATCGAGCAGCCAGAGGGTCCAGATCCCGCCCACCACCGCCAGCGGCAAGGTGGTGAGAATGAGCAGTACCTCCTGAACGCGGCGAAACGCCAGATAGAGCAGCAGCACGATAATGGCTACCGTGAGCGGCACCACGTAGGCGAGGCGCGCCTTGGCCCGCTCCATGTACTCGTATTGGCCAGACCAGGTGAGGGCGTAGCCCGCCGGCAGCACCAGCTGCTTGCCCACCTTTGCCTTGGCCTCAGCTACAAAAGAGCCGATATCGCGGCTGCGAATATCGACGTAGACCCAGCCGTTGAGGCGCGCATTTTCACTGCGCAGCATCGGGGCCTCGTCGCTGATATAGACCCGGGCCACATCCGCCAGCGCGATACGCGCACCGCTCGGAGTCACCACCGGCAGCAGCTCGAGGCTGGCCACTGAATCGCGATAGCTCTGGGGGTAGCGCAGGTTGATAGGGTAGCGTTCACGTCCCTCGATGGTCTGGCCCACCTCCATGCCGCCCACCGCGGTGGCGAGCACCGCCTGCACGTCGGCGATGTTGAGGCCGTAGCGGGCCGCTTTCAGCCGGTCGATGTCCACCTTGACGTAGCGGCCACCGGCGACCCGCTCGGCGTAGACCGATGAGGCGCCCTCCACCTTGCCGACGATCTGTTCCAGCTGCTGGCCGAGCTGCTGGATCACCTTGAGATCGGGCCCCGCAATCTTGATGCCGACCGGGGTCTTGATGCCGGTGGCCAGCATGTCGATGCGGGTCTTGATGGGGGGCACCCAGGCGTTGGTGAGGCCGGGGAAGCGGATGAGGGAGTCGAGCTCTTCTTTGAGCTTCTCCGGGGTCATGCCGGGGCGCCACTGATCGCGGGGTTTGAGCTGGATGCTGGTCTCCATCATCACCAGATCCGCAGGGTCGGTGGCTGATTCGGCGCGGCCCGCCTTGCCGAACACGTTCTGCACCTCGGGCACGGTACGAATGAGCTTGTCGGTCTGCTGCAAAATCTCCCGCGCCTTGCCCACCGAGATATTGGCTGCGGTGGTGGGCATATACATGATGTCCCCCTCGTCCAGCGGCGGAATGAACTCGGAGCCCAGGTACTTGAGCGGCCAGAAGCCCGCCACCGTCACCACGGCGGCGATGGCCAGGGTGGTTTTCGGACGAGCCAAGACGGCTTTGAGCAGTGGCACATAGCCCAGGCTCAGCCAGCGGTTGAGCGGGTTGGCCTGCTCCGCCAGCACCTTGCCACGGATAAAGTAGCCCATGATCACCGGCACGAGCGTGATGGCGAGCCCGGCCGCCGCCGCCATGGCATAGGTCTTGGTGTAGGCGAGCGGGTGGAACATCCGCCCCTCCTGCGCCTCCAGCGCGAACACCGGCAGGAAGCTGATGGTGATGATGAGCAGGGAGAAGAAGATGGCGGGCCCCACCTCTATGCTTGCCTCGGTGATGATGCGCCAGCGGTTCTTATCGGTGAGCGCCTCCCGCTCCATGTGTTTGTGGACGTTCTCGATCATCACGATGGCGCCATCCACCATGGCGCCGATGGCGATGGCGATGCCCCCCAACGACATGATGTTGGCGTTGATCCCCTGCAGGTGCATCACGATAAAGGCGGTCAGGATGGCGATGGGCAAGGAGATGACCACCACCAGCGACGAGCGCAGGTGGAACAGGAAGGCGAGGCAGACCAGCACCACCACCGCGAACTCCTCTACCAGCTTGCCGGAGAGGTTGTCGATGGCGCGCTGGATAAGGTCGGAGCGATCGTAGACGGTGACGATCTCTACTCCTTCCGGCAGGCTGCTTTTGAGCTGGGCGAGCCGCGCCTTGACCCCGTCGATGGTGTGCTGGGCATTCTCGCCATAGCGCATGACGATAATGCCGCCCACCACTTCCCCTTCGCCATTGAGCTCGGCCAGGCCGCGCCGGCTCTGGGGCCCGGTGACCACATCAGCCACATCGCCCAGCAGCAGCGGGGCGCCGCGCACATTGGTACCGAGCGGGATCTGCTTCAGATCCTCCACGCTTTTCAGATAGCCGTTGGATCGCACCATGTACTCCGCTTCTGCCATCTCGATGACGGAGGCGCCGGTCTCCTGATTGCCCTGCTTGATGGCTGTCTCGATAAGGGAGAGCGGGATGCCGTAGGCGCGCAGCTTGTCCGGATCGACCCGCACCTGATACTGGCGCACCATGCCGCCGACGGTGGCGACCTCGGAGACCCCGTCCACCGTCTGCAACTCGTACTTGAGGAACCAGTTCTGCAGCGAGGTGAGCTGGCTGAGGTCATGCTTGCCGGTTCTGTCCACCAGTGCGTACTGATAGACCCAGCCCACCCCGGTGGCATCTGGGCCGAGCTGGGGTCGAGCGGAGGCGGGCAGGTTGGGGGCGACCTGACTCAAATACTCCAGCACCCGGGCACGGGCCCAGTAGAGGTCGGTGTTGTCGTCAAACAGCACATAGACGAAGGAGTCGCCGAAGAAGGAGTAGCCGCGCACCGTGGTGGCCCCCGGCACCGCCAGCATGGCGGTGGTGAGCGGGTAGGTCACCTGATCCTCCACCACTTGAGGCGCCTGGCCCGGATAGGAGGTCTTGATGATCACCTGCACGTCGGAGAGATCCGGCAGGGCGTCCACCGGGGTCTGTTTGACCGACCAGAGCCCCCAGGCGGTGAGCATGAGGGTCAATAGCAGCACCAGAAAGCGGTTGCCGATGGACCAGCGAATAATCGACGGGATCATGATTGAACTCCTTTCTCACCAAGTACAGAGAGCGGAGAGCGGTTGCCTGCTAGGCAGCGAATGATGGCAGGGATCATGATTTCTTCTCCACCTCGGGCATCGCCATCTGATGTTGGCTATGGTCCATCCCTTCCATCTCATCTTTTGCCTGCTCCGGAGCGTGGCCGCTGGCCGGGGCCTTCTCCTGATGGATGTTGGTGATGCGGTACTCATCCCCCTCCTGCATTACCTGCAGGTGCAGGGTCTGCCCCTCGACCAGCTTGCTGATATCGACCCCGTCGGCGACGGTGAACTCCATCTCCATGGCGGGCCACTGCCACTCGGGGATGGGCTGGTGGGAGACCATCAGGGTACGTTTGGCCAGATCGATGCTTTCAACCTCGCCCTGAGTCCACACCTGGGCAGGGCGCACCGCCGTCATGCGCTGGAAGTCCGAATCGATGGCCGACTCGGAGTCGAGCAGGAACTGGGCAGAGCTGACGATGTTATCCCCCGCCTCTACCCCAGCCTTGATGGCCACCTTGTCGCCAAACTGGGGGCCCAGAGTGACGGCCACCGACTTGAAGCTGCCATCCCCCAGCGCCAGCACCAGCCGGTCCTGACTGCCGGTGCGGATCACCGCTTCGCTCGGCACCACCAATTGCGGCTCTCCCTTGCCCGCCTGAATGGTCACCTTGGCGAACATATTGGGTTTCAAAAACTCGTCCGGGTTGGCGAAGCGCAGCCGTACCTTGAGGGTACGGGTGGTGGCATCCAGAGTCGGGTAGAGGTAATCCACCTTACCTTGCCAACTGCGGCCGGGGGCATAGTCGAGGGTCATGGTGACCGGATCCCCCACCTTCAGCTGGGCGGCCTGGCGCTCGAACACCTCTGCACTCACCCACACCTGCTTGAGGGTGCTGATGTTAAAGAGCGCCGCGGCAGGCTCCACATACTGGCCTTCTCGCACCTTCAGCTCGGAGACATAACCGCTGCTGGGGGCATAGAAACGCACCGTCTCCTGCACCTGACGGGTGCGCTTGAGGGCCGCTATCTGATCTGCCGGTACCTGCAGGGACTTGAGCTTGCCTTCGGCGGCGCGCAGCAGCAGCGGGTTGGCAGTGTTGAGGGCCAGCAGGTATTCGTGCTGGGCGTTGACCAGATCCGGGGCGTAGAGCTCGTAAATAAGGCTCCCCTTGCTCACCTGCTGCCCTTCGCTCTTGATGGCGAGGGTGCGGATCCAGCCCGCCATGCGGGCGTTGACCGCCTCCAGCTTGTCCTCGTCATAGCCGACGTAGCCCACCGTCTCGATCTGCTGGTGGATAGGGAGCTTCTCCACCTTGGCAAGCCGCACCCCCAGGTTCTGCTGGATCTCGGGGCTGATGGTGACAGTGCCCGGTGAGCCGCCCTGTTTTTCCTCATAGACGGGGATAAAGTCCATCCCCATGTTGTCCTTGGCCGGGGCATTGCGCTTGTCGCGCGGATCCATGGGGTTGACCCAGTAGAGCGGCGTCTTCTCCTTGGCCACGGTGCTAGCAGTGGTCTGTTTGGCAGCCCAGTAACCGCCACCGGCGCCGAGGGCCAGCAGCAGGGCTGATACCAGCAGTTTCTGGCTCATCGCACACCCCCACTTAGTGGCAGGGTGGCAAAGTTCTTGGCGGCGATAAGGCCGGTAACAGGGACAAGTGACATCATATCTCTTCTCTTGTGCAGGCCGCCGGATCGGAGATGGACAAGGCATCACCTAAGGGATTGGCGGCAAACGGGGCGCAGCTGTATCAGCGCGCACGGCTCCCAGTGAGCGGACCGGTTTGGCCGGGGCACAGGGTCAGGCAAGGCGGCAGGAGACGGGCAAGCCGAGGCTTGCCGCTGCCGCAAGAGAAGATCTTTCTAGTGTCGCAGCACCGACAACATCAGGTGTCGGCGCGGCCAGGAGGGGGGATGGGTACCGCGTGATCGCAGGAAGGGATCCCGCAACCAGTTATCAAGCAGTGCAGTTGCGAAGTTACTGCCAAGTAGCAGGGGGAAGATCAGCAGGGCGACCAATACACCCAGCAGAGCTATCGCGCCGAAGGAGAGGGCATTGACGCCGGTCTGCATCTGGCACTCATCGCCCATGGCCGACCCCTCGTCTCCCTGATGGCAGGAGAGGGCCATGGTATCGCTCGGGTGAGACATTGCGGGCATCGCATGAGAGCTCTCGCCATCCGCCATCGCCATGGATGAATCCAACATCACCATTGGCAGGGGGCTGCTTTGGGTCGTCTCGGAGGAGAGGGGAGAAGCATGCCAGCTGATGCAGAGGGTCAGATTGCACACGAGCAGCAGCGCCAGCAATAGCCGGGCTAGCAGGGCAGAGGGCAATCTTGTCGCAAGCTGGGTGAGTGACAATCCGGTCATCCTTCAGGATCTGGTATCCAGACTCTAAACCTTGCTTCTGGGAGAAGGTCAAGGCGAGGGCTGGCGCTGTTGTTGCAGATAGATGTCGCTGTATTTCTCCAGCAGCTGATCTATCCACTGCCTCATGCCCGGCGCTTGCAGCATGGGTTCCAGCTGTTCGAGGGTGCCAAGATGGGGAGATTGTAGTGAAACAGAAATATAGAGCTCACCGCGCTGCAGTGGCCACTGCAGATCAGTCATTCCGCTGCTCGGGTAATTTTCGCTCAAAAACAGGCGGCCGGAAGAGCGGCCATAGGGAACGAAGTCGACCCGGTCACTGGCCAGCAGGCCAAATACCTGCTTGAGGGAGTTGACCCTGTAGATGCGGGTATTTGCTTGCAAAAAATCATCCATTTCGCTGCCAAGGCTGACGCCTATCATCATGGCTCCCCGCAGCCCGGTCAGATCCTCCCGTCGCTGCAGCAAGCGGCTGCCGGGTTGGCGCACGAACACCGCCATGTCATTGATGGCCATGGGCGTTCGGGTAAAGCGGGAGTAGTGTGCTCTCTCTTCGTTGCGCAGCGCACAGATATTGATGTCGACCTCTCCTTTCGCCACTTTCTGCTGACAGCGGGCCCAGGGGCCCACATAGGAGAGATCCACATTGAAACCCAACCGTTGATAGAGGGTACTGACTACTTCGGCACAAACGCCGATGATCTTGCCATCGCTCAGCCAGTTCCAGGGGGGATAATCGTGATGACCACAGGCGGAGAGGGTAGTGGTCGTCAAGGTCGTCGCGAGCCAGAGCTGAGCCAGCATATCCGGATCCTGTGCAAAAAGTCTCGATGTGTGTCATTGAAGCACACCGCAGACAAAAAAATACCCCCGCACGGGCGGGGGTAGTTTGTTATCGGTGGCACGCCCGTGGAGAGCGTTACGGCTTGGCGCGTTTTTCCGACCCTTTCATGATGAGGCGGAAGAAGAGCGGGATAAAGAAGATGGCGATAAAGGTGGCCGCCAGCATGCCGCCGATGACCGGCCAGCCGAGAGCGTGACGGCTTGCGGCACCGGCGCCGCTGGAGGTGACCAGCGGCACACAGCCGAGGATGAAGGCCAGCGAGGTCATCACGATGGGGCGAAAACGCAGGCGCGCCGCCTCCAGTGCCGACTCGATGAGGCTCATCCCCTCCTCGTGCTTCATCACCGCGAATTCCACAATCAGTATGGCGTTCTTGGCGGCAAGGCCCACCAGGGTCACCAGCCCGATCTGGAAGTAGACGTTGTTGGTGAGTCCTACCAGCCAGGTGGCCAGCAGGGCGCCGAACAGGGCGAACGGTACGGCTGTGATCACCGCAAACGGCAGGCTCCAGCGTTCGTACTGGGCTGCCAGGATGAGGAAGATCATCACAATACCGAAGCCGAACGCCATGCCTGCGCTACCGGCAGAGGCCTTCTCCTGATAGGCGGAACCGGTCCACTCCAGCTTGGCATCGTTGCCAAGGGTGCTGTTGGCCACCTCTTCCAGTGCGGCGATCGCCTGACCCGAACTGTAGCCGGGTGCCGGCTGTGCCATGATCTTGGCTGCCTGGAAGATGTTGAAACGCTCTACCAGCTCGGGGCCAGTGGCATCACGGACCGTCACTAGGCTGCTGAGCGGGATCATCTCGCCGGTGTTGGAGCGCACGTAGACGTTGCGGATATCGCTCTTCTTGGCGCGGTAGTCCGCTTCGGACTGCAACTGTACCCGGTAGGTTCGGCCAAACTGGTTGAAGTCGTTGACATAGACCTGACCGAAGGTGGCCTGCATGGTGTCGAACACCGCATTGATCGGCAGCCCCAGCGCCTTGGCTTTCTCGCGATCCAGGTCGAGATAGACCTGCGGCACATTGGCACGGAATGTGGATGTGACACTGGCAAACTCGGGGCGCTCCTTGGCGGCGGCGAGGAAGCGCTGTACTTCGCCCGAAAACTCCTGGGCACTGCCGGAACCCCGGTTTTGCAGGTAGCCTTCCAGTCCGCCGGTGGTGGACATCCCCTGGATGGGGGGCGGGTTGAAGGAGGCAACAAAGCCGTCAGCCAGCCCCATCAGGCTCATCCCCTGCAGAGTTTTGGCCAGATCGAAGGAGTCCTGGCCTGTCCCCTTGCGCTCGCTCCAGTCCTTCAGGGTAATGAAGGTGAGACCGCTGTTGCTGATGATGGCGTTGGAGAGGATGTCGAAGCCCGAGAAGGTGATCACATCCTTCACATTGGGATTGGCCATGGCGAGCTTGTCGAACTGATCCGCCACTGCCTGTGTCCGGCTCATGGCGGCGGCATCCGGCAGCATGACGGCGGAGATGAGGTAGCCCTGATCTTCGTTCGGTACCAGCTCGCCCGGCACTTTCAGGAAGAGACCGTAGATGGAGAGCAACAGTACGGCGATGATGGCAAAAGCGACCCCCACCCGACGGTTCAGGAAGGCCACACCCCGTACATAGCCGCGGGTCAGCTGGTCAAATTTATCGTTGAACCAGACGAAGAAACGGGCCGGTTTGTGATGTCCCTCTTTCAGCAACACGGCGCACAAGGCCGGAGAGAGAGTCAGAGCCACCAGACCGGAGATGGCCACCGAGACCGCGACCGTGATGGCGAACTGCTTGTACATCACCCCTGTCATGCCACCCATAAAGGCGACCGGCAGGAACACGGCGCAAAGCACCAGCACGATGGCGACCACCGGACCTGAGACCTCCTGCATGGCGAGGATGGCAGCCTCTTTGGGCGAACATTTCTTCTCGCTCATGATCCGCTCGACGTTCTCGAGCACCACGATGGCGTCATCCACCACGATACCGATGGCGAGCACCATGCCGAACAGGGTCAGCAGGTTGATGGAGAAACCGAGCACCAGCATGCCGGCGAAGGTCCCGATGAGCGACACTGGCACTGCGATACAGGGGATCAGGGTGGCGCGGAAGTTCTGCAGGAACAGGTAGACTACCACGAACACCAGCACGATCGCCTCGAACAGGGTGTGTACCACCTCTTCGATGGAGATCTTCACAAACTCTGTGGTGTCGTAGGGGATCTGGTACTCGATATCCTGCGGAAAGCGCTCCTTGAGCCGCTCCATGGTGGTGTGCACCGCATCGGCGACTGCTACGGCGTTGGCACCGGGCTGCAGATAGGTAGCGATACCGATGGCCGGTTTGCCGTTGGCGCGGGCCACCAGATCATAATCCTTGCCCCCCAGCTCGACCCGGGCGACATCGCGGACCCGGATCTTGGAGCCATCGGGCATGGAGCGAACTATGATGTTCTGGAACTCTTTCACATCTTCAAGGCGACCCTTGGTCTGCACCGTGTAGGTGAAGTCGATGGGGGTCGAGGTGGGCTGAGCGCCGATCTTGCCTGCCGCAAACTGGGTGTTCTGCTCGCGGATGGCGCTAATCACATCACTCGGGGTGAGTTCGAGCTGGGCCAGTCGATCCGGCCGCAACCAGATGCGCATCGCATAGTCGGTACCGCCAAACAGAGTGGTATCACCGATGCCGGGAATCCGCTTGAGCTCGTCGATGATGTTGAGCAGGGCATAGTTTGACAGATAGGTGGTATCAAACGAGCCGTTCGGCGACTGGAGGGTGACCACCTGCAGGATGGAGGTCGATTTCTTCTTGACCGTTACCCCCTGCTTTTTCACCTCTTCCGGCAGCTGGGCCATGGCGGCCGATACCCGGTTGTTGACGTTGATGGTGGCCTGATCCGGATCTGTGCCGATCTCGAAGTAGACGTTGAGGTTCATCTGGCCGTTGGAGGCCGAACCCGATTGCATATAGATCATCCGCTCGACGCCGTTGATCTGCTGCTCCAGCGGTGCGGCGACAGTCTGGGAGATCACCTCCGGAGTGGCCCCCGGATAGAAAGCGGTCACCGAGACCACCGGCGGGGTGATCTGGGGATATTGCTCGATGGGAAGCGAGCGCATTGCCGCCAATCCGCCCAGCACGATAATGATGGAAATCACGCTGGCGAAGATGGGACGCTCGATAAAAAACCTAGAAAACATACGAGCTCCTTACTTGGCCGCTGAGTGGCTGACCATCTTGGCGGTGATGGCTTTCATCTCGTCGGCAGAGACAGGTTTCACCACGCTGCCGGGGCGAGCCTTCATCAAGCCTTCGACGATGTAACGGTCACCGGCATTGAGGCCGCTGTCGATCAGCACCCCCTCGGAGACCACCGGGCCCAGTTTGACCGGACGGGGGATCACCTTGTTCTCGGCATCGACCACCATCACCATGCGGTCAGCCTGGGACTGGACGATAGCGCGGGGCGGCACCACGATGGCATTCTTGCGGGTGCCCAGATCGATGGTCATACGGACAAACTGGCCGGGCAGCAGCACGCCGTCCTTGTTATCGAAGATGGCGCGGGCACGGATGGTGCCGGTCTGGGGATCGACCCGGTTGTCGGAGAAGTTGAGCTTGCCCGCTTGTGGGTAGACAGAACCATCGGCCAGGCGGATATGGGTGCGCCAGTTGGTGGCGTCCTTGGCTTCAATGGTCCCTCTCTTGACCGAGTTCTCGAAATCGAGGCGATCCTGCTCCGAGTAGGAGAAGTTGACGTAGAGCGGATCAAACTGGGTGATGGTAGTGAGCAGGCCGTTGTCGCCACTGGTGGAGATAAGGCTCCCCTCGGACTGGGAGCTCTTGCTCGCCATGCCGTTGATGGGGGCAGTGACCTTGGTATAGCTGAGGTTGAGCTCGGCCTCCTTCACCTTGGCCTGAGCGGCCTGATGGCTGGCGATGGCCGCTTCATAGTTGGCGATGGTGTCGTCATAGTCCTTGCGGCTTACCACCTGGCGCTTGAAGAGGGGAATGATGCGATCCCGATCGGCGCGTGCCTTGTTGAGTCTGGCCTGCTCCTGGGCCAGGGTGCCTTTGGCCTGCTCCAGCGCCACCTTGTAGGGCTCGGGGTCGATCAGGAACAGTTGCTGGCCGGCGGTAACCGGTTGGCCTTCCACATAAGTGCGCTTGAGCAGGATGCCACTGACCCGGGAGCGCACATCGATCTCGCGAAAGCCGGCAGTTTCGCCAACCATCTCGGTGGTGAGCGGCACATCGGTCAGGATCGCCTCGTTGACTACCACGGGCACGGCCGGCATGGTTTGCGCCGTCTGGTTTGTTTCCCCGCCACAGCCGGCCAGTGCACCGGCCAGCGTCAGAGCGAGCATCCCCTGTTTGAATAATCCTGCTCTGGTGTTTGGCTCCATCATCATTTCACTCCAGTTGGCCCGATTGCGGCCATCATGCACACCTTTTTTTTCGGCTGACGTGATTAACTTCATGATTACAAATTAACTCATTGGATTATTGAAGTTTTTCAATCATAGAGCATGAACATTGAACCCAAGCTGCTTGATCGAAAAAGTTCTCTCTGTTCTTCACAACAGAAGCCGTTCTGCTGCTGAAAAATGGAGTAAAGAGTATCATATGAGAACGAGATTGCCGACAGGATAGTGCTTACGATGACAATAGCCAGGAGGAAAAAAAGGGGGGGGGGAGTATTGTGGCGGGCGAGAGGAGCCCTCGCCCGCACTCAATCAATCAGGCGAAGCAGGCCCAGATGGGAGCGTGGTCGGAGGGTTTCTCGATGCCGCGCAGTTCATAGTCGATACCTGTCTCGGTCACGCTGTCCTTGAGGGCGTCGGAGGCCATGATGAGGTCGATGCGCAGGCCGCGATTCTCGTCAAAGCCCTTGGATCGGTAGTCAAACCAGGAGAAACGCTCGCACTCGGTAGGGTTGGCGGCGCGGAAGGTGTCGGTGAGACCGAACCCTTTCAGCCGCTCCATCCATTCGCGCTCGATGGGCAGGAAGGAGCACTTGCCATCCCGCAGCCAGCGCTTGCGGTTCGCTTCGCCGATACCGATGTCGAGATCGGTGGGGGAGATATTCATATCCCCGATCAGCACCAGCTGGTCGTCCGGCGTGTGATGAGTTTCGAGATAGTGCTGCAGATCCTCGTAGAACTTCTGCTTGGCCGGGAACTTGGTCTCGTGATCCTGGCTTTCACCCTGCGGGAAGTAGCCGTTCATCACCTTGATGAGAGAGCCGTCTTCGCGCTCGAAGGTCGCCATGATCATCCGGCGCTGGGCCTCTTCGTCATCGGTGGGGAAGCCTTTCTCCACCTTGACCGGCTTCTGCTTGCTCATGATGGCGACCCCATAGTGGGCCTTCTGGCCGTGAAACTCCACGTGATAGCCCATGGCCTCCACATCGGCCAGCGGGAAAGCCTCGTCGTGTACCTTGATCTCCTGCAGGCCGATCACATCGGGTTGGTGCTTGTCGATGATGGCTTGCAGCTGGTGCAGACGGGCGCGCAGGCCGTTGATATTGAAAGAGATGATCTTCATGTCCGGGATGCTCATGTCATTTTTATAAGTGGCTATTGGACTAGGAATCGGCGGTGGATGCAAGTTTGGCCGCGGGCCTGCATCAGTGGCAGGCACCGCGGGGTGGGCAGAGGTGTCAGCGGGTCATCTTTTTGACGAATACCACCACAAACAGCGCCAGCGTAAAGCTGCCGGTAAAGGCTTCAAAGGCGGCGAAGATCCTGGAGAGGCCGACCGGAGTGAAGTCACCGTACCCCAACGTGGTGAAGGTGACCACGCTGTAGTAGAGGCATTCGAGCAGGAAGATGGCATTTTGCTCGAGCGGGGCACCGGGTTGGTAGATGAGGTGCTCGCCCTGAAAATGCAGTCCGCAGAAGAAGTAAAAAATGCTGCAGATAAAGATGAGTAGCAACGAGAAGAGCACCACCCGCATCGGGGCCTCGCCATAGCCGCAGAAGAGATCGACCACCCAGGAGGTAAAACGCTGGGTCGACCAGAACGGCAGTTGCAGGCGGCGCATGGTGAGCTCCTGCTGGATATAGTTGCCGGACATGGTGAAGATCCCCTGTGCCTCGGAGGCTTTGCGCAGATCCCGGTAGGTCTCTTCCGCCTCCTTGAACCAGATGCGCGCCTGTTTGGGATCCCGTTCGCGGCGCCCCTTGCGATCCTGCATCACCCGTTTGCCGGTCTGCATGTTGTCGAGCCGGGTGTTGTGCCAGCGGATGCCGAGCAGGTTGACGTCATCGAGGGTGGCGCACTGGAGGTTGGCATCACTGAGATCGGCTTTCATCAGGCTGCCGCCCTTCATGCGCAGGCCGTAGAGGTGACCACCGCGCAG
The DNA here is from genome assembly GCF_049174875.1 of Aeromonas sp. 600948. Taxonomy (NCBI): domain Bacteria; kingdom Pseudomonadati; phylum Pseudomonadota; class Gammaproteobacteria; order Aeromonadales; family Aeromonadaceae; genus Aeromonas; species Aeromonas sp. 600948. The sequence continues at coordinate 141,818 of NZ_JAAKTY010000002.1, forward strand.
GTTGGCGCGATAGAGGTTGCACTGCTCCAGCAAAAATCCCTGATCGGACTCCTTGTTGACCAGATTGAGGCCCGCCAGATTGGCCCGTGACAGCTGCAGGCCGTGGCAGAGTCCGCCTGCGCGAACGTACTGTTCAAGCGCCTCGGCGGTGTGGGCTTCCTGATGGGTATGGTGGGGATCATGCCAGTGGCAGAGATCGTGCTCGCCAGCCTCTTCACTGCAGTGGCGGCCATCGGCCACCAGATAACGACACATCGCCATCTTCGTTTCCCTCGCATTGCCGAACTGGTTTCAGCATAGGCGGGGAAAAGGGGGCGTGGCGGCGTCTTAGCTGAACTGGTTGAACTCCTGACGCAGCTTGCGAAAACGCTCCTGCTGGGCCGGGTTGAGGGGGATGCCGTCGAGCACGTCCAGGGTGTCTTTGCACTCGGCACCAAACTCCGGGCTCTTGCGGTTTTTCTGCATCAGTTGCAGCAGCACCTGGATCTTGTTGAGAGCGGCACCGGTATTGGCGGGGGCGCGGCGCAGGGCCTCGCGAAAATGGCCGAGAGCCTGCTCCAGCTCGCCGCTCTGATAGGCCTTGATCCCCAGATCGTTGAGCTGCTGGTAGCGCTGACGCCGCTCCAGCACCGTCTTGTCATCCCGGGTTGCCTGAATGCAGGTGGTGAGCAGCCGATCTTCGTCCTCCGCCAGCAGCCCTTGCAGGCTTTCGGCATATTCGAACTCGCCGAGCTGATAGAGGGCGAGGATGGTCTCACCAAGCAGGGCGGGGGGCATGGTGGCCGGTTCATCGAGCCAGTTCTGATTGGCGCGATAGAGCATCTTCTTGCCCTTGAGCAGCTCCCCCAGCGCAATCTGCACCCGGGCCTGACAGATCTGCTCGAACACCGGGTAGTTGAACTCCGACATCATCAGCGAATCGCGGATGCGCGACAGGGCAGAATTGACCTGCTTTTGCAGGTTGGCGATGTGGTAGCTGTCGTTGCTGTTGAGGGCGTAGAGGGTCAGGGTCTGGATATAGGCCCCCAGATAATGGGGCGTGCGGTGGATGGAGTTGCGCGACAGGTCGATCAGCGACATCAGCACATCCTTGGCCTGGGCATAGTCGTGACGCTGCAGGCACACCTCCGCCAGCCGACGGGAGAGTTGCACCGACTGGGGGGAAATATCCACCGCCCGTCTGAGCTCCTGCTGCGCCTGCTCGTCATTGCCAAGGGCCAGCAGGGATTCTGCCAGCCAGAGGTGAGCCTCCACCATCAGCGGGGTATTTTTGAGGGTCGCCTGCAGATGGCTGACCGCCTCTTCGTGGAGCCCCAGGGTGTTGCACGCCTTGCCCAGCGTCAGGCGGGCCCAGCTGTTCTCCTGCCCGGCCAGCAGCTGGCGCATCAGGGCGCGTGCCTCTTGCGCCTGACCCAGTTTGAGGTGGGTATCGGCCTGCAGGCAGCGGCAGTAGTTGGCAAAACGGGGCACCGCATCGGCCCGCTCGGCACAGGCGGTAATGAGCGCTGCCAGATTGTCATCAGCCAGCGCGGTAAAGACGCTGGCCAGGGCGTTGCGCCGGGCGATGGCACGCTTCAAGCGAAACGAGAACTGCTCCTGAGAGAAGGGCTTCATCAGGTATTCGTCGGGCTCGGCTTCCAGTGCGCTCAGTACCATGGCGCGGGAGCTGTCGCTGCTCACCATGATCACCACGCTCTGGGGCGGGATCAGGCTCTGGTCGCGCAGACTCTCCAGCAACTGGCGGCCATTTTCGCCGACCCCCAGATCGTAATCAATGAGATAGATGTCGAAGCTGCCCTTCTGGCAGCGACGCCGTGCATCCTCGGCGGTATTGGAGTAGGTGATGTTGCTGATACCCAGATTGATCAGCATCGCCTTCATCATCACCTGAAACGAGCGCTGCTCATTGACCATCAGAATGCGTTGTGGCTTGGCAGGGCTCTTCTTTTCTGACGCGTTTTCCGGTGTCTGCATTGTTCTGGGTCGAGGCGCTACGGGTTGATGGGAGAAAGTGTGCCACCAAAGCGTGTCAAGTGGCAATCAATGTGCTTTTGTCACGCAACTTCCAGTTTCCATGTCACGCTCTGTGCCTGGTGGCCAGGGCGATGTGGTTGATCCATATCAAATAAAGCTCAGATGGGGTGGCAGCACGCGGCACACTTTTTAGACTGATAGAGGGGGCAACGACAAGCCCCGGTCACATATAGGCCCCATCAGGCAGGTATCAGGGCCTGCCTCTGTCAGTCCATGAATCACGGAGGGATCAGAGATGAGTTTGCTACCAAGCCGTACCAGTCTGTTCGATGACCTGTTTCGCGATATGGCGTCCGGCTTCTATATTCGCCCCTTGCACGGGGACCCCTTGCCGAGCCAGATCAGGCTGGATTTGAAGGAGAGTGATGGCAACTATGTGCTGCAAGCCGAGTTGCCGGGGGTTGCCAAAGAGGACATCCATGTGGATATCCATGGTAAACAGGTGACGCTGAAAGCGGAGATCCGCCAGTTTGACAGCCAGAACAAGGATGAGCGAACACTGCGCAGTGAACGCTATTTTGGCAGTGTTTCACGCACTCTGGAGTTGCCGGTCGAGGTGGCGCTGGACAAGGTCAGCGCCAGGTTCGAGAACGGTATCCTCACGTTGCAACTGCCCAAGCAGGTGGAAACGCCAGCCCCTCACCGGGTGACCATCGAATAGCCCGTGACAAGTTCATCATCAACCGTAATGAGAAGGCCCCGTTATCGGGGCCTTCTGTTTATCAGTGCTTTTCTGTCGGTTGCTTCGCCAGATAGTGGGCGAATTGGGGCGTGTACTTGGCCTTGAACCCCTGTTCGGTCTTGATGATGAGATAGACCGCCAGCTTGTGCTGTTTGGCAAATGCCATACCCGCTTCGGGCCCCATCACCATCAGCGCGGTATCGAGGGCGTCAGCCTCAAGCGCGGTCGGGGTGATCACGCTGGCGGAGACCAGCTTGTGGGTGACCGGCTGGCCGGTGGCAGGATCGATGATATGGGAGTAACGCTGGCCATCCAGCTCGTAGTAGTTGCGATAGCTGCCTGCGGTGCTGAGCGCCATACCGTTGGGGATGACGATATCGGAAAACGCCCCCGGCTGATCGGAGGGTTCGACGATGGCCACTTTCCATGGCGAGCCCTTGCTGTTGTTGCCCTTGCTGCGCACCGCACCGGCCACTTCGATCAGGTAGTTGTGTACCCCCTTGCCCTCGAGCAGGGTGGCGATTTCATCCGATGCCGCCCCTTCGCCGAGAGTGGAGAGGTCGAGATAGAGATCCGGGATCGTTTTTTCGAGCAGGAAGTGATCCCCTTGCGGGGTCAGGGTCAGCTTGTCGATGCCCACCTTGTGGCGGGCGGCGGCGATGGCCGCCTCATCGGGCCGCTTGACCGGCCGTTTGTCCGGGCCAAAGCCCCACAGATTGACCAGAGGCCCCACGGTCACATCCAGCTTGCCGTTGGTCAGCTTACCGGCATCAATCCCCTGCTGGACTATGATGGCCATGGCGGGCGGGATGGCAAACGGGGTATTGGCGGGCCCCTGATTGAAACGGGAGATGAGCGAGCCCGGATCGTAGGTGGAGATCTCCTTGTTCATCCGGGCCAGCAGGCTCTCTACGTCGCTTTTGAGGGCGGGCTCCCCACCGGGGTAGCTATCGCTCAGGGTCACCACATAGTAGGTACCCATGGTCTTGCCCTGAATACGGGTCTGGGCAGGCGGGGTGGGCTGGCAGCCGGCCAGCGCCAGCAGCAGGGTCAGCAGCAGGCCGCGCAGGGCCGCCACGGGGGTTATCGCAATCATCCGGCGCTCTCATCTGGAGAAGGTTCATATCGGGGCGCTAGCTTAGCCAAGGGGCGCCCGCCGGGCGAGCCCTGATGGGGGCAATCGGAGGGAAAAGGGCAGAAAAAATTAAACATTTTTGAACCTGTGGCTGGAGCGGGTCGTATCGTCCATCCGTGAGGGAGATAGTGGCGAGTAGAGCACCGTCTGGTGACCTAGCCCGCAGCTTTGGCCAAAACCCATCGCCGATTGAAAACAATTGAGTAAAATGAAGGTCGATTTAGACGGCATCTTTGCGAAGCGTTCACCGCATCCGCCAAGTCGTTGCCATCCATTGCCAATCAAAGGAGAAGATGATGAAAAAGGCGATTACCCTGCTGTTTCTGAGTACTCTGGCTGCCCCGGTTCTGGCGGATGAGTGTGCACTGGTCATCGAAGGCAATGATGCCATGCAGTACAACCTCAAAGAGATGAGCGTTCCGGCCACCTGCAAAGAGGTGACGGTCACTCTGAACCATACCGGCAAGCTGCCTGTGACCGCCATGGGCCATAACTGGGTGCTGTCCAGCACCGCAGACTATCAGACTGTGGCGACGGCGGGGATGAGCGCCGGGGCCGAGAACGGCTATCTGCCCAAGGATGATCCCCGCGTGCTGGCGCATACCAAGCTGATCGGCGGTGGCGAGAGCAGCAGCGTCACCTTCAAGACCGACGGTCTGGCGGGCAAGGATCTCACCTTCTTCTGCTCCTTCCCCGGCCACTTCGCCATGATGAAGGGCTCCTTCAAGGTCAACTAAGGTGCTGAGCGGCATCGAGCCGGTTGCCTCAATAGAAAAAGCCGGGATTTCCCGGCTTTTTCATATCTGTCGCTTGTTGTGGCGTGGCATGACTGCGCACAGCCGACTTTCGCGTTATTTGGCCTGCAGGGTAAAGAAGGCGATGGTGGTCTTCTTCTGGCATTCGAAGTGAATGCTCTCTTCACCGGTCACCACCAGCGTCTCGTTGATGGCCACCTCTTTGCCCTGCACGGTCAGCTGGCCGCTCAGCAGGTGACAGAGGTAGGTCTTCCCTGGCTCGAGGGTCAGGGTCAGCGGGAAGGGGAGGTTCAGCACCCGCACGTTGGCGCTGATGCGAGCCGGATGGTAGATAAGCCCTAGATCGGTCACCTCTTTTTTCAGCAACTCGCAGTGGGTCTCCTCGTCGCCGCTAAAATGCGCCGCCTCGAAGGTGGCGTAGGGGTGGCCGTTGAGCACAAAGCCAGCCCCGCTTACCGGCAGCAAAATGCGCTGATAGCCGGTAAAGGGGGAGAAGGGGCCCGCGCTCTTGATGGGTGCCGAGCTCAGTCGATAGTCAAAGTCGAGTTTGGCAAGGCTGCTCCCCTTGGGGGAGATGAGGATCTGGCTGGTTGTGCCCTGCTGGTTTTTCCAGGGCATCTTCTGGTGGTCAGACTCTTTAATCAGGGTGATCACGGGCACTTCCTCACGATAAAAAACACAGGGAGCCGGGGACATCAACCCCGGCTCCCTGATAGAGATTGGCGATGGTAAAGGCGATCAGCCCTGACCATCCAGTGCGGCCAGCCGCGCTTCCATGGCGGCGAGACGACTCTTGAGCTCGCTCACCTCCTGCTCCAGCTCGCTCAGGCGGTCGGCGGTAGGGGAGGCATAGGCAGCCGCAGGAGCGGCATTCATCATCGCCTGAATATCCACCTCACCGCTGAACAGGTGGGCGTAGCGGGATTCGCGCTTGCCCGGCTCGCGCGGCAGCTTGACCACGTAGGGGCCACGCTCGATGAGTTGGGTCAGCACCGCATCCACCTCGGTGACATCATCGAAACTGCAGAGGCGGTTGGTGCGCGAGCGCAGCTCCCCCGGTGTTTGCGGGCCGCGCAGCAGCAGCTCGCAGATGATGCCGAGCTCCTGGGCATCGAATTTCAGTTCACCAAACTCGGTGTTGCAGAATCTGTGCTGGTAGCGGGGGACCCGGGCATTGAAACCGGCAGTGTTGACTACCAGGCGTCGGCGGATCAGCTCGTCCACCACGGCGCGGATATCGAGCTCGGAGAGCTCCAGTACCGGCTCGCGGTTGCTCTTCTGGTTGCAGGCGTTGACCAGCGCATTGAGGGAGAGGGGATATTGATCCGGGGTGCAGATCTCTTTTTCAATCAGACACCCGATGACACGGGCCTCCAGTGGGCCAAGTACTAACTCCATTTCCTACTCCCTAGCAAATCGCGATATCAAGAGCCCCCTATCTTAGTCATGCCCCGCACCGCGTCCAGTTTTGCGCGCCATTTTTGCGAGCTAATCAGAGGGTTGGCGAAAGGCTCGCCAACGCCGGAGGTCTCTGTTTTTAGCGCTGCCCCTGATAGAAGCGCGCCTTGTCGGCATACATGGCGTCATCCGCCACCCGGCTCAGCTCCGCCAGCGGGGTCTGGTCGCTGCTGCTCCAGCCGATGGCAAAACGCAGCGGGAAGCTATGCTCCCCATGTTGCACGATGGCGTGCTGCTGGCTTGCTTCCAACCTGCCTGCCAGCTGCTGGCAGGCGAGGTGATCCGCCTCTGCCAGCAGCACGAATTCGTCTCCTCCCATTCTGAATATGCTCTCATTCTGTCGGCACAGCGTGCGCAGTAGTCGTGCCATCTGGATCAGCAGGGCGTCGCCCGCCTCGTGCCCATACTGGTCGTTGGTGCGCTTGAGGCCGTTGAGGTCGAGCATGAAGAGGGCGAGGTGACGCTCCGGATGGCGCGCCAGCACAGCCTGATAGTGATGGAACATCTCTTCGAACGCCTGGCGGTTGGGCAGGCCGGTGAGGTTGTCGGTGCGGGCGACCCGTGCCAGTTCATCGGTAAAGAGTCGCCCCTCGATGCCCACTGCCAGTTGCTTGGCAAACAGCCGCAAGATAGCCCTGTCCTCCGACTCCAGCCCTTCGGCGCTCACCATCAGATAGCCAAACAGCACGCCACTCTGGCTGCCGGGCAGGGTCATGATCTTCCAGAGTGCGTTATCCCACTGGCATTCGGAGTGTTTGACCTCCTCATCCATCAGTTGGGTCAGCTTCTCCTGCAGGGCATCCCGCAAGGGAGCATCGACCCCCTGGGTCAGGGAGTAGTGGGGCTGGCCATCGCGGCGGATCACCAGCCCCCAGCGGTGACCGGGATAGAGCTGGGAGAGCTGCAACAGGGCGGAGCTAGCCAGCTCGGCGATATCCACATCCAGCTGCTGGTGCAGACCGAACTGCAGCCAGGATTGCAGCACATGGCGGCTGCGCTCCTCCCGGCTCAGGGCCGAACGCAGGGCGGTCGTTTGGGATGCCACCTCTTGCTCCAGCTCGTCATTGAAGCCGAGCAGCCGCTGGTTGAAGGCCTCTTTCTCGCTGTTGGCCTGCTGCAGTTGTTCGTTCTGTTGATAGAGTGCCCGCACCTGGGCCGAGATGGTGTAGGCCATCTCCTGCAGCAGTTGGCGTACCTCGTCGTACTCCACAAAGCGCAGCGGTGCCTGCCGTTGCTGGTAGTTGCCCTTGCCATAGCTGCGCACCAGCGCGGCCAGCGAGCGCAGCGGTCGGGTGAGCCAGCGGGTAAGCCAGACACAGCCGATGGCCACCAGCAGCAACATGACGGCGATGCTGATGGTGAGCAGCTGCTGGGATTTGTTCAGCTCGCTAACCCTGTCATCGCTGTAGCTGTAGAGGGTGATGGTGGGGGTAATCATCTCTGCAAGTTGTGGCCAGCCGATAGTCAAGAGCTGCGCCATCTGGCTGGGGACCCGGTCATCCATGTCTCTGGTGTTGTCATGTGAGCCCTCGTAGAGAGGGGTATCTCCTTGTGAAATGACCAGATACTCGCTCCCCTTGAGATAGGGTTCCAGCAGCTGGGCCATCTGTCGCCAGGGGAGGATAGCCATCACGAAGCCGGAAGGGGTCTGCATCACGCCAGCACGCTGGTGATTGCGATAGATGGGGGCCACCAGCGCCAGTCCGCCGCTGCGGTCCTGCTCCATATCGCCGATCAGCAGGGGATCATCCACAGGCATCAGCAGATGTTTACCCTGTTTGGCTTCCCGCGTCTTGCTCCAGGCCATCAGCTGTGGCATCAGGTTGCTCGATTCAAGGTGGGAGGCCCGGCCGTTGATGTACTCCACTACCCGACCCTGATCATCGATCAGGTAGGCCGAGGTCAGTAAACTGTTGGACTTGATGAAGGTAGCCAGCGCCAGCCGGGCATGACTGGAGAAGAGAAAATTCTCGAGTGCCTGATTGAGCACCCGGTCGTTGCTGAGTTGCTGAAGTTGGGTGCCGATCAGCTCGCTGCGAAAGCGTGCCTCACGGGTCATGCTGGTGAGGGCCCGTTCCAGCTGGGATTGTTCGCTCTGGGCAATGATCTGGTGCTGACGAGCCAGCAATATGCCGCTCACCAGCAGCGCAGGCAGCAGGGCAACGGTGAACAGGATGACGATGAGCGTGGGGCCGAGACGAAAGGTACGGTGGCTCATTTTGACTTGACCTGCCGGTATTGCTGATCAGCCAGTTGCTGCATGTAACGGGCCGCATCAGCAGCACTGCTTCCCTCCTTGAAACGCTCGAACCCCTTGTCCATCGCCTGCCAGGCAATGGACATGGCACTGTCGGAAGGCATGGGAGTACTGAGGGTAAACTGTTCCAGCAGCACCTTTTCGTGCGGGGCGGGGTGTTGGTTGATGGCGGCAAAAGCCCGCTGATTGATTGGCAACAGCGCTCCCTGCCGATAGATCAATTGCTGATTATCGTCCCGCTGGATGAAGGCCATCAGGGCTTTGATGACGGCCTGCCGCTCTTCATCTGCCATTGCCCAACGAGAAACACTGAGAACGTAGGCTCCGCTCATGGAGTGCATCGGGCGCTCTTCCCAGTGAGGCAGCAGGGCCACCCCAAGCCGTTCACCCATGTTTTTCACCAGGTCATTGAAAGCCCAGTCCCCATTGACCAGATAGGCACTCTTGCCCTCGTTGAAACGGGCCAGGGCGGTATCATAGTCGCAGTCGGGATCGACCCACTGTTCGCTGGCGACGGTGCGGTAGGCCTCCAGTGCCTGCACCATGGCCGGGCTGTCGAGGGTGATGCGCCCTTCGGTCACCGGCGAGCCGCCAAAGGTGTGTAAAAAGGCGGCGAAGTAGTACATGTCGTGATAGGGCCAGCTGACGGGGTCGACCCCCTTGGCCTTTAGGGTCGGGGTGATAGCTGTCAGTTGCTGCCATTGGGTCACCGGAGTCGAGACCAGCGCCTTGTTGTAAAACAGCATCAGATGGTTGCCCTGCATCATGGGCATGCCCCAGCGTTGCCTATCCAGGGTGACATAACGCAAGGCACTGGCCATCAATGAGGGGGAAAACCACTCGGCCGGGAGGGGGGCGAGGGTCATCTGGCGATAGAGGCCGATAAAATCGGAGGGGATCAGCATCAGATCGGGCAGTCCCCTGGCCTGAGCTGCCAGCAGGAGATCCGCCTTGATCTTGCCCGGCTCAATCTGGGTGACCCGTACTCTGTGGTTCCCCTCCTGATTGAAGCGGGCGATCACGTCGTCGATCACGTAACCAGCCTGCTGGGAGTGCCACAGCTCCAGTTCAGGCTCCTGAGCCTGCAGGGGGTGGCTCAATGCGAACAGGCAAAGCAGCAAGAGATGATAAAAAGATCGTTTTCTGCTCATGTTATCATCACCGTTATTCCCTGAATTCCAAGGAAAAAATGTAACAAACTACCGGCAAGATCGGTAGGCTCGGGTGTCAACTAATTGACTGAAAAAACAAAAAGCCCGGCGCGTGGGCCGGGCTGGGGGATAAATTGCTTATCCGCATATTCTTCGAGGCATCTATTGTGGATGTTGTTTGAGGATGTCGTATATCTCCTCTTTCAGTTTGAGTTTCTGTTTTTTCAGATCTCTCACCTCGGCGCTATAGTCGCTGGCGTGATGCTTTTCCAACTTTCTAATCTCCGCATCCAGGTCGTTGTGCAAGTCAAACTTCTTCTGGAAATGGACATCACTGCTCTTCAGTTTCGAGATGAGTTCTCTGTACTCTGGGAACATGTAATGGAGCCTCCTTGGTTTCGTTTGATTGTGCCTGTAAGACCAAAGCTACCCCTTAGTGCCGGGGATAAATGTGATCCTGATCGGATTTGGGGGCAATGATTTAGGGTATTCGGCGGGATATTTATAACTTGTTGAATCAAAACAAGATAAGTGATTTATCAATCTGAATGGTGAGCCAAACTGTGCGACAAGTCACAACAGGGGCAGTGTTGGCGTGGGGGTGCAGGATCAAAAAAGGGGCCGAGTGGCCCCTTTTTATGGATGCAGGCAACGTTACTCTTTATCTTCGTCCGCCTGCTCTTTTTTCTTTTTCTTCTCGGGCCGCGGCTTGCCATCGCGGTGGATCACCTTGCCCGCCTCAAAGCCAATCTGGGCCGCCAGCTCCTCCAGATCCGCCGACTTGGCCTGATCCCCGATGGCGTAGCGATAGTTGGCGATGGAGAGCTTTTCGGCCACCGGCGTGCCCGGGACGATAGGCTCGCGCCAGCCCTGGCCGATGTGGGCCACCAGGGTGCCGTTCATCAACAGCTCGCCGACGATCTCCTGGGCCGGATTGCCCTTGCCGTAGGTGAGACCCTGCGGGTGCTTCTTGCCGACCAGCGGCTCGTTGCTGGCGGGGATCAGCTTGGTGCGGATCAGCCACTTGGGATTTTTGGTGTTGCCCACCGCCTTGCCGGTCTGGTACTCGTTGATCTTGATGGTCTTGATCATCTGGGCCATGAAATCCTTGGTCAGCGCCTTCTGGGCCTCGCTGCTCTCATCGATAACGATAGGGGCCACATACCAGGTCATGGTGGCTTGAGTCTTGGGGGCTGCAGGCGCGGTTTGCGCCATGGCCAGAGGGCTGAGCAGCAGGGCAGTCAGCAAGAGTCCGATTTTCTTCATTCTGATTCCGCTTATGTTTCAACTAGGATTTTGTTTTGCCAGCGACGACTGCGCCAGCGCCAGAACATGGCCAGACCGCGAACCCACTCGTCGCAGGCGAGCGCCAGCCAGATGCCTACCAGTCCATAGCCCTGCATGATACCAAGGAAATAGGAAAGGGGTACGGCAATTCCCCACATGGAGAGCAGTGCCATGTAGAGGGGGAAGCGGGCATCACCCGTCGCGCGCAGGGCGTTGATCACCACCAGATTGAAGGTGCGGCCTGGCTCGAGGATGAGGCTGATGAGAAAGAGCTGTGCCACCTGGGTGATGATGTCGGGGTCATCGGTAAAGAGGCTGATGATGGTTCGGCCATTAAGCGCCGCCGCCACGGCGATGACGCAGGTGACCGCGAGCCCGAGCTTGAGGCTCTTGAGCAGCTGTTGATAGGCACGGTCGAACTGTCTGGCGCCCGCCAGATGGCCGATGATGATCTCGTTGCCAAGGCCGATGGAGAGGCCAAACAGCAGGATGAACAGGCAGATCTGGAAGAAGTAGGACTGGGTTGCCAGCGCCTTGTCCCCCAGCAGGCCGACAAAAGCGGTCACTACCATGAACTGCAGCATCCAGGAGAGGTTCTCGCCGGCGGCAGGCAGGCCGATATGGAGCACCTTGCCCAGCATCTCCTGGCTGGGGTGAACGATGTCGCGGATCTTGAGGTGAATGCCGGTTTTGCGGGCCACCAGCCAGACCAGCATCACCACGCCAACCAGACGCCCGGCCACGGTGCTGATGGCAACCCCCGCCACGCCCATCTGGGGCAGGCCGAACCAGCCGTAGAGCAGCAGCAGGTTGCCGACGAAGGTGATGAGGTTGACGATCAGGGTCACATACATCGCCTGACGGGTGTGGCCGTGAGCGCGCAGGGTGGCTGCCAGACAGAGGGCTGCCGCTTCCGGCAACAGGCAGAGACCGATGATCTGCAAGTAAAGCGTCCCGTCGCTCATCAGGTTGGCAGGCAGGTTCATCAGCGCCAGCATGGTGCTGGCCCCCGCCATCACGCCAATGGCGGCCACCAGACCGATCAGCAGGTTGAAGCCGATGGCGGTGTGGATCACCACCCGACTCTTCTCCCGATCGCCCGCCCCCAGATACTGGGTGATCACCACGCTGGTACCGATACTGACGAAGCTGAACAATGTGATGGCGAGATCGAACACCTGATTGCCGACCGCCAGCGCGGCCACTCCCTGATAGGAGACGTGACCCACCATGAAGGTGTTGAGGGCACCGGTCAGAAAGTGCAGGGCGAGATCGATAAAGAGCGGCCAGGTCAGCGCAAAGAGCGTGCCCGGGCCTGCGTGGGATTGAGATTGCATGGCATGTCCAACAGCTGGGAGGGCACGGGGGAGTGTCCTCTGGGGGCGCATTTAACACCAAGGCCAAGGCCGGTGCAATCCTTGTGCAGGATTGCACCGGCCAGGGGGTCAGGCCAAGGGATCAGGCAGGCGTGGCGCCCGCCTCCTGTTCGCTTGGCAGGGTGAGGCGCGCCGAGTCGGGCAGGGCATCATCCTGCGGCCAATTCGAGCGGATGGCATCTGTGGTGCTCTCCACCACCGCATCATCCTTGAACACCGGCTCGCGGTAGCAGCGGGTCAGGCGCAGCGCCTGATACATGTCGGGGCAGAGGATGATCCCCTCATCGCCCACCCGTACGCCTGCCTGCTTTAGCCAGTGGGTCATCTGGCCGTGGCGACCCGCCATCACCATATGGATGCCGCGCCGTTTCAGCTCCTTGTGCAGCTCCCCCACCATGCTCATCACGCTGATGTCCTGATGGGTGAAGCAGGCAACCGCATCGATCACCAGACACTTGGGGGCTCGGGGATCCTGTACCAGCAGGGCCAGCACCCGGCGCTTGAAGTAGGGAGCGTTGAAGTAGGTGAGCGGCGAGTTGAAGCGATAGACCAGAATACCCGGGATCGCCTTGGCCTGTTCGTTGTCCCCCAGGGTGCGCACCACCCCCTCGTCATCCATGCCAAGCAGCTGGTCGGTGGGGCGCATCACATTGCGCAGGAACTGGAACAAGCCCAGCAACACGGCGAGGGTGATCCCAGGGATTACCCCCATGGTGAGCACGCTGATAAAGGTGACCAGCGCCAGCCAGAAGGCGGAGCGATCGGAGTTACGCAGCGCCCACAGTCCACGAAAATCAGTGAGCGACAGGGAGGCCATCACCAGTACCACCCCGAGGGCAGCGGTGGGAATATACTTGAGCGGCGCCGTCAGATAGAAGGTGATGAGGGCGATCACCGCCGCAGCGATGATGGAGACCAGCTGGCTCTTGCCGCCGTTGGCATCGTTGACCGCGGTGCGTGAATCCGCCCCGCTGATGGCAAAACCCTGAGAGACAGCGGAGGCGAGGTTGGCCATACCGAGGGCCCGAAACTCCTTGTCTGCGTCGATTTCGTAACCGTTTTTGGCGGCAAAGCTGCGAGCGGTCAGCATCATGGAGACGAAGCTCACCATGGCCAGGTTAAGCGCAGGCAGCACCAGCTCCCGCATCAGACCGGGGGGAAATTCCGGCATCTGGAACGCGGGCAGGCCGGAGCCCACGGCCCCCAGGGTGGCGATATCAAACTGGCCGAGATTAAATCCCCACACCAGCGCAGCGGTCACCACCATGGCCACCATGGAGGAGGGCCATGCCGGTTTGTAGCGCTTGGCCAGCAGCAGGGTGAGCAGGGCTACCAGACTCATGGCCAGGGTCGGCAGATGGGTCTGGGTGATATAGGTGGCCCCGCTGGCGATCCGCTCGATGAGGTAACGTTCGCTGAAAGTGAAGCCGAAGATCTTGGAGAGCTGGCCCACCATGATGGTGATGGCCACACCATTGAGTAGCCCCATCAGGATCGGGCGGGAGAGAAAGTCCGCCAGTACTCCCAGCTTGAAGCGGCTGGCAATCAGGCACCAGAAGCCGGTCATGGCGGTCATGGTCATCACCAGTTGCCAGTGACGGGTGGGGTCGCCTGCGGCTAGCGGCGTCACCACGGCGGCGATGACCGCACAGGTGGCGGCATCGGGGCCGACAATCAGCTGGCGGGAGGTGCCAAACAGGGCGTAGACCAGCATGGGCAGGATGCAGGAGTAGAGACCGACGATGGCACCTACCCCGGCAAGCTCGGCATAGGCGATGGCGACGGGCAGCGCCACTGCCGCCACCGAGAGTCCGGCGCGAAGATCTGGCATCAACCAGGCGCGCTGGTAATGCAGCAGGGCGGCGAGGCCCGGTAGCCAGCGTTCGAGAGAGAAGAAATCGCGCATTATTTAACCCATTGAGTTACAACCAGCTTTTCCCCTAGTGTGCCCAAGGTTATCGAAAGATTGCAATCAGGTTATGGCCAGTTTACCTGAAGGTCAGGCCAGATAGCCTGCCAGCGTTTCTCCTTGATGCGCTGGGTAAAAATCTGTTTGTCCTGACGACATCTAGGGTTGGCACTCACTTGCAGCGACCAGTTGATGGCAAAGCCGTAGGGGGCAAGCCACTCGAACTCGCCATCCTGATTCAGGCGCACGCCGATGCAGGTGGGCACTTCGACCCAGTGGCTCAGCGCCTCAAGGCTGCTGGCAAACGGCACCACCAGCTGTCGCGTGTGCATGCGAGCCTGATTGCGCACTTCCCACTGCTGATCCGGCAGCCGCTTTGCCAGCCTGGCTTCATGCGCCGTCTCGGCCAGCCCTTGCGGATCGGTTTTATCGAGATAGATAAGGTCGATATCGTTGAGCGGGGTGGGCACCGCCTTGTGGTGAAGGTGATCCCAGATGAGGTTGCGGATAAAGCCTGCTCCCAGCGCCCAGTCGGGCAGATTGAGCTCGGCCGCGGCTTGCAGGCAGGCCATCCGCTGCGGATCGGCCCGCAGCAGGGCTTCTGTTTTGGCTTGGAATTGCTGTTCGAGGGCGGAGTTCAGAGGTTCAGTTGTTGGCATTGCGGCGTAACCAGACATCAATGTAGCGGCAGCTCGGCACTATAGTGAGCCCCTCCGCCTGAGTCCAGTTGAAGAAGGCACGCGCCAGCTGATCGGCAATCCCCTGCACCCGCAGCTCGGGGGGGACGAAGGTGCTGTAGGCGTCGATGGTCTTGGCATCGAGCCGCCGGTAGCGCAGTCTCGACTCTTTACCCTCCACCATACAGATGAACTGCTGCTGGTTGGCCTGATGGATGATGTCGCTCATGGTGGGCACCTCTGGCATAAAGTTGGGTCTCTCGGCACAACATAACTGTTAGCCAAGGTATAGAACAGATAAAGAGAGCCCGTGGTCAATATCATCCCCCTTTGACAGAGGGCGCATCGATATCGCGATGTAGATCAAGGTGCCCGATGGTGAGTCGGGCACCGCGTTAGTGTCAGCATAAGAGTGTTGGCAAAGAGGTCGGGATCAGGTCCAGGCCCGCTCCAGCAGGGTAAGTAACTGCTCACGGTCGGCATCCTTGCGATTGAACAGCAGGGCACCGTCGTTGACCGCCAGATCGCGGATCTCGGTCAGTAGCGAGCGGTCGCTTACCCCTGCCTCGCTCATGGTGCGCGGCAGCTTGACCGCTTGCCACAAGGTGTCGCGCAGGGTGCGAATGGCTGTGATGGTCGCCTCCGCCCGCTGATGGGCCGGGGTGGCAGCAAAGCGCTCTGCCCCCACCAGCGGCAACAGCAGCCGGGCCAGCTCGCTATCCACCTCGGGGCGGTTGTAGTCGAGCACGGTCGGCAAAAAGAGGTTCATGCACAGCCCGTGGGGCAGATGGCAGCGGGCTCCCAGACTGTGGCCGAGGGCGTGCACCAGCCCCACCATGGAGTTGGAAAAAGCCATGCCAGCCAGCGTGGAGCCTTCCGCCAGTTGCAGCCGCAGCTGTTTGTTTTGCGGGTCGTGGATGATTTGCGGCAGGGCGCTGGCGATCTTCTCCACCGCCATCAGGGCCAGCGCATCGCTCACTGGGTTTTTCGCTGTGCCGATAAAGGCCTCGATGGCGTGGGTCATGGCGTCCATGGCGGTAGCGGCGGTGATATTGAGGGGCAGTCCCTGGGTCAGGCGCGGGTCGAGCACCGCCAGCTGGGGCAGCAGGAAGGGGGAGGTGAAGGGCACCTTGCGCCCGCTCGCCTCATCCTTTATCACCGCAACCAGCGTCACCTCTGATCCTGTGCCCGCCGTGGTGGGAACCACCGCCAGCGGCTTGAGGGGACGGGTCAGGCAACCGGCGCCCGAGTAGTCGAGCAGATGATCCCCCCCCATGGAAGTGAGAATGTTGACCGCCTTGGCGGTGTCGATGACCGAGCCGCCCCCCAGCGCCACCAGACTGTCGCAGTCGAGCTCGCGATAGCGTTTGGCGATCCGCTCCACCACGGCGGTGGAAGAGTCGGCCGGGATCTCGTCCCAGATGGCGGCGACCGGCAGCTCCCCTTCGGCCAGCACATTGGCCAGCAGGGTGGCAAGGCCGGTGGCATTGACCCCCTTGTCGGTCAGCAGCAGCGGGCGACAGGCCCCGAGGCTGGCCAGCTCGCTGGCCAGTTGCTCCAGCGCCTGTTCACCGGCCAGCAGTTTGACCGGGCAGAAGAAATCGTAATAGCGGCTCATTTCAAGGCTCCTTGCGCGTTAGCCGGTCACCAGACCCAGATAGATGTTACAGGCCCGGCCGATCTTGTTGGTCGGGGCGGGATAGTGGCGCAGCAGCGGCCGCGCGATAAAGGCGGGCAGGATCAGGGACTGCAACTGCTCAAGCCCCCGCACCAGATGCATGGCGACGGTCAGATCTCCTTCCACCAGCAGCCGGTTTTCGCCAAATGCCTGATTGACCCCGAGCCGAAAACTCAGGGCGCGAAAGGCGATATTGGGATGCTTGAAGCGTACCCGCAGCGGATGGATGGTGGCATGGGGGGCGACAGGCGCGCCGGGATACCAGCGGCCACCCTGCTTGTGCATGTTCATGGCATAGTCGATGCCGCCCACTTCGAGGCGAATAGCCAGCCCGTCCGGCAACGGCGCCAATTCGCGGCGTACTGCCTCGTCGGTGCGGGCGGCGCGGCAGAGGGTACGACCCACCACCCAGAGCAGTGTGGTGATCCAGAGGCGGCGGCCAAGGGCGGCCAGAGATTCAACGGTCGGAGTTGTCATAGGGGTTGGCTCCTGAGATGGCTGACCAGAAGAGGGCAAAGGCACTGGCTTGCCAGTAGTCGTCCTGTCCCAGCTCCGGTTGATCGACAAACAGTGATGCGCAGGCGAGGAACTGGCCCTGACACACCTCCAGCAACAGTGGTGCGGGAGCCTGCATCAGCTCGCCGCTGGCCTGCCCCTTTGCCAGCAGGGCAGGCAGAAAGCGCAGAGCATCGTTCAGGATCTGGCTGCGGGCCGGTCTGGCCAGCAGCGGGGAGTGAAAGAAGCCCAGCACAAATTTGAGCTCATTGGGGTTAGCCTGCATCCACTCCATCGCCAGCTGCCAGTAGTGGCGGGTCTGGTCGTACAGCGGCAGGGCGGGATCCGCTTCATGGATGGCGCTCCCCATCCGGGTTTTCACATCCTGATAGAGGGCGAGGATCAGCGCCTCCTTGCTCGGAAAGTGGTGGAACAGAGTACCGTTGGCCACCCCGGCTGCTTTGGCGATACGGGCGGTGGCGGCCCCCTGCAGGCCATCTTCGGCGCAGAGGGCGAGGGCGGCATCCAGGATCTGGCGGCGCTTGTCGGTCATGTTTTGTGGCTGCGGGATAGCCTGGTTCATGGTCATCTCCATCAGCGCAGGAAGAAGGCCATCATCAGCTTCTGGATCCAGCTGTGGTAGGGGGGATGGATCAGGGAGCCGGTGGTGAACTTGCCGCGGGTCAGCACGGTTTTTGCCTTGGAGAAGGTGAGGAACCCCTCGTGGCCGTGGTAGTGGCCCATGCCGGAGGCGCCGATGCCGCCAAACGGCACATCGTCGGCCGCCACCTGAAACAGGCTCTCGTTGATCGCCATGCCGCCGGAGTGGGTCTCCCGGGTCACTCGCGCCTGCAACTCGGGATCGAAGCTCATCAGATAGAGGGCCAGCGGGCGGGGCCGCTCAGCCACGTAGGCGAGCGCCTCCTCCAGGGTGTCGTAGGGAATGAGCGGCAGCAGCGGGCCGAAGATCTCCTGCTGCATCACCTGACACTGACCCGGCACCCCGGTCAGCAGGTGGGGCACCAGCAGGCGACGCTGGTCATCGCGGGCCGGGCTGCCACAGGGGTGGAGCTGGGCACCCGCCTGCTCGGCTTCATCGAGCCAGCTGACGAGACGTTGATACTGGCGGTCGTTGATGATGGCGCCGTAGTCAGCACTATTGAGCCCCTGTGGGTAGAGCTTGCTGAAGTGGCGGCGATAGGCGGCGATAAAGTTATCCACCTCGCTGCGGGGCAGCAGCACATAGTCGGGGGCGACGCAGATCTGCCCGGCGTTGAGGCTCTTGCCGAAGATCATCCGCTCGACCGCGGTGGCGACCGGCATGTCGGGAGCGATAAGACAGGGGCTCTTGCCGCCCAGCTCAAGGGTGAGGGGGGTGAGCTGGGGCGCGGCGGCAGCCATCACCAGCTTGCCCACCATGGTGGAGCCGGTAAAGAGCAGGTGATCGAACGGCAGCGAGCTGAATGCCGCCGCCATCTGGGCATCCCCCTCGATGATGGCGATCTCGTTTTCGTCAAATACGCTGGTGAGCATTGTGCGCAGCACGGCGTTGGTATGAGGGGTGAACTCGGAGAGTTTCAGCATCGCCCGGTTGCCCGCCGCGATGGCGGTGATGAGGGGGCCAAGGCTCAGCATCACCGGAAAGTTCCACGGCACGATAATGCCGACCACCCCGAGCGGCTGGAAGTGCACCTCTACTTTGGCGGGGGCCAGCAGCAGGCCGGTGTGACGGCGGTGGGGCTGCATCCAGCGCTTGAGCCGCTTCTGGGTGTAGTTGATCTGCATGATGCAGGGCAGCACATCGGCGATCAGGCTGTCGTAGTGGCTGCGCTGGCCATAATCTGCCGCCAGCGCCTTGCACAGCTGCCCCTTGTGGGCGAGCAACGCCTGCTTGAGTTTGGTCAGCTGCGCCCGGCGCTCGGCCAGGGTTGGCATGGGGTGAGCCAGACTCGCCCGCTTGAGCCGCGCCAGCTGATCCGGCAGGGACAATTTGATGGCGAGGATATCCTCAGGAGTGTGTTGAAGCTGCGCCGCACCCATGTTGTTCTCCGCATGAAAAATGACCGACTGATTAGTCGGTCTAAATCTAGCTGTTTGTTACCGGAATGTAAAGCTGGCAAGCTGTCTGCCGTTCACCGCGAGCTGGACGCAAGAGAGAACTGTGTGTCTCCCCACACTTTTGTGGTTTGCTCGTTGGTGGCTTATCTAATAAGGGGTAGTTTTTGGCTATTAACCTACACGGAGAGAGCACTATGACCAGGGAACTGAACAGCTTGTTGGCCCGGCTTGAAGATGTGGTTGAGCGGATGCCGGATTGCTTCAACACCTACGAATTCGCCCAGAAGCTGGCATTGCAATATCAGCCGGAGTTCTTTGCCGCGGGCCACTCTCTGGCCGAGCACGAGGGCAAGGTACTGCGGGTGCTGCACCAGAAGATCGCCGAGGCGCTGGCGGGCAGCGAGATGGTGATTGAAGGGGCACTGCTCCCCTGCGTCACCCCCTGGGGGGAGAAGGCGACCTCACCGCGTTGGCACCGCAAACACTGAGGATCCGGTCAGGCAGATCACTGCCAGATAGCAGATAACGAACAACGATAAAGGGCGCGGCGCTGGCAACAGGGCCGCGTTTTTTATGCTAATTGTCGCTAGCAGCGCCCCCGCTGCCGGGAGCAAAGGCCCGCTCTGTGATCCCATGCCGGGATATGGGAGCGTCAGCCGGGTAGACTCTCCCTTTTGCCGCAGGGTTTGTCATCGTAGGAATTTCTCATGACCCATAAAATCATTCTGGATACCGACCCGGGTATCGACGATGCCATGGCCATCCTGTTTGCCGAGGCCCACCCCGCCATCGAGCTGCTCGCCATCACCACAGTTTTTGGTAACGCCACCATCGACAATGGCACCCGCAACGCCCTCTGGCTCAAGCAGAAGTACGGCATGAAGGCGGATGTGGCCAAAGGCGCGGCTGCCCCGCTGCTGCGCGAGCCGGTCGGCCCCACCACCATAGTCCACGGCCCGAGCGGCTTTGGCGACATGGAGGCGGGGGAGGTGACTATCGCTCCGGATCCTCGCCCCGCTTGGCAATATATTGTCGAGGCGGTGAAAGCCGCGCCGGGGGAGATCACCCTGGTCACTATCGGCCCGCTCACCAATCTGGCGCTGGCGCTACAACAGGCCCCCGAGATTGTCTCGCTGGTGAAACAGGTAGTAGTGATGGGCGGCGCCTTTGGCGTCAACGGCCATCGTGGCAACGTCACCCCCTATGCCGAGGCCAATATCCACGACGATCCCGATGCCGCCGACCGGGTCTTTACCGCCGATTGGCCGGTAGTGATCATCGGGCTGGATGTGACTCAGCAGAGCTTCTTCAGCAGCGCCTATCTGGATGAGCTCAGGGACAAGGCGGGGGAGCCGGGCCGCTTCCTGTGGGATGTCAGCCGCTTCTACCTGCGCTTCTACTCCGAGAAGCTGGGGCTCTCCGGTTGCCATGTCCACGACCCGTCCGCCATCGCCTATGTGATTGATCCGACCCTCTTTACCCTGCGGGAAGGGCCGGTGCGGGTTATCACCAGCGGCCCGGCCATCGGCCACACCCTGCAAAAGTTCGATGGCAAACGCCACTCCCACGATGACTGGGCAGCCTATCGTCCGCAGCAGGTCGGGGTGGCGGTGCGCGATGAAGCCTTGCTGGCGCTCTATCGCGAGACGCTGGTGGGCTGGGGCAAGGATTGCTGAGCAAAGAGGCGCTATTACGTTGAGGCGGGGGCTGTGATCGGCGCCAAACAATCGGAACGCTCGGCCGCTTATACTGCCTTATATCAAGAGCTTGGGAGGGATGAAGATGGCCTGGATTTCCTTGATCGTAGCGATAGCCCTGATCTGGTGGTTGATGAAGCTGGGACGTGGCGCCCTGTTCGAGATCCGTCTTGCACCCGGCAAGGTAGTGGTCAAGCAGGGCAAGGTGTCACCCGCCTTTATTGAGCATGCTAAACAGATCCTGCGCCACGACACGGTGCGCGGTCGCATTGTGGGGCAGCGTGATGGCGATGGCGTCAAGCTGATCTTCTCCCGCTCCATCCCCGAGCCGGTGGCCCAGCGTTTTCGCAATATCTTCCCCTATGGCGATTACCGCCAGCCAACGGCGCCGCTGCCGGGGCCAAAATCCCGCAAGGGATAAGCACCGGAACCTGGTTCATCAATAGCAAACGGGCCTCCAGTGGAGGCCCGTTTTTATGGCACTTGGCCAAGAGAGAGCTGACAGCCCTTACTCTTTACCGTGCAGCTCGCGCTGGGCCTTGACCGCCGCCGCCTTGACGGCGGTGCCTTCATTGCCCCAGGAGGCGCGCAGGGTGTTGACCAGCTCGGCGAGCCGCTCATCATCCATGGTCCAGCCATAGCCCGGCATGTGGTAACCCAGATGGCCGTGGGTGACCGGGGTCTCGGCACCGTGCAGCAGCACGTTGAGCAGGCTCGACGGATCGTCCGCCAGCACGGTGCGGTTGTTTACCAGCGAGGGGATGACGTGGTCATTGCCCTTGCCATCGACCCCGTGGCAGGTGGAACAGTACATGGCGTAGTCCGCCTTGCCGCCGGCACTGGCATAGGCGCGGGCACCTTTCGCTACCACCGGCTCCGCTTTCAGGTCGGTGAGGTAGGTGGCGATGCTGGCCAGATCGGCGTCGCTGAAATACTGGCTGCTGTGAGTGATCACTTCCGCCATCGGGCCTGCGACCGCCTGATGCTGGCTGCGGCCAGTTTTCAGCAGGTCGATCAGCGCCTGCTTGTCGTAGCGGCTGCCGCGAATATCGGGGGCATACCAGCCATCCAGCGCCGCCCCGCTCAGGTAGACGGGATCCGCCTCGGTCAGCGCTTTCTCCTGCATCCCCAATCCGCGTGGGGTGTGGCAGCTGCCGCAGTGACCGGCACCCTGCACCAGATAGGCGCCGCGGTTCCACTCTTCGCTCTTGCCTGCGACCGGGGTGAAGCGGCTGTCATCGTGATAGACCCAGTTCCAGCCCATCAGCGGCCAGCGCATGTTGAGCGGCCAGGGGATGTCGCTCTCCTTGTTGGCGATGGCCAGCGGCTGCACCTCCTTCATCAGGTAGTGATAGAGATCTTCGAGATCCTTATCGCTCATCTTGGCGTAGGCGGTGTAGGGCATGGCCGGATAGAGGCGATGACCATCGCGGGCTACCCCTTCGCGCATCACCTTGATGAACTCCGGCAGGCTGTAGTTGCCGATACCGTGTGCCTTGTCGGGGGTGATGTTGGTGGCAAATACGGTACCGATGGGGGTCGGGAACCCTTTGCCGCCTGCCAGCGGCTTGCTGGTTTCGCTGGTGTGGCAGGCGGCGCAATCGCCGAGCTTGGCCACGTATTCCCCCGCCGACATGGCGGGGGCTGCGTTGGCGG
The DNA here is from genome assembly GCF_049174875.1 of Aeromonas sp. 600948. Taxonomy (NCBI): domain Bacteria; kingdom Pseudomonadati; phylum Pseudomonadota; class Gammaproteobacteria; order Aeromonadales; family Aeromonadaceae; genus Aeromonas; species Aeromonas sp. 600948. The sequence continues at coordinate 164,123 of NZ_JAAKTY010000002.1, forward strand.
CAAGGGCGGGCAGAGCCAGCAGCAGGGCGCTGGCGGTCAGTGACAGGGCGCGGCTCATTGGGCACCTCCCTTGCTCATGGCAACCAGCTCGTTGACGGCGCGCCACGCTTCGTCGATGGCGGCGTGGGCGTAGGGGCTCCAGCCTGCATCCGAGTTGGCGATGGTGATGTTGCCGATCGGCTGGCGACCCAGTTCAATCCATTTTTCGCACTGCGCTTCGTCATCAAACAGGGTGTTGGTGACATAGGAGTAGCCGTGGGACCAGCGGTTGACCGTGATGGCAAGGATATCCTGCTCATGGTTGAAACCGGCGCTGCCGAGCATCCCCTGCAACTGTTCGCGGATCATCTGTTCATGCTGCTCGAACGGCATGCCGAGGATCATAGCGCGCCCCTTGCGGGACTGTTCGCGGGCCGACAGGCCGCTGCCCGGCAGGGTTGGTACATAGACCATGTGCAGGCACATCGGCTGATCCGGGCTCTTGGGATGCTCATAGCCACCCATGCTGACCGGATAGTCGAGCTTGACCCGGCTGTAAGGGGCTGCCGGGGAGTAGACCTCGTGCACCCCGAGCTTGACGAAGGCTTGCCAGTTTTTGATCACCACTTTGGTGTAGACCAGCGGCGCTTTGACGTTTTGGCGCAGCGCCTCCTTCTGGGGCTCCGGCATCTCGGGCACCATGTAGGGGATCATCATGTTGTAGCCAGCCATGATCGACTGCTTGGCCCGCACCCGGTGCAGTTTCCCCTCCTTGATGTAGGTGACATCCACCACCAGCTTGCCGTCGGCGAGGCGCACGTTTTTGGCCTGCAACGCCGTGCTGCCAAGGCGCAGTTGCACCTTGTGCTCCGGCAGGTCGAGCTTGCCATAGTCAAACTTGGCCAGCACCACATCCTGCATGGTGTGACCCGGCGCCACCTGCGGAATGAGCTTGCGCACCATCAGGCGGGTGAGACCAGCGTTGCCATCGGGGAAGTGGAAGATGTAGGGATCGTCCAGCTCTGCCTGCTCCTCGGCATCCAGCGGCGTCAGATTGAGGCCGTCGAACCCCGGCAAGGCGCAGAGGCGCGCATCGGCGCAGGCGGTGGCGTCGATGCCGACCGCCTGGAAATCGTTGGTGCGCTGCTGGAAGTAAGTGATCGCCCGCTCGCTGAGGCCCACTTTATCGCGCAGGAAGGTGGTGTAGCTGTTGCGGGTCACCCACTCGTCCTGCTGCTCGCGGGTCATGCCGCTCAGGTAGTCGATCTTCGATTCGTGCAGGGCCAACAGGGCGGCCTTGTCGGCATCATCGAGGGGGAAGTCACCGATAAACTCTGCCAGTGGCCGGCCGTTCAGGCGATCGCGGGGGATGTCATCCGCTACGTTGTGGCCCGGATCCCCGTTCACTATCTTGTTGACGCCAAAGTGCTTCTCGTCGAAATAAACGCCGCGGCTCAGCCCCAGATCCGGATAGAAGGTCTGCTGGAAACCGGCGGCCAGCTCGTCGATGTTGACCTCCAGCGCCTTGAGCAGCCCGAGTGCTACCGGGCTGTAGACCGAACGCGGTGATTGCAGGGATTCACTGCCGCCGTAACCCAGACGCAGGCCATCGGGGGTGGTGAACTCGTTGCGCTTGGCGTGGCCGCCGAAGTCATCGTGGTTGTCGAGTAGCAGGATCTTCTTATCCGCGCCGAGCAGTTGCTGATAGAAGCAGGCGGCGGCCAGACCGCTGATCCCGGCGCCGACGATCACCAGATCGTACTCCCCCTCAAGGGGAATATTGGCAAAATCATATTGCTTGCCGTCACGGGCGATGCTGTGGGCCGGTTCGAAAGAGCCCGGGTGGTTGCCGCGCAGGCCGGTGAGGGCGGGCGGGTAGGCCAGGGTTTTATCCGCCAGCGTGCTGCCGCCTTCGGCAGCCTTGAGCAGATTGATGGGGGCGACGCCTGCCGCAATGGTGATGGCAACGCCGTTGAGAAAATCTCTGCGTGTAATACTCATGGCAATACCTGCTGTATGAAAAATGGAAAAGTACAGAGTGGGGTAGCTGGCCAGCAGCAAGAGGACGCAACCTACCGCCATATTTTTATGGCGTCTATATGGGTTGATAATAACTTATTAAACAGATTGATCAAACGAGTATGGAGTGACATATCTGTTTGGGTTCGAATTGTTAAAAAACAATCCAGCTAAAAAATATCGTGCTGTGTTCTGTTCGTCGCGTTTAATTACGTAAATGATGATGAGTTCAAATTGTCGCAGATCATCAAAGTCGACAGGTGTTTATTATTCATGCTGGAGGATTAATTTTTCGTCATATATACCCATATGCTATGTAAGGTTAGTTGGCGAGATAATGCTCCCTGTCCAATTATAAATTGAGAAGAGAGTGTCATTGATTAATTATGGGAAAAGGCGCCATTAATAGTGATACGGATGCAAAATTAACATTTTTCACATGCTGAGGCCAAGTTTGGCACAATCTTAAGATTAATTTTCCATGTTGTTTACATGTTCCGGTTCTGATCACAATGTTGCCCGTTTTTACAACTTTAGCCTTGCGACCATAAGGACACTGCATGAGACCTTTTGAATTAAAGAGGGGCTTGGGTGCTTTGCTGTTGATCGCATCGGCCAGCTTGCTGACCGGCTGCGACATGGCCTTGATGAATCCCAAAGGGCAGATTGGTCTGGAACAGAAATCACTGATATTAACCGCCTTGGGGCTGATGTTAATTGTGGTGATCCCTGTGATTATTATGGCGGTGGTCTTTGCTCGTAAATACCGGGCATCAAATACCAATGCCAAATATACTCCGGATTGGTCTCACTCCAATAAAATTGAGGCGGTTGTCTGGACCGTACCAGTTATTATCATCGTCATTCTGGCAACCATTACCTGGAAAACTTCCCACGAACTGGATCCCTACAAGCCGCTGGAGTCCACGGTGAAGCCGATCCAGATTGATGTTATTTCCCTCGACTGGAAATGGCTGTTTGTCTACCCAGAATTAGGGATTGCCTCGGTCAATGAATTAGCATTCCCGGTCAATACCCCCGTCAATTTCCGGGTGACTTCAGACACTGTCATGAACTCCTTCTTCATTCCCAAGCTGGGCGGGCAAATTTATGCCATGGCCGGTATGCAGACCAAGTTGCATCTCATTGCCAATGAAGCAGGCGCGTATGACGGTATCTCCAGCAGTTATAGCGGAGCCGGTTTCTCGGGCATGAAGTTCAAGGCGATTGCTACGCAGGATCAGGCCGGTTTTGATGCCTGGGTTGCCAAAGTCAAGGCCTCTCCCAAGATGCTGATCACCATGGATGAGTTCAATGCGCTGGCCAAGAAGAGCGAAAACCACCCGGTAGAGTATTTCTCAAGTGCCGATCCGGCCCTTTTCGTCAAGCTGATCAACAAGTTTATGGGTGACATGGGGCATGGCGAGCACAAGGGGATGACCCATAAAGCCCCCTCAGAGCATGGCGCCGCCATGAATCACGATGACATGGCACATATGCAGATGGACCATGCCGCTATGGCGCATGACGGGCAGAAGGAGCATGCCGGACATATGAACGCGCCGTTGGATAACAAGGCTGTGCAAGCAGGATCCGAGGAATAACCGATGTTTGGAAAATTAACACTCGATGCCATTCCGTTCCATGAACCCATCATCATGGTGACGGTAGCCGGTATCATTTTGGGGGGGCTGGCCGTTGCCGGCCTGATCACCTATTTCGGCAAGTGGCAATATCTGTGGAAAGAGTGGCTTACCTCGGTCGACCACAAGCGTCTTGGGGTCATGTATCTGATCCTGGGTATGGTCATGATGCTGCGCGGCTTCGCCGACGCTGTGATGATGCGTACCCAGCAGGTGATGGCTTCGGCTGGTGGTGACGGCATTTTACCGCCGCATCACTACGACCAGATCTTCACCGCCCACGGGGTCATCATGATCTTCTTCGTGGCGATGCCACTGGTGATCGGTCTGATGAATATCGTCGTGCCGCTGCAGATCGGTGCCCGTGATGTGGCTTTTCCCTTCCTCAACAACATCAGCTTCTGGTTCACCGCCGCTGCCGTGGTGTTGATCAACATCTCCCTCGGGGTCGGTGAATTCGCCCAGACCGGCTGGCTGGCCTATCCGCCGCTGTCGGGGCTGGAGTACAGCCCGGGGGTCGGGGTCGACTACTGGATCTGGAGTCTGCAGATCTCGGGGTTGGGCACTTTGCTGACCGGCGTCAACTTCTTCGCCACCATCATCAAGATGCGCGCTCCTGGCATGACCATGATGCGTCTGCCGGTGTTCACCTGGACGGCTTTGTGCTCCAACGTGCTGATCATCGCCTCCTTCCCGATCCTGACCGTTACCATCGCCCTACTCACCGCAGACCGCTATCTGGGTACCCATTTCTTTACCAATGACATGGGTGGCAACATGATGATGTACATCAACCTGATCTGGGCCTGGGGCCACCCCGAGGTTTATATCCTGGTGTTGCCGGTATTCGGGATCTTCTCCGAAGTAGTGGCCACCTTCAGCAAGAAGCGGTTGTTCGGCTACACCTCGCTGGTATGGGCGACCATTGCCATTACCGTGCTCTCCTTCATTGTCTGGTTGCACCACTTCTTCACCATGGGCTCGGGCGCAAACGTGAATGCCTTCTTCGGCATCACCACCATGATCATCTCCATCCCGACCGGGGTGAAGATCTTCAACTGGTTGTTCACCATGTACCGTGGTCGCATCGAGTTCACCTCACCCATGCTGTGGACTGTCGGTTTCATCATCACCTTCACCATAGGTGGCATGACAGGGGTACTGCTCTCGGTGCCGGCGGCCAACTTCGTGTTGCACAACAGCCTGTTCCTCATCGCTCACTTCCATAACGTCATCATTGGTGCCGTGGTATTTGGCTGCTTTGCCGGTATCACCTACTGGTTCCCCAAGGCGTTCGGCTTCACCCTGAACGAAACCTGGGGCAAGCGTGCTTTCTGGTGCTGGATTATCGGCTTCTTTGTTGCCTTCATGCCGCTTTACGTACTGGGCTTCATGGGGATGACCCGCCGCATCAGCCAACAGCTGGATCCGGCCTTCCACCCCTGGCTGGTGGTAGCAGCATGTGGTGCCGGCCTGATTGCCCTTGGTGTCTTGTGCCAGGTGATCCAGCTGGTGGTCAGCATCCGTGACCGCGAGCAGAACCGTGATGTGAGTGGTGACCCCTGGGGTGGCCGGACGCTGGAGTGGGCGACTTCTTCACCGCCGCCCTTCTACAACTTCGCCATCGAGCCGAAGATCACCGGTCTGGATGCCTTCTGGGATGCCAAGCAAAACGGTTCAGCCTATCAGCAGCCCAAGCAGTATGCGCCGATCCACATGCCCAAGAACACCGGGGCAGGGGTGATCATCGCGGGCTTCAGCGCCATCTTTGGCTTTGCCATGATCTGGCATATCTGGTGGATGGCCATCCTTGCCTTTGCCGCCATGATTGGCAGTTGGATCATCCACAGCTTCAACGATGACGTGGACTACTACGTCCAGGTTGACGAGATCACGCGCATCGAAGATCAGCATTTTGCCAACATCAACAAGGGGGCTTAGTGCTATGACCACTGGCGTTTCATATCACATCCACGTTTACGGTGCCCGGAGGGTATGGGCACCCGAAGGTCAGCATTTTGCCAACATTAACAAGGGGGCGTGACGCTATGGCGACCGACGTTCTACATCACACTCACGAGAGTGCCCATGATCATGGGCACCATGATGCCGGTGCCAACAAGGTGTTTGGTTTCTGGATCTACCTGATGAGTGACTGCATCCTGTTTGCATGTCTGTTTGCAACCTATGCGGTCCTGGTCAACGGCACTGCCGGCGGTCCGAGCGGCAAGGATATCTTCGAACTGCCGTTCGTATTTGCCGAAACCATGCTGCTGCTGTTGAGCTCCATCACCTTCGGTTTTGCCATGTTGGCGATGAACAAGAACCGGGTGTCTACCGTCAATGGCTGGTTGCTGGTGACCTTTGTGCTGGGTGCCGGTTTTATCGCGATGGAGATCTACGAGTTCCATCACCTGATCGCAGAAGGTTACGGCCCGGATCGCAGCGCCTTCCTCTCCGCCTTCTTCACCCTGGTCGGTACCCACGGTATCCACGTCACCAGCGGCCTTATCTGGATCATCGTGATGATGGTGCTGGTGGCCAAGAAGGGGCTGACCGATCGCAACCGCTCCCGCCTGATGTGCCTGAGCCTGTTCTGGCACTTCCTCGACGTGGTGTGGATCTGCGTCTTTACCGTGGTCTATCTGATGGGGGCAATGTAAATGAGTCATTCCGTTGATAATCACGGCGCCAGCCACGGCAGCGCCAAGAGCTACCTGATCGGCTTCGTGCTGTCACTGATCCTGACTGCCGTACCGTTCTGGATGGTGATAGACGGCTCCGCCTCCCACACCACCGTGCTGGCCACCGTGGTTGGCATGGCGGTGGTGCAGATCTTTGTCCATCTGGTCTACTTCCTGCACATGAACACCTCGTCCGAGGAGCGCTGGAACCTGGTGGCACTGGTCTTTACCGTGCTCATCATTGCCATCGTGGTCGTGGGTTCCCTGTGGATCATGTACAACCTCAACATCAACATGATGGTCCACTGAGCAGGCTGGCAATGATGAAGCAATACCTGCAAGTGACCAAGCCGGGCATCATCTTCGGCAACCTCATCTCGGTGATCGGGGGATTTCTGCTGGCTTCAAAAGGAAGCCTGGACCTGCCCCTGTTCATGCTGACCATGGTGGGTGTTTCGCTGGTGGTGGCCTCCGGTTGCGTGTTCAACAACTACATCGACCGGGATATCGACTGCATCATGGAGCGCACTAAGAACCGTGCTCTGGTGAAGGGGCTGATCGCCCCCGGCGTATCGCTCTGGTACGCCACCGCGCTTGGCATGGCGGGCATTGCACTGCTCTATTGGGCGGCCAATCCGTTGGCTGCTCTGCTGGCGGTGCTGGGCTTCATTGTCTATGTGGGGGTCTACAGCCTCTACATGAAGCGTCACTCGGTCTACGGCACCCTGGTGGGCAGCCTCTCCGGCGCCGCGCCGCCGGTCATCGGCTACTGTGCGGTGAGCGGCCAGTTCGACTCGGGGGCCTTGATCCTGCTGGCGATCTTCAGCCTGTGGCAGATGCCGCACTCCTATGCGATCGCCATTTTCCGCTTCAAGGATTATCAGGCGGCCAACATTCCGGTGTTGCCGGTGGTGAAGGGAATTTCGGTGGCCAAGCACCACATTACCCTCTACATCCTGGCCTTTATGGTGCCGACCCTGATGCTGTTCCTCGGCGGTTACGCCGGCTACAAGTATCTGGTGGTGGCCACTGCGGTGAGTGTCTGGTGGCTGGGGATGGCGCTGTCGGGTTACAAACAGCTGGTTGATGATGCTCTCTGGGCGCGCAAGCTGTTTATGTTTTCCATCGTCACCATTACCTGTCTGAGTGTCATGATGTCGGTAGACTTCCAGCCAGAGGCCGAGCCTGTGGCGCTGGTGAGCATGTTGCTCCGATAGTGTGCGTTGCTTCCGATTGCATGAGATCCAGAGCCGGGAACCTCCCCGGCTCTGTTATTATGGGGCCGCCCATCGGGTACTTTTCCCCTCTGTCGGGTGTGGCATGGCGCGTGTCGGCCACCCCTTGAGTCTTCCTTTTCCCTGACCTATCGAGGCCATCATGAATGATTTCACCATGACGAGGGGCGAGCGCCGTGCCACCTGGGCGCTCGGCTCCGTCTTCTCGTTGCGCATGCTCGGCATGTTTATGGTGCTGCCGGTGCTGACCACCTACGGCATGTCGCTGGCGGGGGCCTCCGAGGCGCTCATCGGCCTGGCCATCGGCATCTACGGCATGACCCAGGCGCTGTTCCAGATCCCGTTCGGTCTGCTCTCCGACAAGGTGGGCCGCAAGCCCCTCATCGTCGGCGGCCTGCTGATGTTTGCCCTCGGCAGCGTGATCGCGGCGCTGACCCACTCCATCTGGGGGGTGATCCTCGGCCGCGCCCTGCAGGGCAGCGGCGCCATCTCGGCCGCCGTGATGGCGCTCTTGTCGGATCTCACCCGCGAGCAGAACCGCACCAAGGCGATGGCCTTCATCGGGGTGAGCTTTGGCATCACCTTCGCCATCGCCATGGTGACCGGCCCCCTCATCACTCATGCGCTGGGACTCTCCGGCCTGTTCTGGCTCATCGCCCTGCTGGCGCTGGGGGGCATTGCCGTCACCCTCTGGCTGGTGCCGACACCGACAACTCATCTGCTCAATCGCGAGTCCGGCATGGTCAGGGGCGGGATGCGCACTGTGCTGACCAATCCGCGCCTGCTCAAACTCAATCTCGGCATTTTGTGCGTGCATACCCTGTTGATGTCGAGCTTCGTGGCGTTGCCGCCGCTGCTGGAGCAAGCGGGTCTGCCTCGGGACAGCCAGTGGCAGGCTTATCTGGTCACCATGCTGATTGCCTTCGTCAGCGTTGTACCCTTCATCATCTATGCCGAGACGCGCAGAAAGATGAAGTTGGTGTTCCAGATCTGCGTGCTGGTGATGCTCAGCGCCGAAGTGGTGCTGTGGCAGGCTGGCCTGCAGCTGTGGGGCCTGCTCGCCGGCCTGCAGCTCTTCTTCATCGGCTTCAACGTGATGGAGGCGTTGCTGCCATCCCTGATCAGCAAGGAGTCGCCACCGGGTTACAAGGGTACGGCCATGGGGATCTACTCCACCAGCCAGTTTATCGGAGTGGCTATCGGTGGCAGCCTGGGGGGCCTGCTCTACAGTCTGGGTGGTGGCGCCCTGGTGTTTGGCGGCTGCTCTGCGCTGGCCCTTGTCTGGCTCGGGGTCAGCCTTACCATGCAGGAGCCCCCCTATGTGAGCAGTCTGCGCATCCTGTTACCGGAAGGGGTGGAGGCGAGCCCTGCACTGGAGCAGAAACTCCGAGCCTGCGACGGGGTGAACGATGTACTGCTGGCACGGAAGGAACGTTCGCTCTATGTGAAGGTGGACAGCAAGCGGGTCAGTCGCCAGGATCTGGAGCTGCTGGTGATCGACGCCGGACACTGATCGCGCTAAGCTCGGTTCGGATCTGCAACTACTTGTTTTTGAAAACAGTCTGGAGGCGCAATGAACTGGTATATCTCGGTCCTCAAGCAATATGCGGTATTTAGCGGGCGGGCCCGTCGCACCGAATACTGGATGTTCGTGCTGTGCAACGTCATCGTCATGTTGCTGCTCGGCATGGTGGACAAGCTGATCGGCGGCGACAATGAGCTGATCAGCTCCATCTATTCGCTGGCTGTGCTGCTTCCATCGCTGGCGGTGGCGGCCCGTCGTCTGCACGATACCGACCGCAGCGCTTGGTGGCTGCTGCTCGGGCTTATCCCCATTATCGGCACCCTGGTGCTTATCTACTTTATGGTCTGCAACGGCCAGCAGGGGCCAAACCGCTTCGGCGATGATCCCAAAGCGAGCCCCTCGCAGGGCTTTATCGTCAGCTAACGGGCGCGGCTTGGCCAATCATCGGTCAATAAAAGAGAGGGAGGCATCACGCCTCCCTCTCTTTTTCGTGTTGATGGCCGATCAACGCTCGATCAGCGGGGCGGAGCGGTAGCTCCACATGCCGTAGGTGCGCAGGGCGTCGCGGTAGATGCCGAGCAGCTCGCTCTCGCTCGGGGTGGCCAGCTCCTCGAGGGGCTTGTCAGGGTAGCTGACGCTCGCCACCTTGATGTTGGCTGGGCCAATCTGGTCGCAGGCGATTTCCAGCACCGTCTGACCGCGGCGCACATGGCTGGCTGAGCTCACCAGCACCGCATAGTCAATCTGGTGGCGGGCGAGGGCATAGGCGCTGTAGAGGGCGTTATCCACCGTGCTGGTGGCGTAGTTCTCTTCAATCAGGCGGCTGCGGTCGATGCCGTGGTTGGCCAGCCAGTCGGCCATCAGCTTGCCCTCGGTCTGGCGGTTCTGGGGCACGCCGCCGGTCAGTATGATCAGCGCCTCCGGGTCGGCTTTGGCCAGCCCAAGGGTGGTTTGCAGGCGGCCCAGCAGGATTTTGTCCATGCTGCCGTCGGGATTGAGGGCGTAGCCCAGGGTGACGATGGCGCGCTTGCCCTCCTTGGTGGCCTTGACCTGATCCTCGGTCAGTTCGGTCTGCAGCGGGGCGGCGGTGATCCGCTGCACCCGGGCGATGATCTCCTCCAGATCGGCGGCGCGGCCACTGTTGCGATCCGCCACTTTCGCCAGATAGCTGCGGGAGGCCTCCTTGTTACCCTTCACCAACAGCCAGATGGCGAGATAGCTGTTGATGTCGAGATCATCGGGGGCGACGGCCTGCGCCTGCTCCAGCAAGGTGATGGCGCGGCTCAGGTTGCCGTTGTAGATCTGGGCGTTGGCCGCCGAGATGAGCAGGTCGGTGCGGTAGGGTTCCAGCTGGTAGGCGGCCAGCAGACGCTCGGTCACCAGCTCCATATTGCTCGGCATCTTGGCGGTAAAACCGGCGTGGGAGATTTTGGCTGGCGACTTGTAGATCTGCAGCGCTTCGCCGAGCAGCATGTCCACCGCCTGGCGTTTGCTGACCAGGGTATTGAGGTCGTGCTCCATTTGCATCGAGCTCTCGGCCGCTTGCAGGGCGAGGGGCGAGAGCGCCAGCAGGCCGCCGAGGGTGAGGGCAAGAAGGGTCTGTTTCATCAAAAGGTCCTCTGTCGGGCTGAATCGCGCCGTGGTGCGCCGGCTTGTGGGCCGATGGGATAAGGCAAATGTGCGTCAATTCAGTCTGTTAGTGCCAAAGAGCGGAGCAATATAGCAGCTAACGGCGTGGCAAACTGTGAGTCGGGGCGGGTCGTCGGGTGATGCCACACCAGTGGCCGCAAAAATGGCCGCAACGGGTCAGCAGCCATCTGAAAAGGGCAGGGGGAGCGTGACTCCCCCTGCTGGGAGGGGCGCTGGTCCCTCCCTCCCTCTATCTATCGCGATGCAAGACAGATGGGGTGTCAATCCATCTGTTGGCGAGTGTTCGCGGTCAGTTCCACATCGGGGAGACGCGAGCTTCCAGCGTCTCTTGCTGCTCTTCGGGCATATCGCTGAAGAAGTTGAGCTGGGTCTGCTCCTCCACCTCGCGCACCGAGACCCGGTAGTCGGCGATCTGGCTAATAGGCACCTCTTCCTGCGGCATGATAAAGGCGATGGCCTGCAGTCTGGCCGGGTCCATCACGATCTTGTAGTAGGCGCTCGGGATCGCCACACCCTGACCGATGGACTCTTCAGAGCCGGTAAAGATGGGGCCGGTGATCACCTGCACATCCTTGCGGGAGACCGCCCACTTGTTCACCTTGTCCTCCAGCACGCGCCACGCCTTCTGGTTGAGCACCCCGATCTGCGGTGTCATGTTGCTCAGCAGGAAGCTCTCTTTCATGGTGTTCTTGTTCGATTTCATGTCCCCCGCCGGGGCCTGATGGCCACGGTCGTAGCCCGAGCCCTTGTAGTCGGAGAGGGTGGCGCGATAAGCAACCGGGATCTCCCTGTCCTCGGCGAAGGCATCCTTGCGCGGCACTGTGCCCTGTGCGCTCTGGGCTGTCATCCGGTAGGAGACCCAGTCCGCCACCTTGTAGTCGTAGTTGTAGCCGACGGCATACCCTTCACGGCAGAGCTTCTGATCCGATTCGGAGGGCAGGCCGAAGCGCACGTGCTCACCGCACTCCCAGTGGGCGGCCAGCAAGGGGGTGGCAGTGAGGGTGAGGGTAACAGCCAGAACCAATTTATTGATTTTTATCATTTTTGTGATGCTCCAGTTTAGTAGGCGGAGCCATTTGACATGAGATCTGACCAGCGCTTCAATTGCTGTTTTTTTACACGTCACCGTTCTGTGACGGCTCGCCAAGACCCGTGATGTGACTGGTTAATATGTTTTAAATCAGTGGCTTGGTCGGTGGGATGATGTGCGGTTGCTCGACAGGCAACGAAAAGGGGCCAGTGATGGGCCCCTTGTTATAGGTGGAGTCTGACGGTTATCAGGCGGCGTTTGCCTTGTTGCCCAGCGTGCGGGCCAGCAGTGCTTCCGGATTGTGGATCGCCTCTTTGGTTTTCACATCGATGACCTCGATATTGGTGAAGCGCTCGCGGTTCTTGATGGCCACATCGTGGGCGAAGATGACGCAGCGGGCGTTGGCGACATCCTTGGCGGTGATGCGGTTGATGATGCCGTTGGCGCCCTGGGTCTCGACCTTGATCTTGATCCCCTGCTTGGCGGCGGCCTTCTGCAGGCTCTTGGCGGCGAGGAAGGTGTGGGCCACGCCAGACGGGCAGGCAGTGATGGCCAGTACGTCTGCTTCTCCTTCCGCTTCAATGACTTCGAAGCTGGTTTGGGTGGTAGTGACGTCATCTTCTTCGCTCACCGGCTTCTTCAGCAGGTTGACGATGATGGCGGTGGTCAGGGCGCCGAGGATGGTACCCAGGATGTAGCCCATCTTGCCTTCAACAACCGGCAGGACAATCCAGCCACCCCAAGGGGCGTGGTTGATACTGTGCATCATAAAGCCGGTGATGTTGCCGACGATACCGCCTGCGACGATGGCTGGGATGACACGCATGGGGTCCGCGGCGGCAAACGGGATTGCACCTTCGCTGATACCGATCATGCCCATGATGGCGGCCGCTTTGCCGGATTCACGCTCCTCTTTCTTGTAACGCTTCGGAGACATCAGGGTAGCCAGTGCCATACCGAGCGGCGGCACACAGATGGCGATGCCGACGCCGCCCATCAGCCAGGGCTGGGTGTTGACCTGAGTCTGGGCAAACAGGGTAGCAACCTTGTTGACCGGGCCGCCCATATCGAAGGCGGTCATACCACCCAGAATGGCACCCAGCATCACTTTACCTGAGCCCGCCATGCTGGAGAGCCAGTGGTTCATCCCTTCCATCATGGCGGCGATCGGGGCACCGATCCCCCACATCACGATGCCGCACACCAGAAAGGTACCGATCAGCGGATAGATGAAGATGGAACCGAGGGAGGTCATGGAGTCAGGCAGCTTGATCCGTTTGAGCTGATTGACCACGAAACCGGCGATAAAGCCCACCAGAATGGCGCCGAGGAAACCGGTTTGATAGTGCTGAACGGCAATCCAGGAGCCGATCATGCCCGGGGCCAGGCCCGGCTTGTCAGCCAGCGAGTAGGCGATATAGCCACCCAGCACGGCGGTAAACAGGGTCAGACCGGCGATCCCCATGGTTGCCATGTCTTTGAGGAAGCCCGCTTCCGGCACGGCGCCCTTGCCGCTCATCATCACCGACAGTGACAGCAGCACACCGCCCGCCACGATGAAAGGGATCATGTGGGAAGTACCAAACAGCAGGTGCTGCTTCATGGTATTGAGGCGATCCTTGAAGGTGCGCTCTTCGGGTTCAGCCGGTGCAGTGGCAGCCGGTTTGGCGGCTGGGGCCGGTTTTTGCACTTTCGGGCCTTGCTTGAGCAGGGTCAGCGCTTGCTCGACGGTGGTGGCGGCTTTCATCTGCTCGATAAAGCCCGGTTCCAGCAGACGGGTGGAGAGCTCGGCCAGCACTTCGATGTGGTGGTTGGCGCCGCCATCCGGGGAGGCGATCATGAAGATAAGCTGGGTCGGTTTGCCATCTTCGGCGCCGTACTCGATACCCTGACGGCTGACACCGATGGCTATGGCCGGACGGCTGACCGCCTTGCTCTTGGCGTGGGGCAGGGCGACACCCTGCTCGAAGCCGGTGCAGTCCAGCTGCTCGCGGGCCCAGATATCCTTGACGAATTGCTGTTGATCAGACACGGCGCCATCGCGCGCCAGCATCTGTGCCATCTCGTCGAACAGAGCCTCCTTGCTGGTGGCCTTCAACTCCAGGCAGATGAGTCTGCCGTTGGTCATGGTGGGTAACATCTCACTCTCCTTCCCTGTAAGGGCTAAGTCATGCGTTGCGAATTGGGCTCATTATTGCCCTCACGGGTAGGGTTGGACAGGCGATGAATGTAGCAATAACTGGATTTTTGTTGCATGGTTTTGCTGGTGTGATCCAGCTCGCAAAGTGTTGATCTTTAACTCAATAGTGGTTTTTGTTTAATTAATGGCAGGATGTGACAGCGGTCAAGGTATGACAGAAAAACCCTTGTAATGGGATTTACAGCCATTTTTTGCGGTTTATTGCCCGATTTAAGGCATATTTGAGAAAAACGGGTTAATGGCTGAACCTGGGTTTCCCACTGGAAAATAAAATGGCCCAGCGCTGATTGGATTTTATCAATCCATCTGGCGTGGGCCGTCGGGTATCACAAAGTGACATTTTCGGATTGCGTGCTGAATGTCACTTCAATGCTATCGATCGTTACTTTTGTGGCGGGGTATCGCCCATCACGAAGTGGAGGTTGCCCCCCGGTACAAACTCCTTGTGCTCGAAGAAGAGACCATCCTTGAGCGGTTTGCCATTGATGGTGACCGACTGGACATAGCGGTTCTTGGCGCTGTTGTTATCGGCGATGATGGTGAAGGTTCCCCCCTTGACCGGGATGGTCGCTTTGGCAAATAGCGGGCGGCCAATAGTGTAAACGGGGTCTGCCGCATTCACCTGATAGAAGCCAAGTGCTGACATCACATACCAGGCAGACATGGAGCCCACATCCTCGTTGCCTATGATGCCTGCCGGGGTGTTCGAGTACATGGTGTCGAGGATGTAGTCGACCGTCTCCTGAGTTTTCCAGGGCTCCGATGTCCAGTTGTAGAGGTAGGGAATATGGTGGGAGGGTTCATTGCCGAAGGCCACCTGACCCATCATCCCGGTCATGTCAGCGGTCTCCGACCCCTGACTCTCGGCAGCAAAGGTGGCGTCCAGATTCTGCTTGAAGGCCTCTTCTCCGCCCATCGCGGTTTTCAGACCCTTGATGTCATGGGGCACAAACCAGGTCCACTGCCAGGCGTTGCCCTCGGTATAGTTGCCGGTCTCATGTTCGGTGCCATAGGGATCAAACGGCGTCATGAAGGCGCCATCGATCATCACCGGACGCATGAAACCGGTCACCCCGTACTGGGCGTATTCGGCCGCATTGTGGTCGAAGTAGCGCTGATAGCCGTTAGAACGGGCCAGATAGCGCGCTTCGGCCGCCGGGTTGCCGGCCGCCTTGGCGATCCGGGCGATGGCCCAGTCATAGAAGGCGTTCTCCAGACCGTAGGAGACCGACTCGAGGGTGTAGTCAGCGAAGACGGGCTGACCGTCGATCCGCTGCACTGCCGGGGCAAAGCCGTTCTTTTCGATGTAATCGATGTGGTTGGTCAGGGTCTTGTCCAGCACCGCCTTGTCCCACTCGGTCGCCAGCATGGGGTAGTTGGTATAGGTGGAGGAGTCGATGGCGGCCGTGAGCGCCAGATTTTTCTCCTGCGCAGTGAAGGCATCGGGGTATTTGGTGATGGCGTCGGCAATCACCACCACCGCCGGATAGCCCACCATGGTGCCTGTCTCATCCCCCAGATGCTCCCACTTGGGCAGCAGGCCGCTCTCCAGATACTTCTGGAGCAGGTTCTTGGCATACTGCACGGCGCGGGTGGGTTCGGTGATGGTTTTAAGCGGGTGCAGCGCTCGCTGGGTGTCCCACAGTGAGTAGACCGAGAAGTTGGGCTGATCTTCGCTTGCCTGGCCATAGTGGATGGAGTAGCTGCCTTCCCCCTTGGCCTGCGCCCCTTTGCCCATGCCGCGGTAGTTGCCATCCACATCCTGATGGACGATGGGGGCGATCTTGGTGTGGTAGAGGGCGGTGTAGAAGATCTCGTTTTGCTCCTTGCTGCCCCCCTCGATGGTGAAATTGAGGGCGTTGGCCCACTTCTCGCGGGCGTTGGCGCGGGCCTCGTCAAACGAAACATCCCCTTCGGCCTGGTAGTTGTTCCATGCGCCGGTGGCATCGACCGCCGATAGGGCAACTTTGGCGTTCAGTTGGGCTGAGCCGCCCTCTTCAAATTCGACGTAAGCGGTGACATCCGCTTTGGATTTGGCCTTGTGCTCGGCGCTCAAGCCCTCTACCGGCACACCACCAGCGAGGATGTAGACCCCTTTGATCTTCTTGTCGAAGGTCGCATGGAAGAAGATCTTCTGGTTTTTCGCCCAGCCGGAGAAGTGAGTCGCATCTCGCTCGCCGGTGATGGTGTAGCCATCTTCGCTGACGGTGAGTTTGTTGCGCAGCGAACTCGATCCCCAGTCGCTGTTGAGGATCGAGTTCAAATCGATCTTCAGCCGTTGGGGTTGCCCCTGCGGATAGGTGTAGCGGTGAAAGCCCACCCGCTCGGAGGCGGTCAGCTCGGCCTTGATGCCATTCTCGGCGATGCGCACCGCATAGTAGCCAGGCTCGGCCTGCTCGGATTTTTTGTCCATTTTGACCGAGATGGCTTTGCGGTAATCATCGCTTTGCTCGATGTATTTGGATTTATCTTCGGTAAAGGGCAGGAACAGAATATCCCCCAGCCCCCCCATGCCGGTGCCTGAGAGGTGGGTGTGGGAAAATCCGAACAGGGTATCTTTGTCAAAGTGATAGCCGGAGGAGGAGTGCCAGCCGATCAACTCGGTATCCGGCGAGAGTTGCACCATGCCCTCCGGTACCACAGGGCCGGGAAAGGTGTGACCGTTAAAGCCAGTGCCAACGAATGGGTTCACATATTGCAACACATTGGTTGGCGTTGGCTTTTGATCGTCGTTATTGTCGCTGCTGTTATCTGAATCGCAGCCGGATAACATGGCTACTGTGCTGGTCAGGGCAATGGCCAGAATATTTTTCTTGAACATATTGAGCGGCTCCATCGGGTAGAGGGTGAGCAGTCATGATCTATTTTTATGAGACCGGAGCGATCCCTGAGCAATATTGGTGCTCGATGGCATTGATCCCGGCGAGCACTATTATTCCCATGCCATCTGTTTCATCGACAGAGTAAAAAAGTGTCATTCACTAGACTTTTGTGGCAAGGCGCGTTGTTTGTGATCCGGGTATCATGTAATTGCGTGCGGTATATTTTTGAACATTTTTGTTAGTGAACAAAAAAGAGGCCCAAAGGAAGCTTTGGGCCTGAACATATATTGATAGTGCATGATGGTTATTTATTATCTGAGCGGATCGGTTTTTGCGCCGTCATGATAAATTTCAGTTCACCACCGGCACGAATATCGCTGTGATTGAACGTCAGGTTTTCCCCCAATGGTTTGCCATTGATGGTGACCGATTCCACATAGATATTTTGGGTGCCATTGTTTTCGGCGATCACGGTGAATTTTCCGCCATCGATATCCATGATCACCTTGTCAAACAGTGGCCGACCTATGGTGTAGACCGGGAGCCCCGGCGTGACCTGATAGAAGCCCAGCGCACTCATGATGTACCAGGCGGACATTTGCCCCACATCCTCATTGCCAATCAGCCCTGTGGTGGTCGGGTGGAAGAAGCTGCGCACCGCCTGATCCACATACTCCTGGGTTTTCCACGGCTCCTTGGTCCAGTTATAGAGATAGGGAACATGGTGATCCGGTTCGTTCCCCATCACGAACTGCCCGATATAGCCGGTCATATCCCCTTGCGAGGTATCAGCGTTGGAGTTGGCGGTGAAGAGGGCATCCAGATTCTTCCGGAATCCCTCCTCGCCCCCCATCACCTCTTTGAGCCCCTCGATATCGTGGGGAACAAACCAGCTCCACTGCCAGGTATTGCCTTCGGTAAAGTCCTGCCCCCTGTGCTCGGCCCGATAGGGCCAGAAGATGTCATAACGGCTGCTGTCGTTGGTGTCACAGTTTTGTGGTGGTGTAACGGGATTGCCGTTTTTATCGATGGCGCAGGAGGGGTAATTGTTGACCCAGCTGCCATCGTAATTTTTGGGGCGCATAAAGCCGGTCGCGCCATATTTGCCATATTGCGCCGGGTTGTAGTCAAAATAGGCGCGCCAGGTAGTCGCCCGGGCCAGATAGCGGTTCTCGGCGGATTTGTCGCCAGCCAGTCGGGCCAGCTGGGCGATGCACCAGTCATAGTAGGCATTCTCGACACCGTACGAGACGGACTCGTTGACCAGTTCATCGTACTTGTCCTGCGCCATGCCGCCCTCTTCCGGCTTGAGTTTGACGTTGGCGGGGACATAGCCGTGCTGCTCGGCATACTGGCCGTGACGGGTCATCACGGTGAAGCGCTTGTCGCCGTTCCAGGGATCCTGATAGGGCACCCAGCTTTTGGTCAGCGCGAGGTCAAAGTTGGCGGAGACATTGGCCGCCTGCAGCGCCAGCTTTATCTCTTCCTGTGTGAATGCATCCGGGTATTTGACGATGACGTCGGCGATGATGGAGACCGCCGGGTAGCCGACCATCTCGCCGGTATAGTCGGAGTGCAGCTCCCATTTGGGCATGATGCCGCCGGTTTTATATTTGTTGAGCAGATCGTGCACATAGTCGATGGATCGCTCT
This sequence comes from Aeromonas sp. 600948, assembly GCF_049174875.1. Lineage (NCBI taxonomy): Bacteria > Pseudomonadati > Pseudomonadota > Gammaproteobacteria > Aeromonadales > Aeromonadaceae > Aeromonas > Aeromonas sp. 600948. Next base: position 182,562 of record NZ_JAAKTY010000002.1, read on the forward strand.
TTTTCGATGATGGTCTTCAATGGGTGAGCGGCGCGGAAGGTGTCCCACATGGAGTAGACCGAATAGTTGGTAAAGCCCGGCTTGGCCTGATGCACCTTGCCATCCATTCCGCGATATTGACCATCCATATCCTGATAGACGAAGGGGGCGATGTAGGTGCGATAGAGCGAGGTATAAAACATCGTCTTGTCGGCATCGCTGCCACCCTCCAGGGTGAACTTATTGAGCACTTTCGCCCATGCCTGCTTGTTCTCCTGCACCACCTGATCGAAGCGGTAGTCATGTTCATCGGCGCGCAGGTTGGCCATGGCCCCCTCAATGCCGGTGCCCGAGATGGCCATCTTCATGGTGATGGGCCGTTCCCCTTTGGCAAAGTTGAGCTGGGTCACCACATCCCGTACCCGGGGTCTGGTTTCGCCATACCCGATGTAATCGGCCAACCCCACCTCGGTGTCGTTGCTCAATTTGCCATCGACATAGAGGATCTGATCCACAAACGGCTCGGAAAACTCGGCGTAGAAAAAGACCGTCTGCCACTGCCCCCACTCGTTGCTGGTTCTGGCTCCGGCAATTGCGTTGTCGCTCACCCGCTTGAAGTAAATATTGCGGGAGTGGTTGCCATACTGCTCCAGCAGCTCGTGCTGCAGATCAAGCTGGACTTTGCGATCTTCACCCGCCGGATAGCTGTAACGGTGGAAGGCGACCCGCTGGGTGGCAGTGAGTTCGGCCTTGATGCCGGTCTCCACCAGATCCGCTTTGTAATAGCCCACCTCCGACAGTTCGCCAGGCTTGTTGATGGTGACCGGGTCGGTATTGTTGCCGGTGAAGGGCAAGAAGGCGAAATCATTGAGATCCCCCTTGCCTGCCCCCGAGATATGGGTGCTGCTGAAGCCGGAAAGCTTGGCCAGATGGTGGTGATAGTCGGAAGGGGATCCCTTGCCATTCCAGTTGGCCGGATTCCAGTTGTCCGGGCCCGGCTGGATCATCCCTTCCGGCATGACAGGGGCCGGATTGACATTGCCCAGCCCATCGGTGCCGATCAGCGGATCGACATATTGCAGCACCTGCAGGGCATTATCGGGGCGGCCATTGTCAGTAGTCTCATCATTTGTGTTGCAGCCATAGAGGCCAAGCAGGGCTGTCACCATGATGGCCAGCTTGTGGGGTTTGAACATTGTTGTTCCTCAAATTCCGGAGATGAAAAAGCGGCAAGCCGGGTGGCTTGCCGCTTGTAGAGTTACGGGGTCGGTTGCTGGTTGGTCATCACAAAACGCAGCTCACCACCGGGACGGATCTCGCTGTGGGCGAAGGTGTTGTACTGGTTGAGTGGCTTGCCATTGATGGTGACCTCTTTGACATAGAGGTTGTCCGGGCTGTTGTTCTGCGCTACCACGTTGAACTGACCGTCGGGCAGGTTGATGGTGACCTTGTCAAAGATGGGACGACCGATGGTGTAGGTCGGGTCGCCCGGGGAGATTTGATAGAAGCCCATGGTACTCATGATGTACCAGGCCGACATCTGGCCGACGTCTTCATTGCCGATCAGGCCATCCGGGGTGGTTTTGTAGAACTCCTTATAGACCCGGTCGAGGTACTCCTGCGCTTTCCAGGGCTGGGCGGTGCGATTGTAGAGATAGATGACGTGGTGTGAGGGCTCGTTGCCATGAATGTACTGCCCGATGTAACCGGTCATGTCCTGATGTGCTTCGCCCCCGTTGGGGTCGGCGTTGAACAGGTTGTCGAGCTTGTCGTTCAGTCCCTGCTGGCCACCCATGATCTCGGTCAGCTTGTCGAGATCCTGCATGAAGGACCACTGCCACTGCCAGGCATTGCCCTCGGTGTAGTAGAAGGCATCCGACTTGTAGGGATCGAAATCGGCCGCCGCGTATTTCAGGGCGCACGGGTCACCGTTTTTCAGCTCGGTCGGTACGAAGAAGCCTTTGCCATCGGCATTGCCAGCCTGGGGATCCCAATGTTTGAGCGAATTGTAGGATCGTGCCTTGAACTCCTGATAGGTAGTCATGTCGCCCGCGGCTTTCGCCATCTCGGCGATGGTCCAGTCGTAGAAAGAGAACTCCAGCGAGTAGGAGACCGAGTTCCAGTTGGGATAACGGACGCACTGCTCTTTCTCGTGATAGCTGAGCTGACCGGCCATCAGCGAGCTCAGGATGTCGTCATGGATCTGCGGGTAATCGGCAGGCCGGTAGTGGGCCGATTTGACCGAGGCTTCCAGTGCCTCTTGCGCATCGATCAGCCCCTTGGTCACCGCATCGGCAAGGATGGCCGCCGAGGGGTAGCCAATCATGGTGCCGGTTTCCGAGCCGTGGCCTTCCCATTTGGGCAGCAGGCCGAACTCCACGTTGGATTTGCGGATCAGATCCTTGGCGTAGAGAGTCGCCTGTGGCGGGTCCATGATGGTCCACATGGGGTGAACGGCGCGGAAGGTATCCCAGGTCGAGTAGATGGAGTAGTTGGGGGTATCGCCAGGTTGCAGGGTGCGCAGGGTGCCTTGCATATCAAGATACTTGCCATCCACATCGTAGAGCTCGATAGGGGCGATCATCATGTGGTAGAGAGCGGTGTAGAAATTGGTCTTCTCGGTCTCCGTCCCCCCTTCGGTTTTGAGTGTTGCCAGCTTTTCGGCCCACGCGTATTCTGCGTCTGACTTCACCTTGGCAAAATCAAAGGTGGGGGCTTCCGCCTCCAGATTCTTCTGTGCTCCTTGCCAGCTCACCGCCGAGATACCGACCCGGATCTCGAGCGGTTGGTCACCCTGGCCAAAATTGAGGTAGGCGGTCAGGTCATCCCCTTGATAGACGCTGTTGGGGCGCATCTCCCGGGTGGGCATCTTGTCCTGCTCGCCCAGCATGGCCCTGGCCACAGGTTGGTTGAATTTGGCGTAGAAGAAGATGTTCTGGCCCTGATGGTTCTGTCCCTGGAACCAGCCAGTGGAGGTTTTGCGGCCACGCAGGGTGTACTCATCCACCACTTCGATTTTGTTTTTCAGCGATTGGCCGTTGTTGTTCAGCAGGGTATGACCCAGATCGAATTTCACATTCCGATCCGCTCCTTTGGCGAAGGTGTAACGGTGCAAACCGACTCGTTTGGTGGTGGTCAGTTCAACCTCAATCTCCCCCTTGTTCAGTCTGGTTTTGTAATAACCGGCGCTGGCGTGCTCATTGGTTTTGTCAAAGGCGTTTATCTGGGCGTCGGCCATCTCGGCGTAGGGCAGTACCAGAATGTCGCCCAGATCGGTGGCGCCGGTGCCGGAGAGATGGGTATGGGAGAAGCCGTAGAGCGGAACATCGGTTGCGACGATCTCGCCCGTGAGGTAATTGGAAGAGTCCCAGTAGCCGGAGGCTGAGTGCCAGGGGTTGAGTCCGCTCTCGTGATCGGTGTTGGAGCCAATAAAGGTATCCGGCGAGAGCTGCACCATGCCGGCAGGGCGGGTGGCACCGGGGAAAGTGTGGCCTGATGCGGCGGTGCCTATCATGGGGTCAACGTATTTCAGTACCGACAGATCGACAACCGGAGTTACCGGTTTCTCGATAGCGGTAGACTCGCTCTCACTGTTGCAACCGGCGATGCCACCGGTCAGTGCGGCAATCACCGCAAGAGAAAGAAGATTGCACTTGAACATGGTCATTCCATTTTTGAGTGGTGATGGGGGAGGAAGTCCTCCCCCGAACAGGTGATTAACGGGAACCGGCAGGCAGGTCGCCTTCGTGCAGGAAGGTGCCGATACCTTGCGCGGGCGGCAGATCTTCCGGCTGGCTGCCCCAATTCTGGTTGGGGCTATCGCCCATCACGAATTCAAGCTTGCCGCCACTGAGGATTTCCTCATGGGTGAGGTAGCTGCGATTGAACTCGCTGCCATTGAGGCGAGCGGACTGGATGTAGATGTTGTCGCGGCTGACATTCTGGGCCGTGACGGTGAACTGTTTGCCCGCACCCACATCGAGCGAGGCGGTTTCGAACATGGGGGTGCCAATCTCGTAGATGCCGGAGGAGGCATTGACCGGGAAGAAGCCCAGCGCCCGGAACACGAACCAGGCAGAGAGGGTGCCAAAGTCATCGTTGCCACAGATGCCGTCAGGGGTGTTCTTGTAGCAGACGTTGGTGGCTGCCACGATGGCGGCCTGTCCCTTCCAGGGCTGTCCTACGTAGTTGTAGAGGTAGGGCACATGGATATCGGGCTCGTTGCCCTGCACATGCTGTCCCACGTTGCCGGTGTTGAATACCGGGAACTGGTTGTCGCCAGCGTTGCGATCCGGATAGGTACTCCAATACTCGTCCAGCCGTTTGGCAAACAGTTCGCCCCGTTTGGCCTGAGGATTCCGGGTCTGGTCGAACCGGGTCATCAGATCGACCAGGCCATGAATGTCATGTTGAACGCTGAAGGCGTATTGCCAGCCGTTGGACTCGGCGAATGACCAGTTGAACATGTCGGGGCGCCAATCCTTGCCCACTGCCCGGCCGGTTTTCGGGTCTACCCAGCCGGCATCGATGAAGTTGCCATCGTAGTCACGGGCCTTGAACCACCCTTTGTACTGCTTGCCGCCAAAGTCAAACTGCGCCTGCCAGTTCTTGGATCTATCGGCAAACTCCTGATAGCGGGGGTCACTTTCGCCAAATACTGCCTTGATCGATTGGGCGATCGCCCAGTCATTCATGGAGTACTCCAGCGAGTAGGAGGAGGTCCAGGCATCCTTGAAGGGGGAGTGAGATTCCCAGTCATTGCCCGGCGGAGTGTCATGCAACTGGGCAGGCACATAGCCTTGCTGCTCGTACTCCTTGATCCAGGCGACTCCCTGGCTGGTGGCTGCGCGGGCGTCGGTGATCATGGCGGTCACCAGTCGCTCCTTGATCTCCTGACGTTCCGCATCGCTGAAGCCCAGCGCGATCATCCGTCTGTCCAGCGAGCCTTTGGAGAGCACGTCGTGGATCACCGGGGTGGAGTGCATCCCCATCATCATGCCGGTCTCGTTACCCTTGAAGGTCCACTCCGGCAATCTGCCCTTGCGCAGGTTGCCCAGATCGTCCATCCACTCCTCCTCGGCGTAGGAGAGCATGGAGAGCACCACATCGGCGAGGCGATCCGGCTCCAGCAGTGACGAGAGGGGTTGTACTGCGCGGTAGGTGTCCCACAGGGAGAAGGTGTCGTAACGGGTAAAGTCCGCTTTGCCATCCCGGTTGGCATCGGCGGTACGCACCGACTCCTTGAGGGTGTCGATCTGCTCGCCCCACGGCGTGTTGCCATCCGGATAGGCGTTGCGCCCCTGATGGACCTGGCGGTAGCGTCCGTCCAGATCAGAGTGAATGGTCTGGCCCAGATAGGTGTGGTAGAGCGCGGTATAGAAGGTCTGTTTGTACTCCTCATCCCCACTGACCCGGATTTTGCCCAGCTCCTTTTCCCATTTTTGGGTCGCAGCCTGACGGACATCGTCAAACGACATATTGGCCACTTCGGTCATGTTGAGTGAGGCGCCAGCGTTGCCATCCCGGCCGATCTCGACGTTGGAGAGGGCTACCTTGGCCTCGACAGTCAAGCCCGCCGCTGCGGTATCAAATTCCACATAGGCACGCGCGTACTGATATTTGCCACGGGTCTCGTTGCCGATCTCGGTGGTGCCTTCCGGCAGGTCCAGATAGCGGTTTTGGTCTTTGTCAAAGTAGGCGAAGCGGATGTTTTTGATGGGCTGGTCGAACTCCATCACGAAGAACTCTTTCTGGCTGGGGGCCCAGCCGTCAGAGAAGCGATGGCCCTCGATCCGGTTGTGGGTTTTGTCCCATTTCAGATAGGAGTCGGAGGTGTAGTCCCAGTTGACCTTGAAGCCGAGGTTGACCACGATTTCCGATTTTTTATCTTGCGGGAAGGTGTAGCGATGAACCCCCACCCGATCCGAGGCGGTCAGCTCGGCCTTGATCCCGTAATCCTTCAGATTGACCTTGTAGTAGCCCGCCGTTGCCTCTTCATCCTTGTGGCTGTAGCGGGAGGCCTCCAGATTCAGTGAGGCCGACCCCTCGTTCAGCATGAAATTGGAGCGTGAGTTGATCGGCATCACCAGAATATCGTTGAGATCTCCAGCTCCGGCCCCCGAGAGGTGAGTGTGGGAAAACCCGGCGAGGCGGTTGTCGTGGTAGTAATAGCCGGAGATATATTCCCAGCCATTGGCCCCATTATTGGGCGACAGTTGCACCATGCCATGCGGGGTAGTGGCACCAGGATAGGTGTTGCCCAAATTACCTGTGCCGATGAACGGATTGACGTAACGGGAGACGTTCGTCTCTTTATTGTTATCGACAGCGGTATCCGAGTCATTTTGACAACCGGATATACCAACCAGGCCAGCCAGTACGGCACACGCGAGCAGGGAACGTTTCAGTTTCATATTTGTCGCCACAGGTTAATGAAAGTAGGGTATCGAACGTATAAAAACAGATAATGCAGAACGCCGGGCCAGCCAATGAATATCTGCCGGATGAGAGAGCCATCTGCATGTATTACCCCGACTGTCACTGGATATAGAGGGTGACGGGGGGAATATCAGCCAGATAAAATGGATAGTGAAAACGTTCTGGCCATACAGGCGGAAAAATAAATGCGCAGGAAAATAACAGGCACCTATAGCCTGATTTAAAAAATCGCCCCTTACACTTATGAAATAAGTGGCTGAGCTGTGTTACATCTGGAATATATAAATGCTCTTAAATGTTTTTCCTGCTGCCTGTAAATTAACTGTTTCTATTATTTCGTTGATTAATATCCTGGGACAGAGGAAAAAAATGGCATTAACTGGATTTTTATGACGTGTGGGGAAGGGTGTGAGCTGGCTCGCATAACTGCAGGGTGGCGTGACCAGGGAGGCTAAATGATATTAATCATTATAATTCAGCGTGTTATTCTTCGATGTTGAGTTAAATGACCGATTTTGTGAGTCGTACCGGGCTCTACATGGTCAGATGAGCTGAAAAAAAGGGCCCTGCTGGGCCCTTTGAACAGAGAGTGATGAGCCGATGGCCCACCAGGATCAGCGGTTGCTGGCGCGGGCAAAACGCCCTTCAGCCGTCACGCGATAATCGCCGGTGCTGGCGGGTACAAATGCAGATTGCCCTATGGTCAGTGTCAGACGCTCACCATCCTGGCCAATGAGGGTGATGGGCCCATCGATGGCGAACAGGATCTCGGCATTGCCGGTGGTGAGGGCATGTTCGCCTGCGCCATATACGCTGAAGGTGAAATCCGGTACCGGCACGTCGAAGTGCTGTACTGTGCCTTCCATGCGAGGGGTGAGCAGGATCTGGTCGTCCGGTTTGGCGACACAGCGGGTGCATGCCAGCAGCTCCGGCACATCCATGTATTTGGGGGTCAAACCGGCACGCAGCACGTTGTCGGAGTTGGCCATGATCTCGAGGCCAGTGCCGTGGATGTAGGCGTGGGGGGTCTGGGCATCAAGGAACATCGCCTGACCCGGCTCAAGTGTCACCACGTTGAGCAGCAACGGCGAGAAGAGCCCCACATCCCCCGGGTACTGGTTGGCCAGCTTGCTGATGGTGGCGAAAGTCTCTTCATCCTGATGGGCGGCGGCATAGGCCAGCAGGCGAGCCAGCGCCTCGTCCTTGCGATCACCGCTGAGGATCAGCAACTGGTGGAAGAAGTGCCGCAGGCCAGCTTCATCCTGTGACTGGCGAAGCGCCGCGGTCAGGTCGACCAGGGCGGGCAGCGCCATGCGATCGAACAGGGCCAGGATGGCCGGGATGGCGCGAAAGCCGTTCATCGCCTGATAGCGGGTGAGGGCAAAGACCAGCTCCGGCTTGTGGTTCGGATCCTTGTAGTTGCGGTTGCTCGCCTTGATATCGATGCCTGCGGCCTCTTCTCTGGCAAAACCGGCTTCGGCCTGTGCCTTGCTCGGATGTACCTGAATGGAGAGGGCTTGCTCGGCGCAGAGCACCTTGAACAGGAAGGGGAGTGAGCCGAAACGAGCCTGGGTAGCTTCGCCCAGCATGGCGACGGGGTTGGCGTCAATCAGGCTGGAAAGCTTCACGGTCTCGCCTGCCAGGGTCACTTCGGAGCAGCCATTGGGGTGAGCGCCCATCCACAGTTCAGCTTGTGGTTTGCCTTCGGGATTTTTGATGCCAAACAGCGTGGTCAGGGAGTCACGACTGCCCCAGACATAATCCTGGATCGGGTTGCACATTAGAAAAAACGGCGGGTAGCTCATGGATGGCTCCTTGTATCAGAACGATTTTTTGGGAATTTCAGTCTGGCGCGGACTATAGCATGGCAGGGGCAGCGCACCGCAATCGGTTGCTCTCTGCATCTTGATCAGGATCATTCATGAGTATCATCTTTACCCAGCTGTTGGACGGCTTTCTAAGTGAGGGGGGAGGCTTTGAGAAGGTGTTGTTTGCCTCTGACAAAGGGGTGCCTCCCTGCTTCAGTTATCAGGTCAATTTTCCGCGTCTCGAGCTGGTATTCAGTGGCCACTATCTCAACCAGATCTGGTCCCCGGAAGGGGATGTGCAGTCGGTACAGATGGGGCCGCGGGAGGCGATGTACATTCCCCCCAACGGCTGGAACAAGCCGGATTGGGACAATGACTGTTCCGTGCTCAGCCTGTTGTTCGGCAAGCGTCAGATAGGGTTCAGTCTGGTGAGCAAGCACAAGGGAGACACCGGCTTCTTCGATGTGCAGAAGCACAGTATTCAGGCCGGTGCCGGACGGGCGCTCGATCATATCCTGCTCTCCCTCAACACCCTTGCGCAGGAGCCGATAAGGGCACCGATGGACAATCACCTGCTGCAGGCGCTGCTAAGTTATTCACGGCAGTTGCTGGTGGAGTCGGAGAGCGGTCGTCCTCGTGGCTCCGATCTTTTTCACGGCATCTGCATCTACATTCAGGAAAATTTCCACCGCCCCATCAGTCGCGAATGCATCGCTGCCCGCTTCAATCTCTCCCCCAGCCACCTCTCACGCCTGTTCCGCCAGCAGGGGCACATGCGGCTAGCGGACTACATCAGCTGGGTGCGGCTGGAGCGGGCCAAGTTCATGCTGAAAAAGTATCGCTTCCGTCTCGAAGAGGTTGCCAATCGCTGCGGGTTTACCGACGTGAACTACTTCTGCCGGGTGTTCAAACAGAAGACCGGCTTGACCCCTTCCCAGTACCGTTCCCTGAGTCAGCCGCAGGCGGCGGCCAGCGAGCTGGAGGGATAACGGGGCGGGGTCGGCAAGGCGTTGTGACGGTGCACTGGCGGGTGGCTACCTCTTTGGTCTGACATGCTTTCTTGTCGTTTTATTATGAAAATGAATGGGCTAAGATGGCCGCGCGCAACAAACAAGTTGATAACAAACGGAAGTTAGGAGATGCCGATGGAAAGCAAAGTAGTAATCCCGACCCAGGGTCAGAAAATCACAGTCGATGCCAACGGCAAGCTGCAGGTTCCCAACCATCCGATCATTCCGTTTATTGAAGGGGATGGCATCGGTGTTGACGTAACCCCTGCCATGTTGAATGTGGTGAATGCTGCGGTCGAGAAAGCCTACAAGGGCGAGCGCAAGATCGCCTGGATGGAGATCTACACCGGCGAGAAATCGACTCATGTTTATGGTGAAGGTGCCTGGCTGCCGGCCGAAACCCTGGATTTCATTCGCGAATACTGCGTGGCCATCAAGGGCCCGCTGACCACGCCGGTCGGCGGCGGTATCCGCTCTCTCAACGTGGCCCTGCGTCAGGAGCTGGATCTCTACATCTGCCTGCGCCCGGTACGTTACTACGATGGCACCCCGAGTCCGGTGAAGCGTCCTGATCTGACCGACATGGTGATCTTCCGCGAAAACGCCGAAGACATCTACGCCGGTATCGAGTGGAAGGCTGACAGCGCCGAAGCGAACAAGGTGATCGCCTTCCTGCAAAACGAGATGGGCGTGAAGAAAATTCGCTTCCCCGAGTCCTGTGGTATCGGCATCAAGCCGATGTCCAAAGCCGGTACCGAGCGTCTGGTGCGTGCCGCTATCGAGTATGCCATCGACAACGATCGCGACTCCGTGACCCTGGTGCACAAGGGCAACATCATGAAGTTCACCGAAGGTGCCTTCAAGGATTGGGGTTATGCTCTGGCTCAGAACGAGTACGGCGCCCAGCTGATCGACGGCGGCCCCTGGTGCTCCTTCAAGAACCCGAAAACCGGCAAGACCATCGTCATCAAGGATGTTATCGCCGATGCCTTCTTGCAGCAGATCCTGCTGCGTCCGGCCGAGTATGACGTCATCGCCTGTATGAACCTCAACGGCGACTACATCTCCGACGCGCTGGCCGCTCAGGTAGGCGGTATCGGTATCGCGCCGGGTGCCAACATCGGCGATGGTGTGGCCCTGTTCGAAGCGACCCACGGTACTGCACCTAAGTATGCCGGTCAGGACAAGGTCAACCCGGGCTCGCTGATCCTCTCCGCCGAGATGATGCTGCGCCACATGGGCTGGGTTGAAGCGGCCGATCTCATCATCAAGGGGATGGAAGCGGCGATCCGCAACAAGACCGTCACCTATGACTTCGAGCGTCTGATGGAAGGAGCCACCCTGCGCTCCTGCTCCCAGTTTGCTCAGGACATGATCGACCAGATGTAATCTGCTGCTTGCCAGAAACGCAAAACCGGCGCCATGTGCGCCGGTTTTTTTATCGCGAAAGAGTGCAGGGGCTTATTGCGCCTGCTCTACGTGTTGCTGATAGCGTTGCTGCCATTTGCTGGTTTCTGCTTCATCACCCTGGGCCTTCCAGAAGGCGCAGATGGTGTTGGCAAGTTCCGAAGCCATCGCATGATCTCCGTCACGTCGACTCATCAGATAATCTCCCAGCCAGCTTTGATATTGTTTCATTACCCGATCTCCTTATCTCATGTGCCCTTGAGGGTGCCCACCTTGACGGGAGCCTGTCGGCTCATCTTGGGGGGAACATCATCAGGCATGATGGTGCAAAGTCACGACCCGGGCAGAGAGCCCGATGGGCAATCTGGCGGCGAACGTGACGCGAGATGTCAAAAAATGAGCGCCATTTTAGCACAAACTGACCAACTTGGGGAAATTGTCGCCATGGACTGCGACAGAACAGCCCCATCCCCTTGTTCTCAAAACAGAAAACCCGCCGTGAGGACGCGGTTGGTTTGGATGAAATCCGGGGAAACAGGGTGGGGAACCCTGTTGTGTCCGGTTGCATCGACGAGCTCGACACTTGGTTCTGGATGAGCACTGTCATGGACTCAAGAAATGGTAGAGGGGGCATGCAAAAGGGCGTTATGCGGGAACTGGCTATGCGCGAAGCAATAGGGGGCAGCCTTGCTGCCAACAGATGGCTGGCAGCAAGGTGACGGTCGGGATCAGGTGGTCTTTTCCAGATGGTTCTGGTAAATCTGCTGCCACTTGTCCAGTTCGGTTTCATCTCCCTGTTGTTGCCAGAACTCGCAGATGGAACTCGCCATCTCGCATGCCATGGCGTGGTCGCCGTCACGGCGACTCATCAGGTATTGCCCCAGCCAGTTTTGATACTGTTTCATTGGATGATCTCCTTATCTATTTAACCCTTGATACTGCTGCTGTGAGCCACCCGTCCGGCAGTGCTGTCACAGCCACTTTCGCTGCTTCGCTTATTGTCAATCAGGACAGATAGCGTATGAGAAAAGCGCGAAAGTGCTAAAAATTGGCCACCACCTTATCACAAAATGGTATGAAAGGCAGGTTTTGGGGCCAATTGAGTTTTCAGTGCAGGGGATTATCTCGACCTGGCGACCGGGATTGACGGAGTCCAGCAGTATAACGGGCAGGTGTTTGAACCTTTACTGGGTTACCCGACGGGCTTGCCAATAGCGGCTGTTCCAGTAGACATTGTCGAGTCTCGAACGGATTACACCCTTGCTCGTGGAGGCGTGGATAAACTCGCCGGCACCGGTATAGACCCCCACATGGTACTGCTGCCAGCCGGTTTTGAAGAAGACCAGATCCCCGTGTTGCAGCCGGTAGCGATCCACCGGTTTGCCGATACTGGCCTGGGATTCGGTGGTTCTTGGCAAGTTGACTCCCAGCACCTGATTGTAGGCGAGCTGGGTGAAGGCGGAGCAGTCGAGTCCGGCGCGGTTGGTGCCGCCCATCCGGTAGGGGACGCCACGCCACTGCTGGTAGAAACCGTCAAAGGCACTGCTCTGCTGGCGGGGCGGCGGTGGCTCTGGCGTGCTGGAGCAGGCGGCCAGCAGCAGGGTCAGCAGGGATAGCATCAGCTTGCGGTACATCGGAGAGCTCTCCACAACGGGGTCTACCAATAGATACGTCTGTTAACCGCCACCCCGGACAGAATATGGTGACGGCCGCCAGTGGCGTGACAACTTTTCCATCATAAACAGGGATCTGGCTTGATACCTAGTCCCGAAAGGAGAAAATGCGGCAAGTAAGCGAAAAACGCCAGCCTGCGGCTGGCATTCGGGGTCAGTGGGCGGGATTGATCAGTGGGGTAAGCAATTCGGCCAGCTTATAGAAGGTTTGCACCCGGGTGGTACTGGGACGCCAAACCATGCCGATCTCGCGATAGGATTTTTCCCCCGGCAGGGGAATGGCGACCAGATCCGAATTGGCAAGAATGCCGGCGTCGATGGCCATCTGAGGCAGGAAGGTAGTGCCAAGTCCCGCCTCGACCATCTGCACCAGAGTGTGCAGGCTGGTGGCGGCAAAGGGATTGATCTTGCTCTTGTCCCGCAGACGGCAAGCGCTCACTGCGTGCTCGGTGAGGCAGTGCTCCCGCTCCAGCAGGAAGATGCTCTGGTTTGGCAGCTCCTTGTAGTCGAACGGGGTGTGCAGACCGGCCGCCATGCTGGCGGGCATCACCATGTGGAACGGATCCTGGCCGACGGTCTTGCAGTGAAAACCACCGATCTCGATGGGGAGAGCGAGGATCAGCAAGTCGAGCTGACCTTGTTCCAGCTGCTTGAGCAGATTGCTGGTGGTGTCTTCCCGCAGTAACAATTCGAGGTCAGGATAGGTTTTGCTGCATACTTTCAGCAGTTTGCTGAGCAGGAAGGGGGCGATGGTGGGAATACAGCCCAGACGCACGGTCCCCTGCATCACACCACCCTGGTGTTGACCTAGTTCCATCAGATCTCGCGCATCGGAGAGCAAATTGCGAGCGCGCTCGACGATTTCCATGCCGACCGGGGTCATAATGAAGCTCTTGTGGTCCCGCTCCACCAGTTGCAGGTTCATCATCTCTTCCAGCGTCTGGATCCCGGTACTCAGGGTCGACTGGCTGACATGACAGGCCTTGGCGGCGCGGTTGAAGTTCTTGTGCTCGTCGAGAGCGACCAGATATTGCAGCTGTTTGAGGCTGGGCCAACGTTGCATAGGAAAATCCGATTAATGCTATCTATTTAATTTGATTTAACTAATCTACCACCGGGTCTATAGTTTGTCGCTTGAATTAGACGGACTAGGCTCTTGGTAGCCCAATCCTGACTGGATTGTTCACTTCACTTAAAGAGGAATTGAATATGGTATTGGTAGGCCGTCCCGCACCCGATTTTACCGCCGCAGCCGTTCTGGGTAATGGCGAGATCGTTGATTCGTTCACCCTCTCATCCCACATCAAAGGCAAGGCAGCCGTCCTGTTCTTCTATCCGCTCGACTTCACCTTCGTCTGCCCGTCCGAGCTGATTGCCTTCGATCACCGTCTGGAAGAGTTCAACAAGCGTGGCGTGGAAGTGATCGGTGTTTCCATCGATTCCGAGTTCTCTCACAACGCCTGGCGCAACACCAAGATCGAAGACGGCGGCATCGGCCCAGTCAAGTACCCCTTGGTGGCCGACATCAAGCACGAGATCTGCAAAGCCTATGATGTCGAGCACCCGGAAGCCGGTGTGGCGTTCCGTGGCTCCTTCCTGATCGACAAAAACGGTGTTGTTCGTCACCAGGTAGTCAACGATCTGCCGCTGGGTCGCAACATCGACGAGATGCTGCGCATGGTGGATGCCCTGCAGTTCCACGAAGAGCACGGCGAAGTGTGCCCGGCTCAGTGGGAGAAAGGCAAGAAAGGCATGACCGCCTCCCCGGATGGCGTTGCCAAGTATCTGTCCGAGAACGCCGCTTCCCTGTAATCGGGTCTGCGTGCCGGATAGTGAAAAACCGATGCCCAGGCATCGGTTTTTTTATGGCCGTTGTTTGGCTGTCTGGTTCTGTCCCATTGCTCGGCAGGATTGTCGTTGCCGGCAGCGCGCCGATAAACGGCAGTCATAAAAAAGCGCGCCCTTTGGCGCGCTTTTGACATGGGGGGCGGGACTACTCGTCAAAGATACCGAAGTGTTCTTTGGCAAAGTTGACCCGCTGCGCCACGCTCATCTTGACCTGTCCCAGCTTCTCGATGGTCTTGAGGTTGGGCACCAGGCCACGACCGTTGGCGATTTGAATGGCCAGACCCGGGCGGGCGTTGAGCTCCAGCAGCATGGGGCCGCGGAACTTGTCCAGCACCATGTCGGTACCGATGTAGCCCAGACCAGACATCTCGTAACAGGAGGCGGCCAGGGTGAGCAGGGTATCCCAGTGGGGTACCTTGAGCTCATAGAGGTCGAGGCCGGTATCCGGGTGGTGTCGCAGCGGATTGCCAAACTGCACCGCCCGCAGCGCGCGGCCGGTACGCAGGCACAGACCCACCCCAACGGCGCCCTGGTGCAGGTTCGCCTTGCCATCGGAGGCCGAGGTGGAGAGGCGCATCATCGCCATCACCGGGAAGCCTTTGAAGATGATCACCCGGGCATCGGGCACCCCTTCGAACGAGTAGCCGTCGAATACGTCATCGAAGTTGATAAGGCCTTCGACCAGCGCTACGTCTGGCTTGCCACCAAGCGAATAGAGCCCCGCCAGAATGTTGGAGACATGGCGCTCCAGATCCTGGCCGTTGCAGGCGCTGCCGTTGGGTTTGTAGAAGAGACCATCTTCCTGACGGAGGATCACCAGGATCCCCTTGCCGCCAGAGCCACGGGCCGGCTTGATGCAGAAGCCCGGCCAATCTTTTACCAGCTCGGTGATGCGACCTACATCGTGCTGGGCACGGATGGTGCCGATCAGCTCAGGCACCGTCACGCCTGCATCCAGCGCAATTTGCTTGGTCTGCAGCTTGTCATCCACCAGCGGATAGAGGCTGCGCGGATTGTAGCGGCTGATGTAGGAGTGGTTGCGCTTGTTCATACCGAGGATGCCTGCCTGCGACAGGCTCCACGGAGTAGTGTACTTTTCCCAGAACCACATCTGTTACTTGTCCTTACCCGGGGTGGCGCCAGACTTGATCTCGTCCACCAGCGGCTTGAAGCGCTTCAGCTCACTCAGCTTGTAGCCGGTGTAGTTACCCATCAACAACACGGTCGCCATCAGTACCAGCTGCAGGCCGAGGAAGTTGAACGTGAGGTGACGGATCAGTTCGTTGTCCATGGCCAGATAGGCGATGATGGCCACCAGCAGGGAGCCACCGCCCTGACGGAACACCTCTTTCGGGCCCTCTTCTTCCCACAGGATGGACATCCGCTCGATGGTCCAGGAGAGGATGATCATCGGGAAGAAGGTGATCTTCATACCGTCGGTCAGCCCCAGCTTGAAGGCGAACGCGGAGAAGATACCGATCATCGAGATAACCATGATGATGATTGCCGATATTCGGGCGACCAGCAGCAGGTTAAGCCGAGATAGATAGGAGCGGATGATGAGACCGGTGCCGACGATCAGCAGGAAGCCGATGAGACCGGTGATCAGCTGGGTCTGGATAAAGGCGACGGCGATCAGCACCGGCATAAAGGTACCGGAGGTCTTGATGCCGACAATCACGCGCAAGAACACCACCATCAGCACGCCGATCGGGATCAGCAGCAAGCCCTTGAACAGGGTCTGCTCTTCCAGCGGCAGGCTGTGGATAGAGAAGTTCATCATCTCTGATTTTTCAAACTTCTGGGCCAGCGCCACGCTGACCGGCTGCTCCTGCTCGATCATCGAGAAGCTGACACGGGAGTTGTGACCACCGGTCACATCCAGCAGGGCGCCGGAGTTGTACTCCCACAGCAGCAGGTTGGCCGGACGGCCCTGTTCACCGGTTTGCGGGTTGAACAGCTTGTAGTCGGTCGGGCTGTTGAATACCTGCAGGTAATCCACCAGCTCCTGACGACGGCGGCCATCTTCCAGATTCAGAGCATGCACCACGCGGGTGGGGACGTCAGCATTGTTGAGCAGCTCGGCGATCAGGTTGGCACGGCTCTTGTGCTTTTTCAGCAGCTCGGCGTTCTGCTCCTGCTTCTCGATCTCCTTGATGATCTCGCGAGTCAGGGTGTAGCCGTCGGCAGAGCGCTCCTGGGCCCGCTCGAGGATCTGCTTCATCGCGGTGGCATAAGGCTCACTCTCGATCTGCTTCTCGATGGCAGGCGGCTGCGGATTGGCGGCCGGTTTGGCATGGGCATCTGCCATCATGTCGACGCGGTAGTAGAGCTCCTGACGGCCGGAGGCGGTGCGGATGGACCACTCGGCGCGGGCATCGCCATCTTTCTCGACAAAGGAGAGGCCGTAGCCGGGGCTGGCGGCGTTCTCGTTCATCAGGGTGAAACCGGGCTGGGTGCCCGGAATGGCCAGGGAGGCGATCACCGGCTCACCGGTCGCCTCAAACTCCAGCTTGGCTTCGATGGACCAGATCTGGCGCTTTTCACCGGGCGTCAGCGGCACATCCAACGCGATATGGTGATAGATCGTCATCCCCAGGCCGACAATGTACAGCAGGGCTACCAGCAAATAGAACGGCTTACGGGAAACCATGGATTATTTCACATCCTTGAGCTTGGGTTTGGGTTGGATATATTCGCGGGCCACATCAACCACGGCGATGTCTTTCAAAAATTCGCGACCCAGCAGCACCGGGAAGGTCATGTCGCTGCGGTCCTTCAGGGTAAATTCGGCTTTCTCGGTCATGTCGCCAATCCGTACCGCCAGACGGACCACCGGACGGCGGTCGAGATCGTCGGCAGAGGCCTGACGCACCCGCACATGGCGTACCAGCGGCGCTTCGATCTGGATCTTGTCATCCACATCCTGATGACTCAGGAAGAAGCGCACCCAGTTTTTGCCATTGCGTTCGAAAATGGTGATCTCCTGGGCACTGATGGAGGAGGTGGTCGCACCGGTATCGACCCGCGCCTGGAAGGCGTCGTTGGCGGCATCAACCCAGATCCACTCCGCTTCACCGACCATCAGCTTGCCATCGATGGTGTGGCCCTGATTGGGGGCCGGGCACTTCTCGGTGGGGATGGCCATCGGTTTGGGTGGCTCGGAGGGGAGAGCTGCGAGCTTGTGATCTACTTGCTTGACGGACTCTTTCATATTGGTGACATCTGTGTTGAGCTGAACCAGCAGGTGCTGTTGCTGCACATACTGCTTCTGTTGCTGTTCCATGGATGTTTGCAGGCGCAGCTCGCTCTGGCTCAGCTCGCTACGAAGCTCGGCCAGCGTCAGAGCGGGAACCTGAGGCGTTTTTTCCATATTGACACACCCGCCGAGACTGAGCAGGGAGAGCAGGGTCATTCCTTTTAATTTGCTTTTCATGTCATTCATTTAACTGTGCTTCCTGGAATTGGGTCAGTGTAACTTCCACAAGCGCCACCGGCTAGTCTTTGGCCTTGCGGGCAATCAGTACGGCACGTTTCGGCGCCGGGTGTCCTTCTACCGTGAGTGCCGGATTGTCTGGATCCAGATAGTCACTCAGGGATTCATTAATCATCCAGTCGGTACGACGCTGTTCGTCGGTGCTGGTCATATTCTCGTCTACTATTCGCACGTCGGTGAAGCCGCAGCGCTCGACCCATAGCTTGAGGGCGCGGCTTGAGGGAATAAACCAGACGTTGCGCATCTTGCCGTAACGATCGGTGGGCATCAGCACGTCGTTGACACCGCCGTCAATCACTAGCGTCTCCAGCACCAGCTCGCCATCATCTTTCAATTGATTGCGCAACTGCTCGATGTGCTCGATGGGGGATTTGCGGTGATAGAGCACTCCCATGGAGAAGACGGTGTCAAAGGCACGCAGCTCCGGCAGCTCCTGAATACCGAGCGGCAACAGGTGGGCACGCTGATCATTGCCCGCGAAGTGGCGAATGGCCTCGAACTGGCAGAGGAACAGCGGACTCGGGTCTATGCCGACTGCAAGCCGAGCCCCTTCACCCACCATGCGCCAGAGGTGGTAGCCGCTGCCGCAACCCACATCCAGCACGTAACGTCCTTCGAGCGGGCTGATATGGGGCAGCACCCGATCCCACTTCCAGTCAGAACGCCACTCGGTATCGATGTGGATGCCGTGCACGGTGAACGGCCCCTTGCGCCAGGGCATGAAGTGGCGCAGCAGGCTTTCGACCTTCTTGCGCTCCCCTTCGCCCAGGCTCTCGGCCGAGCCAATCTCGACCCGGCTTTTCAGCTCGACGTTGCCGGGGGAGACCACCGGCAGCTTGTTGAGAGCGCGGTTCCAGCGCGGCAGGTCGCCATGCTGGTTGTCATGTTGCCAGGCGTGCAGCTGGGCGGGCAGGGTATGCAGCCAGTGGCTCAGCCGGTTTTTGGCAATCAGTTGATAGAAATTGGCAAAGTCGATCATGGCTGGGCGTCGCTGGATTTGATGGCAATCATGGAGCCGAAGTTAAAGCACTGGAACCAGAGATCCTGATGGACGAAACCGGCGTCCCGTAGGCGAGCCTGATGCACCGGCAGGCTGTCGGTGCGCATCACGTTCTCAAGGGCGGTGCGTTTCTGGCTGATCTCCAGCTCGCTGTAGCCATTGGCCCGCTTGAAGTCGAGGTGCAGATCGATGAGCAGCTCGTTGACCGGTTCATCTTCAAAGCGGAACTTCTCGCTCAGGATCAGGATCCCGCCCGGGCGCAGACCATCGTGAATGCGCTGGATCAGGGCAGCACGCTTTTCGGGCTCGACAAATTGCAGGGTGAAGTTGAGCACCACCACGGAGGCGTTCTCGATCTCGATGTCGCAGATATCTGCTTCCACCAGCTCCACCGGCACCTCGGATTTGAAACCGGAGAGGTGGGCGCGGGCGCGCTCAATCATCGGGTGGGAGAGATCCACCGCGGTGATGCGGCAGCCGGACTGGCTGACATGGCGACGCATCGCCTGGGTCGCGGCGCCCAGTGAGCAGCCGAGATCATAGAGTCGGCTCTCGGGTTGGGCGTAGCGGGCGGCCATCATGCCGATGGCAGAGATGATGTTGCTGTAACCCGGCACCGAGCGCTGGATCATATCGGGAAACACGTCGACGACCTGTTCGTCAAAACAGAAGTCACCCAATCGGGCGATCGGGGCGGCAAAAATTTGATCTTTGGTATGCATGCTGGCGCAACCTGACAGTCGGGACATCACCCGGCTGTATTGTTCAATTGAGTCGTTGGGTGACACCCATCAGAGTAGATTTATCACCTGTTTACGAACGGGGTGGCTGGTCGTGAAATCCTTTGGACCTGTCCTGTTCGTACGGGCCATGTTCCGGACCCTTACTTGGGGCGGTAGTGTAGAGGATTGATGGCCGTTTGTCTTGACGCCAGGGCTTGCCACGCCACAAAAAAGCACTTTTTTTGCAGCGAAACGATGGCCGCAGAATGGGTTGGCTAAAAGCGCAGCACTCCCTGCCGTGCGCGATCGTTTTCCCCTGGCCAGGGGGCCATCTCCTGCTCCAGCAAGCGGGTGATCTGGCGGGCCAGCTCAGGTGCCTGGGCGTTGTCGGCAGTATGTATATAGAGGTAGAGATCCTTGCCCTCGGAAAGCCACTGGCGCCAGTGGGGGAGCCAGCTGGGCAGGAAGGGGTGATTGGCCGCCGGATCCGGCAGGCCGATAAAGCGCACCATGGGGGCGTTGGCGGTGGCCAGCAGATGTACCGGCAGGCGTGGCTTCTTGCCCTGGGCATCGACAAGGGCTGGCGTGGTTGCTTGCACCGAGAAGAGTGGCCGGCTGTCGAGCATCACCCGGTTGATGCCTTGTTCCATGAGCAGCCGGTTCAATGCTCGCTCGGCCTCCCCCTTGGCGAAGAAGTCAGGGTGACGCACCTCGAGGGCGTAGCGAAACGCCCGTGGCAGCCGCTCGATAAAGGCCGCCAGTCTGGCCAGCCCCTGTGGCCCGAAACGGGCGGGCAACTGCAGGGTGAGCAGCCCCAGCTTGTCGTGCAGCGGGGCGAGCAGGCGAATAAAGTCGGCGACTTGTTTGTCTGCGCTCACCAGATCGCTCTGGTGGCTGATGGTTTGCGGAAATTTGAAGTTGAAACGAAAGTGATCGGGCACCGCATCGGCCCAGCGCTGTACCGTGTCCGGTGTCGGCAGGGCGTAGAAGGTGGTGTTACCCTCCACTGAGTTGAACACGGTGGCGTAGTGGGCGAGGTGTTCGGCAGGCTTGGCGCCAAGGCCCAGTAGCTGGCCGGGCCAGCCGGGGTGGGACCACTGCGGCAGGCCCAAATAGAGGCTCATGATGGCTATTCTCTTCACTCTTGGTGCATTCGTGCCGATTTTTTACCCGCTTTTTGCCATCGAGTGCAAAAAACTGGCGAAAGGAGGCTGCTGGCCATTTTACCCAAAAGGGGGTTTTCCTCTATAATGCCAGCCCTTTTGTTTTTCAATTTCTTGTGACCCATGCCTATCTACGAATATCGTTGCGACGTCTGTGGCCATGAATTGGCAAAACTGCAAAAGCTTTCCGATGCCCCCCTGACCGACTGTCCGGCCTGTAGCAAGCCGAATCTGGTCAAGCTGATATCGGCGGCAGGCTTCCGGCTCAAGGGAACCGGATGGTACGAGACTGATTTCAAACCGGGTAAGAAAAAGAATCTGGCCAGCTGTGAGACAGACGGTGCTTGCCAGTCGTGCCCGGCGGCCCAAGGTTAACCGTCTCTCTACAATTTCGAAGGAAGAAGTCCATGCGCTCTATCTATTGCGGACAGGTCAATGAGGCCCATGCAGGGCAGACCATTACATTGTGCGGTTGGGTTCATCGTCGTCGTGATCTCGGCGGTCTGATCTTTATCGATATGCGCGACCGGGAAGGGATCGTTCAGGTGTTCTTCGATCCGGACAAGCCGGACGCGTTCGCCCTGGCCTCCGAGCTGCGCGGCGAGTTCTGCATCCAGGTGACCGGCGTGGTGCGCACCCGTCCCGAGTCCCAGCGCAACAGCGACATGGCCACTGGCGCCATCGAAGTGTTCGCCCACGAACTCAACATCATCAACCGTGCCGAGCCGCTGCCGCTGGACTTCAATCAGGTCAACAGCGAAGAGATCAGCCTCAAGTATCGTTACCTGGATCTGCGTCGTCCCGAGATGGCCAAGTACCTGAAGACCCGTGCCAAGGCCAGCGCCTTCGTACGCCGCTTCATGGACGAGCACGGCTTCCTCGATATCGAGACCCCGATGCTGACCAAGGCCACCCCGGAAGGTGCCCGTGACTATCTGGTGCCGAGCCGCGTGCACAAGGGCAAGTTCTACGCTCTGCCGCAATCCCCCCAGCTGTTCAAGCAGTTGCTGATGATGTCCGGCTTCGATCGCTACTACCAGATCGTCAAGTGCTTCCGTGACGAAGACCTGCGTGCCGACCGCCAGCCGGAATTCACCCAGATCGACGTGGAGACCTCCTTCATGACCGCGCCGCAGGTGCGTGAAGTGATGGAAGAGATGATCCGTAAACTGTGGCTGCACATCCTGAACGTGGATCTGGGCGACTTCCCGATCATGACCTTTGACGAAGCCATGCGTCGCTACGGCTCCGACAAGCCGGACCTGCGTCTGCCGATGGAGCTGGTCGATGTGGCTGATCTGCTGACTGCTGTCGAGTTCGCCGTGTTCGCGGGCCCCGCCAACGATCCGAAAGGCCGTGTGGCAGCCCTGAAAGTACCGGGTGGTGCCGAGCTCTCTCGCAAGCAGATCGACGAGTACACCAAGTTTGTCGGTATCTACGGTGCCAAGGGCCTGGCCTGGATGAAGGTCAACGAAGCGGCCAATGGCATCGAAGGCGTGCAGTCTCCGGTTGCCAAGTTCCTCTCTGACTCCATCGTGCGCGAGATCCTGGCCCGTACCGGCGCGGCCGACGGCGACATCATCTTCTTCGGTGCCGACTCCAAGAAAGTGGTTTGCGATGCCATGGGCGCCCTGCGTCTGAAAGTGGGCCGTGATCTGGGTCTGCTGGAGAACAGCTGGAAGCCGCTGTGGGTCATCGACTTCCCGATGTTCGAGGAAGATGGCGAAGGCGGTCTGGCTGCCATGCACCACCCCTTCACCGCGCCGAGCAACATGAGCCCGGCCGAGCTGAAAGCCAACCCGGTGGGTGCTTACGCCAACGCCTACGACATGGTGATCAACGGTTACGAAGTGGGTGGCGGTTCTGTCCGTATCCACAACAGCGAGATGCAATCCACCGTGTTCGATATCCTGGGTATCACCCCGGCCGAGCAGCGCCTGAAGTTTGGCTTCCTGCTGGATGCGCTGAAGTACGGCACCCCGCCGCACGCCGGTCTGGCCTTCGGTCTGGACCGTCTCAGCATGCTGCTGACCGGCACCGAAAACATTCGGGACGTCATCGCCTTCCCGAAAACGACCGCGGCCGCCTGTCTGATGACAGACGCCCCCAGCCTTGCCAACGCCGCCCAACTGGGTGAGCTGGCGATTGCAACCACCGTCAAGGGCGACGAGTAAGCCGATACCGGCACCGGAGGCCGCCGCCGTGCGGCCTCTGTGTTTCCCTTGGGTTAGTCATGATCAGTGTTACTGACATTTAAAAAATAACGGAGAGTCTCTATGGCAGGTCACAGTAAATGGGCCAACATCAAACACCGCAAGGCCGCTCAGGACGCCAAGCGTGGCAAGATCTTCACCAAGCTGATCCGCGAAATCACTACCTCCGCGCGTCTGGGTGATGCCGATCCCGCCAACAACCCGCGTCTGCGTGCTGCGGTGACTGCCGCCCTGACCAACAACATGACCCGCGACACCATCAACCGTGCCATTCAGCGTGGCGCCGGTGGTGGCGATGGCGAACAGCTCGAGACCATCGTATACGAAGGTTACGGCCCGGCTGGCTCTGCCGTGATGGTAGAGTGCCTGACCGACAACCGTAACCGTACCGTAGCCGAAGTGCGTCACGCCTTCAGCAAGTGCGGTGGCAACCTGGGTACCGACGGCTCCGTTGCCTATCTGTTCAGCAAGAAAGGTCTGCTGACTTTCGTGGGCGTAGACGAAGATGCCCTGATGGATGCCGCGCTGGAAGCGGGCGCCGATGACGTGGTCACCGAAGAGGATGGCACCATCGAGGTGTACACCACCCCGAACGACTTCGGTACCGTGCTGGATGGTCTGGAAGCTGCCGGCTTCAAGGCCCAGAGCGCCGAAGTGACCATGATCCCCTCCACCGAAGCGGAGCTGGATGCAGAAACTGCACCCAAGCTGATGCGTCTGATCGACATGCTGGAAGATCTGGACGATGTGCAAGAGGTGTATCACAACGGCTCCATCTCCGATGAAGTCGCTGCGACCCTCTGATCGCTGAATCGTGCTCTCCCGATGGCAGCCTGATGGCTGCCATTTTTTTATCTTTGCATCGTGGCAACTGCTGATTGATGTGTCGGTTGATCAACCGGTGCAACAACTCTCTTCACTGACAGTCTTCTCCGCTTTCTCTGCGAATTATCATTGCTCTGTCCCTGCTGCCCTGCACGTACGCCAGTCGGCAGTTCTGCTGCGTTGCGTTAGCGAGGCTCCGCTTATCCTGTTTATCACACCTTTAGCTCTGTAGATGACGTTGACTGTTCACATCTGCCCGTCAGGGTAATTCGTTGCGGGTAGGGGATAGGAGGTGATGGGGCGTGCTCTTGTTATCAGAGGGGACCATCAATACAGAGTCACAGGTTGGGATATCGATAGCGGATTGGCTGGGGCGAGTTGGTTAGTTGGTTAGTTGGTTGGTTGGTTGGTTGGTTGGTTGGTTGGTTGGTTGGTTGGTTGGTTGGTTGGTTGGTTGGTTGGTTGGTTGGGAAGTTAGGGGCTGCACTACCGCAATCGGCTGGAGAGAGGAGCTCTGTGATAAGTGGCAGATAAAAAAAGCCCGCGCAGTGCGCGGGCTTGTTATCTCAGGACTGGTTATCAGGCCTTGGATTTCTTCTTGCCTTCAACCTTGGCTTCAACCGGGGCAGCAGTTACCGGAGCGGCTTCGGTGAACGGACGACCGTAGTAGGAGTCCAGCAGAACCTGCTTCAGCTCGCTGATCAGCGGGTAGCGCGGGTTGGCGCCGGTGCACTGGTCATCGAAAGCTTCGATAGCCAGCTGGTCAACCTTGGCCAGGAAGTCAGCTTCAGTCACGCCAGCTTCGCGGATAGAGGCCGGGATACCCAAGGTAGCCTTCAGCTCGTCCAGCCAGGTCAGCAGCTTCTCGATCTTGGCGGCGGTGCGGTCACCGGCAGCAGTCAGACCCAGGTGGTCAGCGACTTCGGCGTAACGACGACGAGCCTGCGGGCGGTCGTACTGGGAGAACGCAGTCTGCTTGGTCGGGTTGTCGTTCGCGTTGTAGCGGATGACGTTGCTGATCAGCAGGGCGTTAGCCAGACCGTGCGGAATGTGGAACTCGGCACCCAGTTTGTGAGCCATGGAGTGGCACACACCCAGGAAGGCGTTGGCGAACGCGATACCGGCGATGGTGGCTGCATTGTGCACCTTCTCACGAGCGATCGGGTCGTTGGCACCGTTCTGGTAGCTGGACGGCAGGTACTCTTTCAGCATTTTCAGGGCTTGCAGCGCCTGACCGTCGGAGTACTCGTTAGCCAGTACGGAAACATAGGCTTCCATGGCGTGAGTCACGGCATCGATACCACCGAAGGCACACAGGGACTTCGGCATACCCATGACCAGGTTGGCATCAACGATGGCCATGTTCGGGGTCAGCTCGTAGTCAGCCAGCGGATACTTCTGACCAGACACTTCATCGGTTACTACCGCAAACGGAGTGACTTCAGAGCCGGTACCGGAAGTGGTGGTGATACAGACCAGTTCGGCCTTCACGCCCATTTTCGGGAATTTGTAGATACGCTTGCGGATGTCCATGAAGCGCATGGCCAGATCTTCGAACGCAGTGTTCGGGTGCTCGTACATCACCCACATGATCTTGGCTGCATCCATCGGTGAACCACCGCCCAGCGCCAGGATAACGTCCGGTTTGAAGGAGTTGGCCATCTCGGCACCCTTGCGAACCACAGCCAGGGTCGGGTCAGCTTCTACTTCGTAGAACACTTCCACTTCCATATTCTGTGCTTTCAGCAGGCTGACCAGTTCATCGGCGTAGCCGTTGTTGAACAGGAAGCGGTCAGTTACGACCATGGCACGCTTTTTACCTTCCAGGTCGCTCAGAGCGATCGGCAGGGAACCACGACGGAAGTAGATGGATTTCGGAAGTTTGTGCCACAGCATGTTTTCTGCCCGTTTTGCGACTGTCTTCTTGTTGATCAGGTGCTTCGGACCCACGTTTTCGGAGATGGAGTTACCGCTCCAGGAGCCGCAACCCAGGGTCAGGGACGGAGCCATTGCGAAGTTGTACAGGTCACCGATACCGCCTTGGGTAGACGGAGTGTTGATCAGGATACGCGCGGTCTTCATCTTGTCGCCGAAGTACTTGATGCGGTCAGCGTTGCGGTCCTGGTCGGTGTACAGACCTGAGGTGTGGCCGATACCACCGATGTTGACCATGTCACAGGCCATATCAACGGCGTTTTCGAAGCTGCTTGCACGGAACATACCGAGCAGCGGGGACAATTTCTCGTGAGCAAACTCATCTTCTGCACACAGCTTGACGCCTTCACCAATCAGGATCTTGGTATCAGCCGGTACAGTCACGCCTGCCATCTCGGCAATCTTGGTGGCTGGCTGGCCAACGATGTTGGCGTTCAGGGCACCGTTGATCAGGATGACTTTACGTACCTTGTCAGCATCTTCTTTGGAGAGCACATGGCCCTTGTGGGATGCAAAGCGCTCTTTAACCTGGTCGTAGATGGCATCAACAACGATGACTGCCTGCTCGGAAGCACAGACCACGCCGTTATCGAAAGTCTTGGACATCAGGATGGAGGCAACGGCACGCTTAACATCGGCGGTTTCGTCGATAACGATAGGCACGTTACCGGCACCGACACCGATAGCAGGCTTACCGGAAGAGTAGGCTGCTTTCACCATGCCCGGGCCACCGGTGGCCAGGATCAGGTTGATGTCTTCGTGCTTCATCAGGGCGTTGGAGAGCTCAACAGACGGTTGGTCGATCCAGCCGATGATGTCTTTCGGCGCACCGGCGGCAACAGCGGCATCCAGTACCAGCTTGGCAGCGGTATTGGTGGAGTTCTTGGCGCGGGGGTGCGGGGAGAAGATGATGGCGTTGCGGGTCTTGAGCGCGATCATGGATTTGAAGATCGCAGTGGAGGTCGGGTTGGTGGTCGGAACGATACCACAGATGATACCTACCGGCTCGGCGATGGTGATGGTACCCATCTGATCATCTTCGCTCAGAATGCCGCAGGTCTTCTCGTCTTTGTACTTGTTGTAGATGTATTCGGAGGCGAAGTGGTTCTTGATAACCTTGTCTTCGATGATACCCATACCGGATTCTTCCACGGCCATCTGGGCCAGGGGGATACGGGCGTTGTTGGCGGCCAGGGCGGCGGCACGGAAGATCTTGTCTACCTGCTCTTGAGAGAAGCTGGCGAATTCACGCTGGGCTTCCTTAACGCGGGCGACCAGTGCATCCAGTTCAGCCAAATTGGTTACTGCCATGTTTATCTCCTGATTATTTGAAAACTGTTTAGTAAGACGTTGGCAATGCCCGGCAATTATAGTCGCCCTGTCAAGACGGTATCGTTGCAACAGCTTTTTCACATGCCTTACTAAATCGCTTTCTGAGTCGATTATAGAGCGGGGCTGACTCAGAAAAACTTGATCTGGATCATGTGTAACAAAAGAACAAAAGAAATTTTATTTCACAATCCTTGTTTGACTGATGTTATCGGAATGTGCATCAAAGGGAAAGGTGAGAGACTTGTTAATGCAGAGTAATAAACCACATTTATCAAGTGGTTAATTGCACTCGGCCATAGTATTACAGAGCTATTTTGGCGGTATAGGTTAGCAAATATGAGTGAATTGGTTTCAAAATCACCGACAAACGCACTTTATTCCAGCGTTTGTTGCAAAAATGATTGTTGTTTTAATCCATGACTAATCCGCTTTATTCCCCAAGGGGGCCATTTCTGCCCCCTTTCCCGGTTTTTGCATTGTGGCTCTCTTGCCGAGTCAATGAAGTGATGTCTGGCCTGAAATAGTGGGAAGGCAAAGCCTGGATCCTCTCGAGTCGCTTGGTCATTCGGTCAGTCATCGTCGTACTCTCCGGTTATGATTAAGCAGGTTTGCGCTCACTTTTCTAACGCGTGTCGGGCGGTAGAAAGGGCTTTTGGCATCGGTTTATGCCAGTTAGCGCGGATGCATTAGATGAACTAACTAAAAAACCCTCAAAATGGTGAGATTATTTGATTGGTGCCCGCTCTGGCTATGATGTAAATTTACGCACGAAATTAATGGACTGGCCCGCTGGGCCCGAAACTCTATTGGAAGGCGCCTATGGCAGCAATTGACGTCTCGTTGTATCTGAAGTTTTTTGTCGGTTTGTTCGCAATTATCAACCCGCTTGGTTTGTTGCCGGTGTTTGTCAGTCTGACCAGCCACCATACCCAGGCCGAGCGGATGAAAACCAATACCACCGCCAATATCGCGGTGATGGTGATCCTGCTGGTCTCCATGTATATGGGGCAGCTGATCCTCGATGGGTTTGGCATCTCGCTGGCGTCGTTCCGGATCGCCGGTGGGTCGCTGATTACCCTGATTGCCTGGTCGATGCTGCAGGGCAAGCTGGGCGAGGTGAAGCACAACAAACAGGAAAAGGGCGAACTGGCAGTGCGCGAGTCTATCGCCGTGGTACCGCTGGCGCTGCCGCTGATGGCGGGCCCCGGTGCCATCTCCTCGGTGATTGTCTATGCCAGCCAGAGCCACTGGCAGCAGCTGCTCGGCATGTCAGTGGTTGTCGTGGTCTTCTCCTTCTGCTCTTGGCTCATCTTCCGCGCCGCGCCGCTGCTGTTCAAGATCATGGGCAACACCGGCATCAACGTGGTGACCCGTATCATGGGTCTTATCATGATGTCGCTGGGTATCGAGATCATGGTGGCCGGTATCAAGGGGGTTTTCCCCAGCCTGATGTGAGCCAGCTCCGCTTTATGAAAGCCGGTCCTCGTGACCGGCTTTTTATTGGTTGCTTTTTGCCCGGTCTTTTCTAGAATCGGTCGTTTGTGTGAAAAATGAGCGTTTTGTTGGTGTTTTAATACTGAAAAAGCGCACCTCAGCTGATTTTTTGACCAGAAAATGACGATTACCCTGACAATATCTGTTGCATTATCGGAATTGGCAGGGAATTATGCTGGGAGCGGGTTTTAACCCCGTCACTTTAAAAAATGCATGGAATGTTCTTGTTGGAGTAGGGAAATGACTCATAAAAAAACAATGATTAACACATTGCTGGTGGCTGCACTGTTTGGTGGCGTCAATGTGGCTCAGGCTGCCGATGTCCCGGCGGGAACCAAGCTGGCTGAAGTCCAGCAACTGGTAAAAGGCAACGGTTCCGAGCCTGCGACCTTGGACCCACAGAAAGTTGAAGGAACGCCTGAGTCTGCAATTTTGCGCGACCTCTTTGAAGGTCTCGTGACATCCGGTTCGAAAGGGGAAGTTGTTCCTGGTGTCGCAGAGTCTTGGGAAACCAAGGATAACAAGCACTACGTCTTCCACCTGCGCAAAGATGCCAAGTGGTCCAACGGTGAACCTGTCACCGCACATGATTTTGTATATGCCTTCCAGCGTGCAGTTGACCCCAAGACAGCCTCTCCTTACTCCTGGTATCTGGAGATGCCAACTATTGCCAATGCTACAGAGATCATTGCTGGCAAGAAGCCGGCTGATATGCTGGGCGTGAAGGCGACCGACGACTACACCTTCGAAGTGCAGCTCGAGAAGGCTATCCCTTATTTCGTAACCATGCTCTCTCACACCACCACCTACCCGGTACCGAAGAAGGTCATCGAGAAGTATGGTGAAAAATGGACCCAGCCGGGCAATATGGTAGGTAATGGTGCCTACGTATTGAAGGAGTGGGTTGTTAATGAGCGAATTGGCTTGGAGCGTAATAAAAACTACTGGAATGATGCGAAAACGGTGATCAACAAGGTTACCTATCTTCCGATTCAGTCCACCAACGCGGAGCTAAATCGCTTCTTGGCTGGTGAAATTGATATGACATGGAACGTGCCTATCGAACGTTTCAAGCAACTCAAGAAAGATTACCCGGCTGATTTGAAGGTTGAAGGTCTGGTTTCTACTTATTACTACCAGTTCAACATCAAGAAAAAGCCGTTTGATGACGTGCGAGTGCGAACTGCTCTTTCTTATGCGGTCAATCGTGACGTGATTGCAGATAAAGTCATGGGGCAAGGGCAAAAACCCGCATATGGGTTGACGCCTGACTATGTCGATGGTTTTAAACCGGTTGCCCCAGAGTGGTCAAAAATGACCCAGGCCGAGCGTGATGCCAAGGCCAAGGCGCTGCTTGAAGAGGCAGGTTTCGATGCCAGCAAGCCGTTGAAGTTCGAGCTGCTCTACAACACCGATGACAACCACAAGAAAGTGGCTGTGGCCGTTGCTTCCATGTGGAAAAAACTGGGTGCAGAGGTCAGTTTAGTGAACCAGGAGTGGAAAACTTACCTGGAAACCAAGAAGCAGGGCCAGTTTGACGTGGGTCGTGCCGGCTGGAGCGCCGACTACAACGAAGCCTCATCCATGCTGGATCTGATGCAGACCACTCACGGCAACAACGATGGCAAGTACTCCAATCCAGCGTTTGACAAGTTGATGACTGACTCTCGTGATCAGGTTGATGCGGACGCTCGCAACAAGCTCTATGTCCAGGCGGAAGAGATCCTGGCCAAGGACATGCCGATCATCCCGATATACCAATATGTTCAACCTCGGATGGTCAAAGCTTATGTTGGGGGTTACCCAAGCAACCCGCTGGATAACCTCTACAGCAAAGATATGTACATCATTGCTCACTGATTTAAAGCAACAAGTCGCATAACAAGCAGGGCCCGCCAGACGGTGGGCCTTTATTACAACCGCGACCCTTTGGAAGCAGTACAGGACAGGAAATGTCTATGTTGAAATTCATTTTTAAACGGCTATTGGAAGCGATCCCGACTCTGCTGGTCTTGATCACCGTATCTTTCTTCATGATGCGTTTCGCCCCGGGTAACCCCTTTACCAGCGAGCGTTCACTGCCCCCCGAAGTCATCGCCAACATCGAGGCCAAATATGGGCTCGACAAACCCATTGGCATGCAATATCTCACCTACCTGGGCAACCTGGTGCAGGGTGATTTGGGCCCCTCTTTCAAATACAAGGATTTCACCGTCAATGATCTGGTGAGCCAGGCGCTGCCTGTTTCCGCCAAGATCGGGACCACGGCCTTCTTCTTCGCCGTGCTGCTGGGGGTCACTTTCGGCACCATAGCGGCACTGAAACAGAACACCATCATCGACTATCTGCTGATGTCGTCGGCCATGGCCGGGGTGGTGATCCCGGGCTTTGTGCTGGCGCCCTTGCTGGTGCTGTTTTTCAGTATTCATCTGGGTTGGTTCCCTGCCGGTGGCTGGCAGGGTGGTGGCATCCAGTTTATGGTGCTGCCGGTGTTCGGCATGATGATGTACTACATCTCCGCCATCTCGCGGATCATGCGGGGCAGTATGATCGAGACCATGAACTCCAACTTCATCCGTACCGCCCGTGCCAAGGGCTTGCCGCTGCGCCATATCATCCTGAAACACGCGCTGCGTCCGGCTATGCTGCCAGTGGTCTCCTATCTGGGCCCGGCCTTTGTCGGCATCATCACAGGTTCCGTGGTGATCGAGACCATCTTCGGCCTGCCGGGGATCGGTCAGCTGTTCGTCAACGGTGCCCTTAACCGTGATTACTCCATGGTGCTCGGTCTGACCATTCTGGTCGGCGCCCTCACCATCACCTTTAACGCTGTGGTCGATATTCTCTACGCCTTTATCGATCCCAAGATCCGTTACTAATTCGGGAGTTCATCATGGTTGTTTCAACTGAAAAACGCGATGCCGTCGAGGCGTTCGCGCAAAAAGTGGAAGTGGTGGAGGGACGCTCCCTGTGGAAGGATGCCCGTCGCCGTTTCCTGCGCAACAAGGCGGCCCTGACCAGCCTGATCATTCTGACCATCATCGGTCTGGCGGTCATCTTTGGCCCCCATTTGTCCCAATACACCTTTGACGATCCGGACTGGGGCGCCATGCAGTCGCCGCCCGATATGGAAGCGGGTCACTACTTCGGTACCGACAGCCTGGGGCGCGATCTGTTCGTGCGCACTCTGCTGGGTGGCCGGATTTCCCTGATGGTCGGTATCATGGGCGCCATGGTGGCGGTCATCATCGGCACCCTGTATGGCGCGGCCTCCGGCTTTATCGGCGGGCGGGTCGACAGCCTGATGATGCGGGTACTGGAGATCCTCAACGCCTTCCCCTTCATGTTCTTTGTCATCATGCTGGTCACCTTCTTTGGCCGCAATCTGGCACTCATCTTTATTGCTATCGGGGCGGTGAGCTGGCTCGACATGGCGCGTATCGTGCGCGGCCAGACTCTCAGCCTCAAGAGCAAGGAGTTTATCGAGGCGGCCCACGTCTGTGGCGTCTCCAAGTGGAAGATCATCACCCGTCACATCGTACCGAACGTACTCGGTATCGTGGCCGTTTACGCCACCTTGCTGGTGCCGGGGATGATCATGTTTGAATCCTTCCTGAGTTTCCTGGGCCTTGGGGTTCAGGAACCGATGACCAGCTGGGGTGCCCTGCTGGATGAAGGCTCCAAGTCGATGGAAGTGGCCATCTGGCAACTGCTGTTCCCCGCCGGTTTTATGGTGGTGACCCTGTTTTGCTTCAACTTCCTCGGGGATGGTCTGCGTGACGCCCTCGATCCGAAAGATCGTTAATCGAGCATCGGGTCGACAGGAAAGCATCACGAAAGATCGATAAGGAGTTTTTATATGAAGTTACTGGATGTGAAAGATCTGCGGGTCGAGTTCAAGACCCCGGATGGCAATGTGGTGGCGGTCAACGACCTCAATTTTTCTCTCTCTGCGGGTGAAACCCTGGGGATCGTCGGCGAGTCCGGCTCCGGTAAATCCCAGACGGCCTTTGCCATCATGGGGCTGCTGGCCAAGAACGGCATTATTACCGGTTCCGCCAAGTTTCAGGGGGAGGAGATCCTCAACCTGCCGGAGTCCAAGCTCAACAAGATCCGCTCCGAGAAGATCGCCATGATCTTCCAGGACCCCATGACCTCGCTCAACCCCTACATGAAGGTGCAGGATCAGCTGATGGAAGTGCTGATGTTGCATAAGGGCGTCAGCAAGGCGGAAGCATTCGAAGAGTCGGTACGGATGCTCGATGCGGTCAAAATTCCCGAAGCACGCAAACGGATGGGCATGTATCCCCACGAGTTCTCCGGCGGCATGCGTCAGCGGGTGATGATCGCCATGGCGCTGCTCTGCCGGCCGCAACTGCTGATCGCCGACGAGCCGACCACCGCGCTTGACGTGACCGTACAGGCCCAGATCATGACCCTGATGAACGAGCTCAAGCGCGAGTTCAACACCGCCATCATCATGATCACCCACGACCTCGGCGTGGTCGCCGGTATCTGCAACAAGGTGCTGGTGATGTATGCCGGTCGTACCATGGAGTACGGCAAGGTAGACGATATCTTTTATCGCCCGAGCCACCCCTACACCGAAGGCTTGCTGCGCGCCATTCCCCGCCTCGATACCGAAGGGGAAGTGCTGCCCACCATCCCGGGCAATCCGCCCAACCTGCTGCGTCTGCCCACCGGTTGCCCCTTCCAGGAGCGTTGCCACCGGGTCAGCGAGATTTGCGGCCAGCAGTCACCGATCCTGACCCCCTTCAACGACGGTCGGGAGCGAGCCTGTCACTGGGTTTCGGATGCCATGAACAAGGGGGCCAACTAAATGGGTGCCGACAAAAAATTGCTGTTGGAAGTGTCTGACCTCAAGGTCCACTTCAGTATCAAGAGTGGCAAGGCGTGGCCCTGGGCCAAACCGTCCGATCTCAAGGCGGTCGATGGTGTGACCTTGCGTCTCTATGAGGGGGAAACCCTCGGTGTGGTGGGGGAGTCCGGTTGCGGCAAATCGACCTTTGCCCGCGCCATCATCGGTCTGGTACCGGCCACCGATGGCAAGGTGGTGTGGCTGGGTGACGATCTCACCAAGCTCGATCAGAATGCCCTGCGCGAGAAGCGTAAAGAGATCCAGATGATCTTCCAGGACCCGCTGGCTTCTCTGAACCCGCGCATGACCATCGGCGACATCATCGCCGAGCCGCTCATCACCTTCTATCCCAACCTGCCACGGGAAGAGGTGAAAGAGAAGGTGCGCGCCATGATGAGCAAGGTGGGGCTGTTGCCCAACCTGGTCAACCGCTACCCGCACGAGTTTTCTGGCGGCCAGTGCCAGAGGATCGGGATTGCCCGGGCGCTGATCCTCGAGCCCAAGATGATCATCTGCGACGAGCCGGTCTCGGCGCTTGACGTCTCCATTCAGGCGCAGGTGGTCAACCTGCTCAAATCCCTGCAAAAGGAGATGGGGCTGTCGCTTATCTTCATCGCCCACGACCTGTCTGTGGTCAAACATATCTCCGACCGGGTGCTGGTGATGTATCTGGGCAACGCCGTCGAGCTGGGGACCCGCAAGGAGATCTTTGCCAATCCGCTGCACCCCTACACCAAGGCGCTGATGTCAGCGGTGCCGATCCCGGACCCTGAGCTGGAGCGCAACAAGGTGATCCAGATCCTGGAAGGGGACTTGCCCTCACCGATGAACCCGCCGTCAGGCTGCGTGTTCCGCACCCGCTGCCCGGTGGCTGGCCCCGAGTGCGCCAAGACCCGTCCTGTGCTGGAGGGGAACTTCGATCACGCGGTCTCCTGCCTCAAGGTCGACCCGCTCTGATGGGGATGTGTTGAACCTGCTTGCGGGGCTCCTTGATGGGGCCCCGATTTATTTTTGACGGCAGTGAAGATGCCTCTTGGCGTTATCTTTTACCGCTGCTACTATCCGCGCAACAAGGGGAGTAACTTCTCGCCGGTTTGTCGTCATTACGGTGCACCCATTTCCTGCAGTGCACCCGGCAGCCGGGCAGTCGATGCAAATCAGCTGTAAGTGAGACCTTGCCGAGAGGCAAGGTGTATCTGCTCCAAACGCAAACCCATGCCTCTCGGTCGTGGGTTTTGTCGTTTTTGGGAGAAGTGAACATGGGTGAATGGTGGATGTGGACCGGTTTCTTCAGCATAGTGCTGGTCCTGTTATGGATAGACATACGCTTTGTCGGTGGCGGCAAGTCACACAAGGTGTCCCTCAAAGAGGCGGGCGTCTGGTCCCTCATCTGGGTCAGCGTGGCGCTGCTCTTCAACCTGGCCATCTGGCTTTGGCTCGATCACAGCGCGGGCCGTGAGATTGCCAACCAGAAAGGGCTGGAGTTCCTCACCGGCTACCTCATCGAGAAAGCGCTGGCAGTGGACAACGTCTTCGTCTGGCTGATGCTGTTCGGCTACTTTGCCATTCCGGCCGAGCTGCAGCGCCGGGTGCTGCTCTACGGGGTACTGGGTGCCATCGTGATGCGGGCTGGCATGGTATTCGCCGGTAGCTGGCTCATCGAGCAGTTCCACTGGATCCTCTATCTGTTCGGCGCCTTCCTGCTGCTGACCGGTGCCAAGATGCTGTGGGCGGCCGACAAGGAGCCGGACTTGGCCAACAATCCGCTGCTGGGCTGGATGCGCCGTCGCTTCAAGGTGACCGAGACCCTGGAGGGGGAGAAGTTCTTCGTCTGGCGTGACGGTGTGCGCTATGCCACCCCGCTGCTGCTCATTCTGGTTCTGGTGGAGGTGAGCGATCTCATCTTCGCGGTGGACAGTATCCCGGCCATCTTCGCGGTGACCACGGATCCCTTCATCGTGCTGACCTCCAACATCTTCGCCATCATGGGTCTGCGTGCCATGTACTTCCTGCTGGCGGGTGTGGCTGATCGCTTCGCCCTGCTCAAATACGGTCTGGCGCTGATCCTGATGTTTATCGGGGTCAAGATGCTGCTGCTGGATATCTTCAAGATCCCGACCGGCATAGCACTGGGCGTAGTCGCGTTGATCCTGCTGGCATCCATGGGGCTGAGTCTGTTTGTGACCCGAAAAAAGGCCGCTTAAACGCAACATCATTTAATACCAAACAACAAGGGCTCCCGCGGGAGCCCTTTTTCATATCGCGTGATCAGCGTTTGATCTTCTTGGGGTTGGTGTAGCCCCAGATGGTGTACATGTCCGCCAGCAGGGCGCCGTTGTACTCCTCCAGATCCGCCTGTTTCACTTCGGCTTCACCCTGACGGCCAAACAGCACCACCTCGTCACCGGGTTTCACCCCTTTCAGATCCGTCACATCCACCATGATGGTGTTCATGGAAGTCTTGCCGACCACCGGCACCTTCTGACCCTGGATCAGCACATAGGCTTTGTTGCTGAGGGCGCGGCGATAGCCATCGGAGTAGCCCAGCGGCAGGTTGGCGAGCCAGGAGTCACGCTTGAGAGTAACGGTGCGGTCATAACCGACGGTGTTACCCGCTGCATAGTGGTTGACCGAGGCGACCTGGGTCTTGAATGCCATCACCCGCTTGTATTCGGTGTGGGAGGGGATGGAGTCACCGTAGAGCAGGCCGCCCGGGCGCACCATGTCGAAGTAGGCGTCCGGCACAGCCAGGGTGGCGAAGGAGTTGGCGGCGTGGATGGTGATCTTGCTGCGATCCAGCTTGCCCGCTTCCAGCAGCCACTGGGAGTCCAGTTTGAACTGGGCCAGTCCCATCTTGACGTCCTCTTTCTCCTCAACCGGGAAGTGGGTCATGATGCCGACCGGGGTGATCCCCTTTAGCTTGAGCATGGCCAGCGCATCCTGCTTGGCATCGGCCAGGCGCAGGTCGATGCCGTTGCGGCTCATGCCGGCTGAGTTGAGCGCGATATGCACCGGAATGGTGGTGTGGTGGCGCTGGGCGATATCGGCGATACCCTGGGCACTCACCAGACTGCCGATCAGCTCCTCCATCTTGTAGGGCAGGGCCTGCTCTACTTCATCCGGGGTGGCAGCACGCACCCGCATCAGACGGCCGGTAAAGCCCTTCTCGCGGGCGACGCGCGCCTCTTCGTTGCTGGCGATGCCGATGCAGGGGATATTGGCCTTGACCACGGAGGGGACCAGCAGGTCGATGCCATGACCGTAAGCGTCGGCCTTCATGATGGCGCAGATCTGCGGGCCCTTGTCACCGAGACGATCCTTGAGGGTCTGGATATTGTGCTCAAAGGCGCCCAGATCCACTTCCAACCAGGCGTTGCTGGCGGTTTGCTCCTGGCCGTTGCGATGATCTGTCGCAAGGGGCAGATAGGGCGCCGCAACGGCTTGGCCCGCGAGCAGGCCGAAGATCAGGGTAGCCAGCAGAGTTTTCTTGTGCATGGTGATTCCTTTTTGTTGTTCGCGTTGGATAGTTTGGACGGGGTCGGCCACATTGGTGGTGGTTTAACCACAACTTATTGTTATTATTATGATCTTTGTCACTCTCAATAGGCGCTGACTGGTTGGGAGTCTACCGCAACACGGGTTCGGCCGACACTCGTCAGGGGAATAAAATGGTCAATCTTGAGTTACGTTTGCCACCACCGCTGATCTTCCTGCTCTGTGCAGGGGCCATGGGGTGGCTAAGAGGGGAGAGCCAGCCCGGTATCTGGGCAATGACACTGATGGCTGTGCTGGTCGTGGCGGGGGCCATCATGGGCTTTGGGGCCCTGCAACGGTTTCGTCACCACCAGACCACGGTCAGCCCCACCAAACCGCAGCACACCAGCCGTCTGGTGACCTGTGGCGTCTATCGTGTCAGCCGCAATCCCATGTATCTGGGCTTGCTCTGCTGGCTGGCCGCCTGGGGCTGTTATCTCGGCGGGATGTGGGTCTGGGTTGGGCCAATCGTGCTGGTGGCCTGGTTAACTCGCTTTCAGATCATGCCGGAGGAGCGGCTGCTAAGCGCCCGCTTTGGTGACGAGTATGTGGCGTATTGCCAGCGCGTTCGCCGTTGGTGTTAAGTGGTCTGGAAGACACTTTGCGAAAGTGTGAGAGGGAGATAATGCCCCCGTGCCTGTTGAGGCACGGGAGGGAGCGATCAGAAGAGATCGTCCTTTTCATCCTTTGTTGGCTCCAGACTCCAGCCGGTGGCATCACTGCTGCTGGCTATCTGTCCCTTCTCCTTCCACAGCTTGATCTTGAGGCGCAGGTTGTTGGCCGAATCGGCGTTTTTCACGGCCTCCTCCTCGTCGATTACGCCTTCTACTACCAGATCAAACAGGGCACTGTCGAAGGTGACCATGCCGAGGGCCTTTGACTTTTCCATCACCTCTTTGAGGCCGCCAAATTCGCCGCGCTTGATCATGTCGCGGATGGTGTGGGTGCCGAGCATGATCTCCACTGCGGCCCGGCGGCCGCCATCGGTGGTTTTCACCAGCCGCTGAGAGACAAAGGCCTTGAGGTTGTTGCCCAGATCGTTGAGCAGCTGTGGGCGGCGCTCTTCCGGGAAGAAGTTGATGATGCGATCCAGCGCCTGGTTGGCATTGTTGGCGTGCAGGGTGGAGATGGCAAGGTGGCCGGTTTCGGAGAAGGCCAGCGCATGCTCCATGGTCTCGCGATCGCGGATCTCGCCGATAAGAATGACATCCGGCGCCTGACGCAGGGTGTTTTTCAGGGCGGCATGGAAGCTACGGGTATCTACCCCCACCTCCCGCTGGTTGATGATGCTCTTGCGGTGGCGATGAACGAACTCCACCGGATCTTCGATGGTGATGATGTGGCCACCGCTGTTGCGGTTGCGATGGTCGATAAGCGCTGCCAGCGAAGTGGATTTACCCGAGCCGGTACCGCCGACAAACAGCACCAGGCCGCGTTTTTCCATGATGGTGTCGAGCAGCACAGGCGGGAGTTTGAGATCTTCAAAGCGGGGGATGTCGGTCTTGATGTTGCGGGCCACCAGGGAAACTTCGTTGCGCTGCTTGAAGATGTTGACCCGAAAGCGGCCGATCTGGGGCAGGGAGATGGCGAGGTTCATCTCCAGATCCTTCTCGAACTGCTGCTTCTGCTCACCATCCATGATCTCGGCGGCGATCCGCGCCACTTCCCCCGGTTCCAGCGGCGTTTCGTTGAGGGGGCGCAGGCCGCCATTAAACTTGGCGCAGGGGGGGGCGCCGGTCGACAGATAGAGGTCTGAGCCATCCTGTTTGGCCAGGATCTGTAGCATGTCTCGCAATTCCATTTTTTTGCCTCGTCGATCAATGAGATGCCATGAGCGGGATGATATTGAGTGTACAGCGTCAGGCGCCGGTCAGTTTCTCGCGAAAGACAAAAAAGACCGCCCCGAGAATGCAGAGCCCTGCCCAGAGGTAGTCCCATTTCAGATCTTCCTTGAGATAGAAGATAGAGAAGGGGACGAATACGGTGAGGGTGATCACTTCTTGCAGGATTTTCAGTTGGCCCACGCTCATCACCGTATGGCCGATGCGGTTGGCGGGCACTTGTAGCAGGTATTCGAACAGAGCGATACCCCAGCTCACCAGGGCGGCAATGATCCAGGGTTTATGGTTCATGCTCTTGAGGTGAGCGTACCAGGCGAAGGTCATAAAGACGTTGCTGCAGAGCAGCAGACCGATACTGGTGAAAATCGGGTTCATAGGGTTCTCCTTGAAAATCCGGCGCATTTTATCCCTGAACCACGGGTTTTCATACGTGGTGCGGGAGGGTATTTTTAACCAACAGGATAAGCCGTGCGAGGTATGCGACGGGATGGGCAAGTTATGCGGGATTGTGTTGTTACTGTTATTTGCCATGCCGGTGTGTGCGACCCCGACGCTGACGGTGGCCACCGATCTGTGGCCGCCATTTCGCATCCTGCAAGCGGATGGCCGGTTGCAGGGGCTCGACATGGACATCCTGCGCCGGTTGCAACAGGCGAGCGGCATTGAGTTGCAGGTACGGCGGATGCCGTGGGGCAGGGCGCTCAAGCAGATGCAAACCGGTCAGGTCGATCTGATGATTGGCCTCGCCTATACCGCCGAGCGGGCGCAGTTTATCGACTATCTGCAGCCTGCCTACTACAAGTGCTGGCCCGCGTTTTATGGTCAGCCGATCAATGTGGCCCGGATCCACCAATACCGCGATCTGCAGGGGGTGAAGGTGGGCTATGTGCTCAACTCCGCCTACTTTGAGCCCTTCAACAGTGACAGTCGCCTCGACAAGCACGGAGTACCCACCGAAGATCAGCTGCTGCGCATGGTGCAGCGCGGTCACCTGCCGCTGATGATTGGCACCGACTGTCAGGTGGACTATGCCCTGAGTCAGGGAAATGCCAGCCGGATAGGCAAGGCGGACTACCGCCCCGCCACGCCGGTGACCCTCTATCTGGGGATGAGCAAGCACTCACCTCATCAGTCGTTGCGCCAGCCCTTGCTGGTAGCGCTGCAAAATCTGGTGGCCAGCGGCGAGATAAGCGTGATGGCAAAGCGTTACCAGCCTTGACCTTGGGTGGCAAGCCACTGTTATCATGCCCTTTTCCTGCTTCCCCCAGGCGCTGCGACAGGGCTGGGGATGTAGCCTTGTTATTGTTGGGGATCCTCCTTGTACCTCTCCCTTATCGCCCGCCAGCAGCGCTGGCAGCGGCGCTGGCTCTGTGGCCTGACGCTGCTGACCCTGCTGCTGTTTCTCTTATCCCTCGTCTGGGGCGAGTTTGTGCTGCTGCCCTGGCAGCCCCTTGGCGATCTCGAACAGCGCATCCTGCTGGAGCTGCGTCTGCCGCGCGCCTTGCTGGCCCTCTTGGCTGGTGCAGCGCTTGCCTGTGGCGGTGCCGTGCTGCAGGTGATGCTGCACAACCCGGTGGCGGAGCCCGGGCTGCTTGGTGTCTCGAGCGGGGCAGGACTGGCTGCCATGGTAGCGATGGCGGTAGCCAAATCCTTCGGTGTCTATCTGCCCGGCTGGGGGCTGTCACTGGCGGCCTTCGGTGGCGCCCTGCTGGTGACCATGCTGCTCATTCGGCTGGCTCGCCGGGCGCGTCTCGGCCATGCCCGCTTGCTACTGTTTGGGGTGGCTATCGGTATTCTCACCAATGCCGCCATGACCTGGCTGATGTACTTTGCCGACGACGGCTCCTTGCGTGAATTCATGTTCTGGATGATGGGCAGCCTCTCTTACGGCAGCCAGCAGTTTGCCTGGTGGTGGCTGGTGCTGCCGCTCACCCTGGGCTGGCTCTGCTGGCAGGGCAAGGCGCTGCAACAGTTGCTGCTGGGGGAGACCCAGGCCCGCCTGATGGGGATGGATGTCGACAGGATGCGAGTACGGCTGGTGCTGGCGGTCTGTCTGCTGACCGGGGTGGCGGTGTCGTTGTGTGGTGTCATCGGTTTTGTCGGGTTGGTGGTGCCCCATCTGCTGCGGCTCTGCGGTGGCAGCGATCAGCGTTTCCTGCTGCCTGCGTCGGCGCTCGGTGGCGGGGCCCTGCTGCTGGCAGCCGATCTGGTTGCTCGATCCACCCTGAGCGCGGGGGAGTTGCCTATCGGGGTCATCACCGCCTCGGTGGGGGCGCCGCTCTTTATCTATCTGCTATTGAGGCAAACTGCTGATGGTTCTGCATGATTTGGTCGGGGCGCGCAGTCACCTTATTTACCCGTTGTTGAGGCAAGATGCCGATGTCGCCCGCTGATCACATGCCGGTTTCTTCTCGTGCTGCTGCGCCGCTGCTGGAGGCGCGCGCACTTGCCATTGCCGGACGGCTCTCTCCCCTGGATATCCGCTGGCATGGCGGCCAGCTGGTGGCGCTGCTTGGCCCCAATGGCAGTGGCAAGTCGACCCTGCTCGGGGCGCTGGCGGGGATTTTACCCGCCGATGGCACAGTGCTGCTGGGGGGGGGAGTGCTTACTGACATGAGTTGGCCCGAGCTTGCCAAACGGCGCGCCATGCTGCCCCAGCGTCAGCCCCAGCTGTTTCATATTCCGGTGTTTCAGGTGTTGAGCCTGGGGCTCGATGAGATGGTTGCACCTGCCAGACAGAACGAGGCGATAAATGCATTGTGCGAGGCATTGGAGCTGGAAGCTTTGCTGGCTCGTGACTTCAGCCGGTTGTCGGGGGGCGAGCAGCAGCGGGTGCTGATTGCCCGCACCCTGCTGCAGGTGTGGCCGAGCCTCAATCCGACCGGCAAGGTGCTGCTGCTGGACGAGCCGCTGGCGGGGCTCGACCTGCATCACCAGCTGGCGCTATTGCGGTTGCTGAAAACCCTGGCCGGGCAAGGCTTGCTGGTGGTGCTCGCCATCCACGATATCAATCTGGCCATCGACTGGGCCGACCGCATTCTCTGCCTGCAAGGGGGCGCGGTGGTGCGCGAAGGGGGTGTCGAGCTGGTGGA
Source organism: Aeromonas sp. 600948 (assembly GCF_049174875.1). NCBI lineage: Bacteria > Pseudomonadati > Pseudomonadota > Gammaproteobacteria > Aeromonadales > Aeromonadaceae > Aeromonas > Aeromonas sp. 600948. The sequence goes on from NZ_JAAKTY010000002.1 coordinate 224,251, forward strand.
TGAGGCGCTGCTGGCACAGGTATTCCAGATCCGCACCGACCGCATCGAAGCTGCGGGGCGAGTGTGGTTTATGCCCAGTTTATAAGTAGGGTGTATAGGAAAGAGCGCGCATGTAGGGTCGATTAGCGAAGCGTAATCGGCCGATAGCAAGAAGAAGGGGCCAGTATCAAAAATACCGGCCCCTTTGGTTTTATTCGCAGTTCAAGCCTGTTTGCTCAGGCGCACCTGCGCCGCCTCTGCCAGCATCGCCAGCAGGGTTTCGGAGTCGATCCACGACAGGCAGGCATCTGCGATGCTCTGGCCGAAGGGTGATGTCGCAGTCGTTACCGCAGGTTTGCTTTGTTCAATCGCACCAGCGCGGCTTCGGCCAGCATCGCCAGCAGGGTTTCGGTGTCGCTCCACGACAGGCAGGCATCTGTGATGTTCTGGCCGAAGGGTGATGACGCAGCCGTTACCGCAGGTTTGCTTTGTTCAACCGCACCTGCGCCGCCTCTGCCAGCATCGCCAGCAGGGTTTCGGTGTCGCTCCATGACAGGCAGGCATCTGTGATGCTCTGGCCGAAGGTGGCGGCGCAGCCGTTCTCCACATCCTGACGCCCTTCCACCAGGAAGCTTTCGGCCATGATGCCGGCGATGCCGGTACGGCCGCGGCGCAGCTGATCGCAGATATCTTGCGCCACCAGCAGCTGACGGCGGTGATCCTTCATGCTGTTGCCGTGGCTGAAATCGACCACCAGACGCTCCGGCAGGCCCACATCGGCCAGCGCTTCACAGGCTTCATCGACACTGGCGGTGTCGTAGTTTGGCCGGTGGCCACCACGCAGGATCACATGACCAAAGGGGTTACCAGCGGTGCGGTAGATGGTCATCTTGCCGTCCTTGTCCGGCGAATAGAAGATGTGGCTGTGACGGGCGGCGCGCACCGCATCGATGGCGATGCGGGTATTGCCGTCGGTGCCGTTCTTGAAGCCGACCGGGCAGGAGAGAGCCGAAGCCATCTCGCGGTGTACCTGGGATTCGGTGGTGCGTGCGCCGATGGCGCCCCAGGTGATGAGGTCGGCAATATACTGGCCGGTCACCATATCGAGGAATTCGGTGGCGGTTGGCATGCCGATCTCGTTGATGTCGACCAGCAGTTTGCGCGCCAGTTTCAGCCCTTCGTTGACGTCGAAACTGCCATCGAGGCGCGGATCATTGATCAGCCCTTTCCAGCCGACGATGGTGCGCGGCTTCTCGAAATAGGTGCGCATCACGATGCAGAGGCTCTCTTTATACTGCTCGCGCAGGGCGTTGAGGCGCTGGGCATACTCGCGAGCAGCAGCGGGATCATGGATAGAGCAGGGGCCGACAATGACCAGCAGGCGCTGATCGTCTCCGGCCAGAATGGCTTCCACTTCGCGACGGGCATCCAGCAGATTCTGGGCAATGGTATCGGTGATCGGAAACGCGTGGGCAAGCTCGCTCGGAGTAATCAGTGACTCCAGGCGACGGGTGCGCAATTCATCTGTGTGAATGGACATACAACTCAAGTCTCGAGTGGGTGGTGTCAGCCGCAAGGGGCGAAAAAGCAAAGAGATAAAATAAAGCAAAAGTCCACCGATTGAAACCTTGGGGGGCTCTGATAGGATGTGAGGCCAAAATCGATTCCAAATGAGGTAGATAGCGTGGCAAAGCCAGGGGCAACCGGGGTCACCCGCATCATCAATGCAACCGGTTACAGCATGAAGGGGCTCAAGTCAGCCTGGATTAACGAGGCGGCGTTTCGGCAGGAGCTGATGCTGATCCTGTTGCTGATGCCGCTGGCCTTCTGGCTGGGGGATTCCCTCAACCAGATCCTGCTGCTTATCGTCATCAGCTGGCTGGTGGTGATCGTCGAGATCCTCAACTCAGCCATTGAAGCTGTGGTAGACAGGGTTGGCTCCGAGCATCATGAGCTCTCCGGTCGCGCCAAGGATTTGGGCTCTGCCGCCGTCTTTATCGCGTTGGCCCTCAATGCCCTGGTATGGGGCGCGCTGGTGGGCCGCAACCTGTTGGGGTGGTGGTAAGCCATCACGCTGCTTTGAGGTTCTGCTTCATACAAAAGCCCGTCATCACGACGGGCTTTTTGCTGCGCAGATAAGGGTCTATCAGTGGAGGATGCGGGCGCGGATGGTGCCGTTGATCTCCTTGAGCTTGGCGAGCGCCTTCTCGCTGTGCTCGGTCTCCACGTCGATCACCACGTAACCGATATGGCTGCTGGTCTGCAGGTACTGACCGGCGATGTTGATCCCCTCTTCGGCGAAGATCTGGTTGATCTGGTTCATCACCCCCGGCTGGTTGCGGTGAATGTGCAGCAGGCGGCTGGAGCCCTTGTGCCCTGGCAGCGACACTTCCGGGAAGTTGACGGCAGAGAGGGTGGAGCCGTTGTCGGAGTATTTGACCAGCTTGTTGGCCACTTCCAGCCCGATGTTCTCCTGCGCTTCATGGGTGGTGCCACCAATGTGCGGGGTCAGGATCACGTTCTCCAGCCCCCGCAGCGGGCTTTGGAACTCCTCGTCATTGGACTTGGGCTCGACCGGGAAGACGTCGATGGCGGCGCCGGCAATATGGCCGCTCTTGATGACGTCAGCCAGCGCATCGATATCCACCACGGTACCGCGGGCGGCGTTGATGAAGATGGCGCCCGGTTTCATCATCCGCAGCTGCTCGGCACCGATCATGTTCTTGGTGGAGGCGGTCTCCGGCACGTGCAGGCTGATGACGTCAGACATATTGAGCAGCTCGACCATGCTCGGCACCTGAATGGCGTTGCCCAGCGAGAGCTTGTTCTCGATATCGTAGTAATAAACCTTCATGCCGATGCTTTCGGCGATGATGCCAAGCTGGGTACCGATGTGGCCGTAGCCGATGATGCCGAGCTTCTTGCCGCGGGCTTCCACCGAGCGGTTGGCCAGTTTTTCCCACACCCCGCGATGGCACTTGGCGTTCTTCTCGGGGATGCCGCGCAGCAGCAGCAGGATCTCGCCCAGAACCAGCTCGGCGACCGAACGGGTGTTGGAGAAGGGGGCGTTGAAGACCGGAATACCGCGGATCTGGGCCGCTTCCAGCTCGACCTGGTTGGTACCGATACAGAAGCAGCCGATGGCAACCAGCTTGCTGGCGGCGTCGAGCACCTTCTCGGTGATCTGGGTACGCGAGCGCAGCCCGATGAAATGGACGTCACGGATCTGCTCGATCAGCTCCTCTTCGGAGAGCGAGGTCTTGAGATACTCCACACTGGTGTAACCTGCGGCACGAAAGGTCTCTACGGTGTTGGGGTGAACCCCCTCCAGCAGCAGTACCTTGATTTTATCCTTGTCCAATGAAAACTTGGCGGTCATGACGATCCCTCTGTATGTGCAAACGTAAGTGCAGATTTGGTGTGCGAAGAAAACCGTAAAGTAGCAAAAACGTTTGGGAGAGGGAATATTTGTGACGAAAGTCAAATTCTTTGAAGTTATCAACGAATGTTGTAAACATCCGTATGCAACTTGTTGAGGGATAAATAAAAACGGCGCCATCAGGCGCCGTCATTTATTCACAGTGCAATGTTTGGGTCATATCACATCCCAGGGCTCAATCAACGCCGCTGCTGCGTCAGGGGTGGCAGAGTGGCGCTGGCGTGCGAGGGAGGATGCCGCTGCACTGTGCTGCCGGTGTCGGGATTACTGGGTAATCACGCCGTCCGGCGTACCGATCAGGACCACATCGGCGCCGCGGGCTGCGAACAGGCCGTTGGTGACCACACCAACAATGGCGTTCAGTCGTACTTCCAGCGCCTTGGCGTCGGTAATGGCCATGCCTTTCACATCCAGAATGTGGTTGCCGTTGTCGGTGACCACCCCTTCACGCCACACCGGATTGCCACCCAGTTTGCGAATTTCGCGGGCCACGTATTCGCGGGCCATCGGGATCACTTCCACCGGCAGCGGGAACTGGCCCAGCACGTCGACGGTTTTGGTGTTGTCGATGATGCAGATGAACTTGTCAGCGACGGCGGCAACGATCTTCTCGCGGGTCAGAGCTGCGCCACCGCCCTTGATCATGTCGTGGGCTGCGTTGATCTCGTCGGCGCCATCCACATAGACGGAGAGGGCGTCGATCTCGTTGAGATCATATACGGTGATGCCGAAGCCCTTGAGGCGCTCGGTAGAGGCCACGGAGCTGGATACCGCCCCCTTGATCTCGTCCTTCATGGTCGCCAGCGCGTCGATAAAGTGGTTGACGGTAGAGCCGGTGCCCACCCCGACGATGGTGCCGGGAACCACATACTTGAGCGCAGCCCAACCGGCCGCCTTCTTCATTTCATCTTGAGTCATGATCGTTCCTTAAGAAAAAAGCGGGCGCATTATATCCAACCCGGTACCCCGTCGCGACCTTGTTGCTCACGTTCCGGGGCAAAAAGAGGGACTTTGTAAATCGTTTGCCTGTTTATTCTGCGTTTGCGCGCACAAAGCAGGGGCTGCCTGCCAAACACAGCCTATTCAAAGCGCCAGCAGTGGCTCGGGGTGATGATCTGGGGCAGCGGCACATCCCACTCCTCTTGCGGGACCGCATCCACCTGCTGGCAGTCGTGGGCAATGCCGAGCGGCTTGGGCCCCAGCTTGTGCTCATGCCAGATGGCGAGAGTGCGATCGTAGTAGCCGCCCCCCATGCCAAGACGATTGCCCTGGGCATCGAAGGCGACCAGCGGGGTGCAGATAAGATCGAGGGTGCTGTGGGGCACCACCTGCAGGATATCCAGCTCCGGCTCTTCGATGCCGTAGCGGTTGCGCACCATGGGACTGGTAGCGGTATAGCGCAAAAAGAGCAGGTGACCCGGGGTAAAGGGGTGGAGCACAGGCAGGTAGACCTCTTTGTGCTGGGCCCACAGCCAATGGATGGTGGGCAAGGGGTTGATCTCCCCATCATTGGCCAGATAGAGGGCAATGCGTTTGGCGGCGAGGATCTCGGGGTGTTGCTTGAACTGGGCCAGCAGTTGTTGGGCCGCCGCCTGCTGCTCGGCCGGACTCAGATTTTTGCGGCGTTGACGAACCAGTTGGCGCAGGGATTGACGTTCGGGTTGGGACTCATGCATGGGGAACCTCTGGTATAGCTGCGCATCGATGGCTTGAACGCGCTCTACCTTAGCACATTCACTCTTGACGTTAAGGGGGCAGGGGAACTCCCGCCCCGGACGGCGGATGCCCGGGACGGTAGGATAAATGCTGGCGGGTCCGATAGTGAGTCAACAAGGGCCAGGGGGTGGCCCCTGTTGATGGCATGTCGGCACGCCAGCCTCTGGTCTGTTACTTGTCAGCCTTGCCGCGCATCTGGTGCTTCACAAACACTGCAATGAGTGCCGCTACCGCGAGAGCCATCGGGTAGAAGCTCATGCTCACCACGGCTAGCGGCGACAGGGCGAAGATGGATCCCAGCAGCAGCGCCTGTGCGCCCCAGGGGATCAGACCCTGTACCACGCAGGAGAAGATATCGAGCATGGAGGCGGCGCGTCGCGGGGTGACACCGTGGTGTTCGGCCAGATCCCGGGCTACCTTGCTGGCGACGATAATAGCCACCGTGTTGTTGGCGGTGCAGAGGTTGGTGAGGCTCACCACCCCGGCGATGCCGAGCTCGGCGGCTTTCTCGTTCTGTTCACCATTGTGCTCGCGAGTGAAACGGGCAATCAGGGCGCTGATGCGCTCACTGATCCAGGCCAGACCACCCTGACGCTCCATCAGGGCGCCGAGACCGCCGATCAGCATGGAGAGCAGGAAGATCTCCTGCATGCCGGTAAAGCCCTGATAGATATCCTTGCTGAACTGACCGATGGCGTAGCCGTTGATCATGCCCACCACTCCGGCGGCCAGAATGCCGATCCCCAGCACCACAAACACATTCACTCCGGCGAGCGCCAGCCCCAGGATCAGCAGATAAGGCATCACCTTGAACAGCTCGATGGCGCTGCCGCTGGCAGGGGATTCACCCACTGAGCCCAGGGTCAGATAGAGCAGGATCACCGCGATGGCGGCAGGGGCCGCAATCTTGAAGTTCTCGCGGAACTTGTCCTTCATCTCGCACCCCTGACTGCGGGTTGCTGCTATGGTGGTGTCGGAGATGATGGAGAGGTTATCGCCAAACATGGCGCCGGAGAGAATGGTGCCTGCCATCAGTACCGGATCGATACCGGCCGCCTGCGCCACGCCCAGCGCGACCGGCGCCACGGCACCTATGGTGCCCATGGAGGTGCCCATAGCGGTAGCAATAAAGGCAGAGATGAGGAACAGCCCGGGCAACAGCGCCCAGCCAGGGATGAGCGACAGGCCCAGCGCCACGGTGGCATCAACCCCGCCGGTGGCCTTGGCCACGCTGGCAAAGGCGCCCGCCAGCAGATAGATAAGGCACATCGCCATGATATTGCTGTGGCCGACCCCCTTGAAGAAGGTCTCCAGATTGCTGTTGAAGCTCTCTTTGCCAAGCAGCAGGGCGAGCATCACCGCAGGCAGGGCAGCAACCGGAGCGGGCAGCTGATAGAAGGCGAACTCGACCCCCTGCAGGGTCAGCCAGGTACCGGTACCGATAAAGAGTGCGAGAAAAACCAGAAGTGGCAGCAAGGCCCTGGCACTGGGTTGAGTCTGGATCATGTGTTCCTCTGAAATTGAACAATGACCTCCTGTCATAAACTGCTTTGTACCTGTATCGGATAGGGATAGGGGGAAAACAGGGCGGGCATCCTGCCGCATTGGGGTGCCCACAGTAGTGAGTCAACCCCACAAGGTCAAGATAGACGTCCAGATGGATAGGTGTTTTTATCTTTCGATTTTGTCACTCTGACTAAATCCGTTAAATGTTCGGATTAAATTAAATATTTCGTTTATTTGTCGGTTGTCTCTGCTGGCTCACTGTGGGCTTTTCAAACCCGGCGCGGGCTGGTAAAACGGTCTCCTTCCATAATTAAAAGAGATGAGAGGGTGGAGATGGACAATCCGATCCGTGTGGCCGTGATGGGCTGTAATGGTCGTATGGGCAAGGTGCTGCTGGAGGCCATCACCAACACCGATGGCGTGGTGGTCGGGGCTGCGCTGGAGCGGCCGGGCTCGGCGGTGATCGGCCTCGATGCCGGTGAGCTGGGCGGGCTGGGCCATCTGGGTGTGGCCATCAGTGACAGTCTTGACAAGGTGCGTGACGAGTTTGATCTTATCATCGACTTTACCCGCCCCGAGGTGACCCTTGCCAATCTGGCGTTTGCGCTGGCCCACCACAAGCAGATGGTGATTGGCACCACCGGTTTTGACGATGCAGGCAAGGCTGCTCTGAAAGAGGCTGGCAAGCAGATCGGTATCGTGTTCGCCTCCAACTACTCGGTCGGGGTCAACCTGGTGTTCAAGCTGCTGGAGCAGGCCGCCAAGGTGATGGGGGATTACACCGACATCGAGATCATCGAAGGCCACCATCGCCACAAGGTGGATGCGCCATCCGGTACTGCGCTCTCCATGGGTGAAGTGGTCGCCAAAACCCTGGGTCGCGATCTCAAGGAGTGCGCCGTCTATGGTCGCGAGGGGATCACTGGCGAGCGGGATCGCAACACTATCGGCTTTGCCACCATTCGCGCCGGCGATCTGGTGGGGGAGCATACCGTCATGTTTGCCGATATCGGCGAGCGGGTGGAGATCAGCCACAAGGCCTCCAGCCGCCTGACCTTTGCCAACGGTGCTGTGCGTGCGGGCAAGTGGCTTGGTCAGCAGGGTGCCGGTCTTTATGACATGCAGGATGTGCTCAATCTCAAGTGATGCCTCTGAGCGGCACTTTCGTACTACTGCTACCCCAGTGAAAAACCCCGGCTTGCCGGGGTTTTTGCTGTCAGTTAGCCAGAGTTTGTGTAAAAAGACACGCTGCCTGTAATTTTTAACTGAATGCCTTATAAATCACACTATTGCGTGAACTGCCAGATTTTCCCTTCCTGAATGTCATCACCAGGTAACAGATTTGAGCATCTTTATGGCTGATTAAGCCATTTTTTTACACCAACAGGAAAAGACTAAAAATTCAAACTAAGAAAAACGTTTTCCATTTTTAATATTCACTTTTGTCATCACAAAAGCGTTAGATTTGTCATTAATGTTTTTTGTGTAAAAGTGAATGCTATTGTTTTTATTGGTTTTTTTATTGGTTTTTGTCGCTATCGCTGGCTTAGTGTCATCTTTTGGTGGTGGTTTTTCCTTTTCTTTCATGGGAGGGGGTTGCAAAGCGATTGAGTGCATAGATAATGGGTAATGTTGCTTTTTTATTGAATTTAGATGCATTTCATCTGAGAAAAGACGTTGAAATGCCACTTTTTTTAAGTAGAATGCGCCCAATTTGCCAGAAATCTGCCGGGTTCGAGTCCTGCCCAAGACCGGAACCGAGCCCGCAACACCCAGGTAAATTGCTGAATTTAAAGCTAAATAACTGGAGGTTGTCTTGAATCACACTGCATTGCTAGTGCTGGAAGATGGAACTGTATTCAAAGGCGTGTCGATAGGCGCCGAGGGATGTTCCGTTGGTGAAGTGGTTTTCAATACGTCGATGACGGGCTATCAGGAAATCCTCACCGATCCCTCTTATTCCCGTCAGATAGTCACCCTCACTTACCCCCATATAGGCAACACCGGCACCAACAGCGAAGATGAAGAGTCCAGTCAGATCCATGCTCAGGGATTGATCATCCGGGACCTTCCGATACTTGCCTCCAATTTCCGCAATCAGCAATCCCTCTCCGAATACCTCAAGTCTCACAACATCGTTGGCATCGCCGACATCGACACCCGTAAACTGACCCGCATCCTGCGCGAGAAAGGCGCTCAGGCTGGCTGCATTCTGGCCGGGAAACAGGTCGATGAAGCCTATGCTCTCGAACAGGCCCGCGCCTTCCCCGGTCTGAAGGGGATGGACTTGGCCAAAGAGGTGACGGTTGGTGAAGCGTACAACTGGACCGAAGGGAGCTGGCAGCTTGGCAAGGGGCATGTCACCCCGGATGCCGACGAGCTGAAATACCACGTGGTGGCCTATGACTTTGGCGTCAAGCGCAACATTCTGCGGATGCTGGTTGACCGTGGCTGCCGCCTGACAGTTGTACCGGCCAAGACCCCGGCCGCCGAGGTACTGGCGATGAACCCGGATGGCATCTTCCTCTCCAACGGCCCCGGCGACCCCGAGCCGTGCGACTACGCCATCGAGGCCATCAAGGCTTTCCTTAATACCAACACGCCGGTATTCGGCATCTGTCTGGGTCACCAGTTGCTGGGTCTGGCCTCCGGTGCCAAGACCGTCAAGATGAAGTTTGGCCACCACGGTGCCAACCATCCGGTGAAGAGCCTCGATGACAACACCGTCATGATCACCGCTCAGAACCACGGCTTTGCGGTAGACGAGAACAGCCTGCCGGATTGCCTGCGCGCCACCCACGTCTCCCTGTTCGATGGTTCCCTGCAAGGTATCCATCGCACCGACCGTCCGGCCTTCAGCTTCCAGGGGCACCCCGAAGCGAGTCCGGGCCCGCACGACTGTGCCGGTCTCTTTGACCACTTTATTGAATTGATTAAGCAGTATCGCGCCTAAGAAATAGAGGAAAGAGTTTCATGCCAAAACGTAATGACCTTCAGAGCATCCTGATCCTCGGCGCCGGCCCCATCGTCATCGGCCAAGCCTGCGAATTTGACTACTCCGGCGCCCAGGCGTGCAAAGCCCTGCGCGAGGAGGGCTACCGCGTCATTCTGGTCAACTCCAATCCGGCCACCATCATGACCGACCCGGAGATGGCAGACGCCACCTACATCGAGCCCATCACCTGGGAAGTGGTGCGCGAAATCATCAAGAAAGAGCGCCCGGACGCCATCCTGCCCACCATGGGCGGCCAGACTGCGCTCAACTGCGCACTGGCACTGGAGAAGCATGGCGTGCTGGCCGAGTTCGGTGTCGAGATGATCGGTGCCACCGCCGACGCCATCGACAAGGCCGAAGATCGCTCCCGTTTTGACAAGGCGATGCGCAGCATTGGCCTCGAGTGCCCGCGTGCCGGCATCGCCCACAACATGGAAGAGGCGTGGGGCGTGCAGCAGATGGTCGGCTTCCCCTGCATCATCCGTCCCTCCTTTACCATGGGCGGCTCGGGTGGCGGCATCGCCTACAACACCGAAGAGTTCGTCGAGATCTGCGAGCGCGGTCTGGACTTGTCGCCGACCAAAGAGCTGCTCATCGACGAGTCGCTGATCGGCTGGAAAGAGTACGAGATGGAAGTGGTGCGGGATCGCAACGACAACTGCATCATCGTCTGCGCCATCGAGAACTTCGACCCCATGGGTATCCACACCGGTGACTCCATCACGGTCGCGCCAGCCCAGACGCTGACCGACAAGGAGTACCAGCTGATGCGCAACGCCTCCATGGCGGTGCTGCGCGAAATCGGTGTCGAGACCGGCGGCTCCAACGTCCAGTTCGGTATCAACCCGAAAGATGGCCGCATGGTCATCATCGAGATGAACCCGCGGGTGTCGCGCTCCTCCGCGCTGGCCTCCAAGGCGACCGGTTTCCCCATCGCCAAGATCGCTGCCAAGCTCGCCATCGGTTACACCCTCGACGAGCTGATGAACGATATCACCGGCGGTCGCACTCCGGCCTCCTTCGAGCCGGCCATCGACTACGTGGTCACCAAGGTGCCGCGCTTCAACTTCGAAAAATTCGCCGGTGCCAACGATCGTCTGACGACCCAGATGAAGTCGGTCGGCGAAGTGATGGCCATCGGCCGCAACTTCCAGGAGTCCCTGCACAAGGCGCTGCGCAGCCTCGAAACCGGCAAAACCGGCTTCGATCCCATGGTTGACCTCAATGCCCCGGACTCCCTGACCCGCATCCGTCACGAGCTGCAGGACGCCGGTAGCGACCGTATCTTCTATATCGCCGATGCGTTCCGCGCCGGTCTCTCCATGGACGGTATCTTCAAGCTGACCAAGATTGACCCCTGGTTCCTGGTGCAGATTGAAGACCTGGTGAAGCTGGAAGAAGAGGTGAAAGAGCGCGGCATGGCCGGTCTCGATGCCGACTTCCTGCGTGCCCTCAAGCGCAAAGGCTTTGCCGATGCCCGTCTGGCCAAGATCCTCGGTGTGGCCGAAGGGGAAGTGCGCAAGCTGCGTGCCCGCCACAACATCTTCCCGGTCTACAAGCGGGTCGATACCTGCGCCGCCGAGTTCGCCACCAACACCGCCTACATGTACTCCAGCTATGACGAGGAGTGCGAAGCGGCCCCGAGCAGCCGTGACAAGATCATGATCATCGGTGGCGGCCCGAACCGTATCGGTCAGGGTATCGAGTTCGACTACTGCTGCGTGCACGCAGCGCTGGCCCTGCGCGAAGACGGTTACGAGACCATCATGGTCAACTGCAACCCGGAGACCGTCTCTACCGATTACGACACCTCCGATCGTCTCTACTTCGAGCCGGTGACCCTGGAAGATGTGCTGGAAATCGTGCGCATCGAAAAACCCAAGGGCGTCATCGTTCAGTACGGTGGCCAGACCCCGCTGAAACTGGCCCGTGCACTGGAAGCCAACGGCGTGCCGATCATCGGTACCAGCCCGGATGCCATCGACCGCGCCGAAGACCGCGAGCGCTTCCAGTCTGCCGTCGAGCGCCTCGGCCTCAAGCAGCCGGAAAACGGCACCGTCACCGCGCTGGAGCAGGCCGTGCTGCTGGCCGAGCGTATCACCTACCCGCTGGTGGTTCGCCCCTCCTACGTGCTGGGTGGCCGCGCCATGGAAATCGTCTATGACGAGCAGGATCTGCGTCGCTACTTCGCCGAGGCGGTGAGCGTCTCTAACGAATCGCCGGTGCTGCTGGACCGCTTCCTGGACGATGCGACCGAGCTGGACGTGGATGCCATCTGCGACGGCACCGATGTAGTCATCGGCGGCATCATGGAGCACATCGAGCAGGCCGGTATCCACTCCGGTGACTCCGGTTGCTCCCTGCCTCCCTATACCTTGTCCAAGAAGATTCAGGACGAGATCCGCGAGCAGGTGCGCAAGCTGGCGCTGGAGCTCGGCGTTATCGGCCTGATGAACGTGCAGTTCGCGGTCAAGGGCGATGACATCTACCTCATCGAGGTGAACCCGCGCGCCGCCCGTACCGTGCCGTTCGTCTCCAAGGCGACCGGTGCCCCGCTGGCCAAGATTGCCGCCCGCGTGATGGCCGGTCAGAGCCTGAAAGAACAGGGCTTTACCAAAGAGATCATCCCGCCCTACTACTCGGTGAAAGAGGTGGTGCTGCCGTTCGCCAAGTTCCCGGGAGTTGACCCGCTGCTGGGGCCAGAGATGCGCTCTACCGGTGAGGTAATGGGTGTGGGCAGCAGCTTTGCCGAGGCCTATGCCAAGGCGCAGCTGGGTGCCAACCACGCCGTACCGAAAGAGGGTCGTGCCCTCTTGTCAGTGCGTCACAGCGACAAGGCGCAGGTTGTCGACTTGGCTGCCAAGCTGCTGGAGCTGGGTTACGAGCTGGATGCCACTCACGGCACCGCGGTCGCGCTGGGTGAAGCGAGCATCAACCCGCGTCTGGTCAACAAGGTGCATGAAGGTCGCCCGCACATTCTGGATCGCATCAAGAATGGCGAGTACACCTACATCGTCAACACCGCCGAAGGGCGGGTGGCGATCCAGGACTCCAAGCAGTTGCGTCGCGCCGCCTTGCAGAACAAGGTGGCGTATACCACCACCATGAATGAGGCGTTTGCCACCTGCATGGCCATCAGCGTGGATGCCACCGCTAACGTCAACTCGGTGCAGGAGCTGCACCAGAAGGTGAAAAACCGCTAAGCGTTTGCAGCGGGCATCAGCCCGATTTGCCAGACGACCAACCCCCGCCAGCGATGGTGGGGGTTTCTTTTTATCTGTCGCTAAGCGTTCGGTTCGGAGCGGGTGAGCCATTTAGGAAGGTCATGAGTTCCGTATCGCAGACAACGGATGGCGCGTGGGGTGGTAAAAGCTGGCAAGGGGAGGGGATGCTGCGAGCGCGGGTTTCAACTGCAGCAGGCAATCCTCTACAATGGCCCCACTTTGCTTGTCAGTGCAGTGCCAGCGGCGCTGCCTGTAGGGCCTACAAAAAATGGACATGCTTATGACCGCTTTGCCTTCCTGTCGTCTTCTTGCCTTCTGCTCTGCCTTGTTGCTGGCTGGTTGTGCCAGTGATCCCGCCTCCGCGCCCACCAAAGAGGCGAGCGTGAGCAACCCCAAAACGCCGCCTGCCATGCAGCCGCGCAAACCGGCGGATATGAAGAGCCGCATCGTGCGCTTCTTGCCCCGTCAGGTGCCTGACAAACAGGGGTGGGCCAACGACGTGGTGACGGCGCTCACCACCCAGGGGGTGACGGTCAATGATCACAATGTCTGTAGCGTGCTGGCGGTGGCGGAGCAGGAAGCTACTTATCAGGCCGACCCCGTGGTGCCGGGCCTTGGCAAGATCGCCTGGAAAGAGATCAACTCACGGGCAGCCAAGCTGCTGATCCCCGAATTTATGGTGCGGGCCGCGCTCTCCATCAACTCGCCCACCGGCAAGAGCTACGCCGAGCGGATCGACAAGTTGCGTACCGAGCGGGAGATGAGCGAAATTTTCGAAGACATGATCAGCATGCTGCCGATGGGCAAGACGCTGTTTGGCAACCTCAACCCGGTGCATACCGGCGGTCCGATGCAGGTGAGCATCGCCTTTGCCGAGGCCAACGCCCGTGGCTACCCCTATCCAATCAAGGATTCCATCCGCCACGAAGTCTTTACCCGTCGCGGCGGCATCTGGTTTGGCACCAAACATATCTTCGGTTATCCCGCCGACTACCCGGATACCCTCTACCGCTTTGCCGATTTCAACGCCGGCTGGTACGCCAGCCGCAATGCCGCTTTTCAGGCCGCCGTCAGCCGCTTGAGTGGCAAAACTCTGGCGCTGGACGGGGATCTGATCCGCTATGACTCGGATCTGCCGGGCAATACCGAGCTTGCCGTCTACACCCTCGCCAACCGGGTCAATATGAGCAAACAGGCGATCCACCAGAGCCTGCGCAAAGGGGATACCGCCGAATTTGCCGAGACCGACCTCTACCATCGCATCTTTAGCCTGGCCGACAAGCAAGCGGGCAAGCGACTGCCCCGCGCCATCCTGCCCGGCATTCAGCTAAAGAGCCCGAAAATTACCCGCAACCTCACCACCGCCTGGTTTGCCAAGCGGGTGGATGACAGAGAACAGCGATGCGTGCGGCAGATGGCGACGATTCGCTAAGAAGTATCAAGGGCGGCCAATTGGCCGCCCTTGATGTCAGGTGAGTTTCCCTTGTGTGGCTGTTCATGCCTTGCTGTTCCCCGTGAGATTTACAATGGATCTGCATTTGGGGTATCCACTGCATCCCCAAAACCGATTGCCTCGGTTATCCCCCCGTTTGGCGGTACGCAATACCATCGGGTTGCCGCATCTGGGGCATAGTGGATTTGCTTGAGGGCTCGATTCGGTGATGGTGGGCGCGGCGTTCACCACCTGATTGACGACAGGCATTGCAGCTACGGATAAAGGTGGGTGGGGAACCTCGCTGTGACGTGCTTTCAACTGCGCCACATGCTGGTTATGGGTCTGCCAATTGGCGGCCAGTCGTCCCCGCTGGATGCTGTCGATCACTTTGGTGACGTCGGCAGAGGTCAACACCTGCGTGGTTTTACTCTTGATATAGCGAATAAGCCCACGGTTCATCACGTTATCCGGCATGGGGGTTTTAAAGGTGCAGTCGCCAATAAAGTAGATAATTGAATGGAGCTGATGATCAGCAAGACCCAGCAAGGATTTGAGCGTCATCAGGTGCAGATAGTTTTGGCGCAGGGGATTTTGAAAGGTATGTCTGCGGCGATAGAGCTGCTGGGTCCAGCTCTTGTGGGCTGGATTGCCAAATATCCACCCCTTGATGTTCTTGGTCTCGATCACAAACAGCCCGAAGCGCGAGACGATCACATGATCGATCTGGGTAGTGCCCTGCGGGGTCGGCAGGGTCACGTTCTTGAGCAGGTGGTACTCCCGCTTGTCGAGAAAGAGCCGGATGCCCAAGTTGATAAATGCCTCCCCAACCATCCCCTTGAACCTGGGCGTTTTGATCAGGGTGGCCAGCAACAGCAGGGGCAGCAGATACCAGAGCTGGCCCAGCAGAACCGCAATAACGGGTGTGAAGTCCATTTCAACGCTGTCGTCTGATGTGCAATGGCAACATGTTAACAGTGGGTTCAACAAGCGTGTGTGATCTATGCCACTACTACTCTGCAAGCGCCTGCATTGTTCTGTTTGTTACCCGGTGACGAGATAGTTCAATCGCAAAACCAGATTGAATTGAACTTTTTTATTCGGTTTTTTAAGTGACTAGTGGGGGGTAGGCTAGTCTCTACTGCGAAGCGAAGGGTTTCGCCGTCATTATGACCACAATGAGGATCTGATAGATGGACAAACACGCTAGCGGGGCCGGTCAGTGCCCCTTTGCCCACGGTGCCAATACCTCTGCCAGCCAGGAGCATCAAGTCTGGTGGCCCAATGCCCTCAACCTCGACATCCTGCACCAGCATGACAGCAAGACCAATCCGATGGATGAGACTTTCGATTATCCCGATGCCTTCAACAGCCTCGATTACGATGCCCTCAAGGCAGATCTGCATGCCCTGATGACCGACAGCCAGCCTTGGTGGCCGGCAGACTGGGGTCACTATGGCGGCCTGATGATCCGCATGGCCTGGCACTCCGCCGGCAGCTATCGCGCTACCGACGGGCGCGGCGGTGCCAACACCGGCAACCAGCGCTTCGCCCCCCTCAACAGTTGGCCTGACAACGGCAACCTCGACAAGGCACGCCGTCTGCTGTGGCCGATCAAACAGAAGTACGGCAACAAGATTTCCTGGGCTGACCTGATGATCCTGGCGGGCAACGTCGCCTATGAGTCCATGGGGCTCAAGACCTTCGGCTTTGCCGGTGGCCGCGAGGATATCTGGCATCCGGAAAAAGATGTCTACTGGGGTTCCGAGAAGGAGTGGCTGGCACCGAGCGGTAGCGAAGGGAGCCGTTACAGCGGCGAACGGGATCTGGAGAACCCGCTGGCCGCGGTGATGATGGGGCTGATTTACGTCAACCCGGAAGGGGTGGATGGCAATCCCGATCCCCTGAAAACCGCCCACGACATGCGCGTCACCTTTGCCCGTATGGGAATGAATGACGAAGAGACCGTCGCCCTCACCGCCGGTGGCCACACCGTCGGCAAGGCCCACGGCAACGGCAGCGCAGCCAAACTGGGACCAGCCCCCGAAGGGGCGGATGTGCACGAACAGGGGCTTGGCTGGATCAACCACGAGAGCCGCGGTATCGGCCGTGATACGGTGACCAGCGGGATCGAAGGTGCCTGGACCAGCAACCCGACCCGCTGGGACAACGGCTACTTCAAGATGCTGCTGGGCCACGACTGGTGGCTCAAGAAGAGCCCGGCCGGTGCTTGGCAGTGGGAGCCCGTCGCCATCAAGGAGGAAGATCGTCCGGTGGACGTGGAAGACCCCTCTATCCGCTGCAACCCCATCATGACCGATGCGGACATGGCGCTGCGTTTTGACCCCGTCTATCGGGAGATCTCCGAGCGCTTTGCCGCGGATCAAGCGCTCTTCTCCGACGCCTTTGCCCGCGCCTGGTTCAAGCTTACCCACCGCGACATGGGGCCGCGCAGCCGCTATCTGGGGCCAGAAGTGCCGAGCGAAGTCATGGTGTGGCAGGATCCGGTTCCGGCGGTGGATTACCAGCTCTCTGACAAAGAGGTTAGTGAGATCAAGGCCAAACTGCTGGCCTGCGGCGTGGCGCCAACCGATTTGATCGCCACCGCATGGGACAGTGCCCGCACCTTCCGCGGCTCCGATTATCGCGGTGGTGCCAACGGTGCTCGCATCCGTCTCGCGCCGATGAAAGAGTGGGAAGGCAACGAGCCCGCTCGCCTCGAGAAGGTGCTCAACGCCCTGATCGCCCTGCAGGCCTCCCTGAGCAAGCCGGTCAGCATCGCCGACCTGATTGTGCTGGGTGGCAGCGCAGCGGTGGAGCAGGCGGCCAAACTGGCTGGCGTCGATATCGTCGTTCCCTTTGCGCCGGGCCGCGGCGATGCCAGCGCCGAACAGACCGATGCCGAGTCGTTCGCCTTCCTCGAGCCGGTTCACGATGGTTTCCGCAACTGGCAGAAGGGGCACTACAAGGTGCAGCCGGAGGAGATGCTGCTCGACCGTGCCCAGTTGCTGGGGCTTACCGCCCGCGAGATGACTGTGCTGGTCGGCGGTATGCGGGTGCTTGGCACCAACCATGGCGGGTCGGCCCACGGCGTCTTTACCGACCGGGTCGGTGTGCTCAGCAACGACTTCTTCGTCAACCTGACCGACATGGCCTATAGCTGGCAGCCGACTGGCCGCAACAGTTACCAGATCGTGGATCGCCAGAGTGGTGCGGTGAAGTGGACTGCTACCCGGGTTGATCTGGTGTTTGGCTCCAACTCGGTGCTGCGTGCCTACGCCGAGGTCTATGCCCAGCAAGATGGCAAGGAGAAGTTCGTCCGAGACTTCGTCAAGGCCTGGGTCAAGGTGATGAACAATGACCGTTTCGATCTGAAATAAGTCACTTCAACCCCAATGAGAACGCCAGCCGCAAGGCTGGCGTTTTTTATGGTGGCGGTGATAGCTGCATGATGCGACTCGGAGGATGCCCCTCTGGCAGCCCGGGTTAGAAGCTCATGGCCAGCCCGATGGAATAACCGCTGGTGTTGTGGCTGAACATGTAGCGGGCAACCAGCCGGGTACGGGTGACAATGATGTCGTACTTGCTGCTGTCCAGCTCCAGACCGGCGCCGATGGAGTTGAGGGAGTCAAAGCCAAGCAACCCCCGTTGCTCCCCCAGATATGCGGTATGAGCCCCCTCCAGTACATAGCGCACCGGTCTGTCGAGCAGGGTCCAGTGGAACAGCGGGGCGCGGCGGCGCAGATAGAGGCCGAGGTTCTCCGCCTCGGCGTGACCACGGACGCTGGTCGAGGTGCCGCCAAAGCTCTGCAGGTGCTGATAGGAGTAGCGCAGTTCGGCATCTATGTCCTGGGCCGGTGAAAAGAGTTCGTAATCGAGCATCAGCGAGCCACCCAGCCCGTACATATTGAGCTGACCCCCATCGAGAAAGTCCAGCGAGTAGCCCTTGGTACGATCCAGCAGCCAGTTGCCGATCCGCAGGTCACTGGCCATGGTACCGAGCGAGACGTTGGCTATGGGGCGCAGCACCCAGTGGCCGCCACGCGGATCTTTGTGAAGGGTGACATCCCAGCCGATCCCGCCCGAGGCGGTCAGGCTATTCCACTTGGTCGGTATGGTGCGACTTTCGGTACCATTGCTTATCACAAACTGGGGGTCGTAGCGGCTGTAGCCCAGCGCCCCCTCCAGATAGATGGGCACGGCTTCGCTCAGGGTTGCGCCGCCTCCCAGTTGCCCCATGTTGAGCGCAGAAGATTGGCCAGTGCTGCTGCCGATGTCCAGGTTGCTGGCGGTGATGTCCGGCACCACGCTGAAAGTCATCAGCGAGATCACCGCATTGGCCCGTTTTTGCGCCCAGTCCTCCTCCTGATCGTCAAGGTTGTTACTGGCCGCGAGTGACGCCATGGGCAGGGTCGCCGCGAAGAGGGCGCAACCCAGACGGTAAAGCGGGCAGAGCGGGTGTTTCATGGCTGGATTCCCCAAACAAGCGACCTCCTGTCGCCCTGATCTACTGTAGCGAGTTTCTCTCTGGCTGTCTCGACCTGACCATTGGGCTGGGCTATGGGGGGGCTGCGTGGCCATCTACAGAAAATGGTTGATGCAGCTCATGGTTCTGGCCAATGGCAGATGTCGTCAGCGGCATAAGCGAGCAGGCCGGATATAATCAACGCGTTGATAAAAATGACAGGAGTGCGGGATGAACAGACTCGGATTGGCCGGCAAGATGTTGCTGGCAATTTGCCTGCCGTTATTGGCGCTGCTGTTTTTCGCCAGCCACTACGCATACGACAGATATCGGGTGACCCATGAGATGACGCAAGCCCTGCAGCAGCTGACTGTGGTCGAACGCAGCGCCCAGTTGGTGCACGAGCTGCAAAAGGAGCGTGGCATGTCGGCGGGGTTTATCGGCTCTGAAGGGCGCAAATTTGCAGATGCCCTGCCACGTCAGCGGCAACAGGTTGATGAAGCCATTCATCGCTTTCAGGGGTTGGAGAGGGGGGTTGCCCACGAGCAGGTGGATCTGGCTTTGCGCGAGTTGATGGGGATCCGCAATCAGGTGGACAAACTGGCCATAGAGGCCCCGCGTCAGGTCGCCTTTTATAGCCAGTTGATTGCTTCTCTGCTCAAGGTCGTGGATGAGATTAGTCTGCGTAGCCAGGATGCCGCTATTGCCTTGCAGACCAATGCCTACGCCGCATTTTTGCAAAACAAGGAGCGTATGGGGATGGAGCGGGCGACCCTCAGCAATGTCTTTGCCAAAGGGAGTTTCACCCCGGCTACCTTGCAGCAATTTATGTCCCTGCTCGCTGCCCAGCAGAGCTATCTGGAGCGTTTTCGCGCCGTGGCAAGCGAGCCGCAGCGACGCCTGCTTGAGCAAATTGAGAAGAGTCCGGTGATGGCAGAGGTCGCGAAATATGAGCAGCTCGCCCTGGGCAAGATGACCGAGGGGAGCTTTGGCGTCGATCCGGAGCGCTGGTTTGCCGTGAGCACCGAGAAGATCGACCAGCTCAAACAGGGCGAAGATCAGCTCTTCCAGCAGTTGTTCGAACGGGTTGAGCAGATGCAGGGAGAGAGTCAGCGCAACTTCTGGTGGGGGGCTATGGCGGTTCTGTGCTGCCTGCTGTTGACTACCCTCATCAGTTGGAAGGTGCTGCGGGATGTGCATCTGGGCTTCGTCGCTCTGCATCGCACCTTTTCACGGCTCGTCAATGACAATGATCTGACGGTGAGGGTCAACTGGCAATCGGGTGACGAGCTTGGGGCATTGGCGCGGGATCTCAACCACTTTCTGCAGCATCTGGAAGGCTTGTTGCTGGAGGTGCGCCGCTCCTGTGAGATATTGACCCGTAGTGCCAGCAACTCCAGCGAGGTGATTGCCGAAGTGAATGAAGGTGTGGTGCGTGGCGTCGGTCAGGTTGAACTGGTTGCCACCGCCGCAACGGAAATGGCTTCGACGGTGGCCGAAATTGCTCGCAATGCGACCCAGACCTCACTGGCGACCCAGCAGGCCATTGGCCGTGCCCGGCAGGGGGACAAGGAGGTGGATCAGACTATCGCCGCCATCGAGCAGGTGGCCGGCACCCTCGACGAGACCCGGCTGTTGGTCAACAACCTGCATCAGGATACCGAGTCCGCCGTCGAGGCACTCAACCTCATCAAGCAGATCTCCGATCGCACCAATCTGTTGGCCCTCAATGCCGCCATTGAGGCAGCCCGTGCCGGTGAGTCGGGGCGCGGCTTTGCCGTGGTCGCCGATGAGGTTCGTTCACTGGCTGCCCGTACCCAGCAGGCGGCAGATGATATCGAACAGATGCTCTCCCGTTTGCGGGCTGGAGCCCTTCAGGCGGTGGTGGCCATGCAGTCGGGCAGCGAGCAGGCGGGCCTCAGTGTCAGTGAAGCGCAGCGGGCGGGTCACGAGCTGACCGACATCGTCAATGAGGTGCGCAAGGTGAGTGACATGACGGCGCAGGTGGCTACCGCAACCGAGCAGCAGCGCTACGTAACGGACGATATCCAGCACAACGTAATGACCATCCGCGAAGTGTACGAGGCCCATCGCCAGCACTCGGTCACCCTGCAGCAGAATAGTGTCGAACTGGATCAGTTGGCACGGGAGCTGGCTGGACGAATTGCCAGCTTCAAGTTGATAGAGAGAGCCTCTCCCCACTGATCCATTTGCGCTAAAGCTTGTCCCTCCCTGGCCGATACCCCTTGTGAGATCGTGTGGAGGACAAGCAATTGAACGCTTGGGTGTTGGGGTTGGTCAGCATATCCGTGAGTATGCAGTTACAGGCTGGGGTCACCGAATTTGGTGCCGGTCTGGATCAATCCGTCTGGCGTTTGACCTCCGATACCCAGATTGAGTGTCGCCTCGAGCATCCTATTCCCAACTGGGGAACGGGGGCCTTTGTCAGCCGCGCCGGTCGCAAGATCAACCTCGACTTCGAGCTCAAGGGCAAGCGGCCACAGGCCCAGACCCAGACGGTGAGCCTTGGCATCATGCCGCCGGTATGGCGCCCAGGGATAGCCGGGCGAGAAGTGAGTCAACTGCGCTTCTATCAGCAGTTCGATGGGCTGGTGGAGGGGCAAACCGCCTGGACCATGCTCGACGAGCTGGAGGGGGGGCGGATGCCGACCTTCCAGTATCGGGACTGGTATCGCCAGAACCGCGCGGTGCGAGTGTCGCTGTCGTCTGTCAACTTTCGGGTCAAATATCAAGCTTTTATCGACTGTCTGAGCGGACTCTTGCCCTACAGCTTTAACGATATCGCCTTTAGCGTGCTCACCTACGACAAAAACAGCGATCAGCTCTCCATCCCCTCCAAGCGGCGGCTGGCGATGATCAGCGAGTTTATCAAGGCGGACAAGAGCATCGATGTGGTGGTAATTGACGCCTACAGCGACAGCTATGGCGGCCGTTGGCCGAACCTGAAACTCTCCGAGAAGCGGGCCGATGCCATCAAGAAGGTGTTTGTCGATCTGGGGATCGATCCCGGCAAGATCTCGGTGGAGGGGCATGGCGAGAAGCAGCACGTCGCCTCCAACGAAACCGAACAGGGGCGTGCCAAGAACCGGCGGGTGGTGATCAGCATGGGGCGCAATGGCGAGATCTAGTGCTGTCCCCGGCAAAGAGGCATAAAAAAGAGCGCAGATGCGCTCTTTTTTGATCCTGCCATTCGGCAGCGGGATTAGGGCAGCTTAGAAGCTGTCACCGAGGCCAGTACCGGCATCTTTCTTGGCAATCAGTTCAATCTTGTAACCGTCCGGATCTTCGACGAAGGCGATGACGGTGGTGCCGCCCTTGACCGGGCCCGGCTCACGAGTGATCTTGGCACCGGCGGCGCGCAGTGCTTCGCAGGTGGCATAGATGTCGTCCGCTTCCAGCGCGATGTGGCCGTAGGCGGAGCCCAGTTCGTACTCGCTCACCCCCCAGTTGTAGGTCAGCTCGATCACCGCTTCATCCTTCTCGTCACCGTAGCCGACGAAGGCCAGGGTGTACTTGTACTCGCTGTTCTCGCTCTTGCGCAGCAGCTTCATGCCGAGGACGCGGGTGTAGAAGTCGATGGAGCGTTGCAGATCGCCGACACGCAGCATGGTATGCAGAATTCTCATTGCTCAGTTCTCCGGGTTGGTGATGTGTACTGCTTTCAATCTCGGTTGCGAGGCTATCAGCTTTCTGGATAGACCTTCTCTTTGTATTCGCAGAGGTCCTCGATGATACAGGAACCACTGCAGCGGATGTTTGCGAGCGAGACAGGTAGGACGGTTGTGGCGCCCAGTCATTCAGCTCTCTGGATAGACCTTCTCTTTGTATTCGCACAAGTCCTCGATGATACAAGAACCACAACGGGGCTTGCGAGCCAGACAGGTGTAACGCCCGTGCAGGATCAGCCAGTGGTGGACATCCAGCTTGAACTCGGCGGGTACCACTTTGAGCAGCTTCTCCTCCACCTGATCCACGTTCTTGCCCACCGCAAAACCGGTACGGTTCGAGACCCGGAAGATATGGGTATCGACGGCGATGGTGGGCCAGCCAAAGGCGGTGTTGAGCACCACGTTGGCGGTCTTGCGACCGACGCCCGGCAGGGCTTCCAGCGCTTCGCGGTTCTCCGGCACCTCGCCGCCGTGGCGCTCCAGCAAGATGGCGCAGGTCTTGATGACGTTCTCGGCCTTGGTGTTGAAGAGGCCAATGGTCTTGATGTACTCCTTGAGCCCGTCCACCCCGAGCTCCAGCATCGCTTGCGGGGTGTTGGCCACCGGATAGAGCTTATCGGTCGCCTTGTTGACGCTGACATCGGTCGCCTGCGCCGAGAGCAGCACGGCGATCAACAGCTCGAATGGCGAGTTGAAATTGAGCTCTGTGGTGGGGTGCGGGTTGTTTTCCCGCAGCCGCTCGAGGATCTCTCTGCGTTTCTGGTTGTTCATGCCTTGCGTCCAATCATAGCTCGGTCGCCCGGACGCGGGCCGGGGCAACGTTGCAGTGGGCTACGGTAGCTGCCTGTTTGCGGTCCCGCCAGTCGTTGATGGCGTTCTTGGCGGCGATCAGCAGCCCCAGCCCGATGAAGCCGCCCGGCGGCAAAATCGCCAGCAGCAGGCTGGCATCGGCGTGGAACAGCTCGATGCGCAGGGATTTGGCCCACTCGCCCAGCAGCAGCTCGGCACCATCAAACAGGGTGCCCATGCCGATGATCTCGCGCATGCCGCCCAGTACCAGCAGCACCAGAGTAAAGCCAAGGCCCATCATCAGGCCGTCGAGGGCTGCCAGCAGCGGCGGGTTCTTGGAGGCATAGGCCTCGGCACGGCCGATGATGACGCAGTTGGTGACGATCAGGGCGATAAAGATGCCGAGTGCCTGATAGAGGCCATAGGTGTAGGCGTTCATCAGCAGCTGTACGCTGGTCACCAGCGAGGCGATGATCATCACATAGACCGGGATGCGAATATCCTTCGGCACCCAGTTGCGCACCAGCGAGACGGCGAGGTTTGAGCAGACCAGCACTGCCATGGTGGCAAGGCCCAGCCCCAGCGCATTGGTAAAGGTGGAGGAGACGGCGAGGGTCGGGCAGAGCCCCAGCACCTGCACCAGCGAGGGGTTGTTCTTCCACAGCCCCTGACTCATCAGCTCCTTGAGCTCGCCCTTGCGGCTTTCCAGCTCGGCAAGCGGGGTTGCGCCCGTTTCAATCTGTTCCATCTGGTTCATGATGGCTCGACTCCGTTAGTTCGCCGCCGGACAAGCCGGGGCGTTGCTGAGCAGTTCGGGTTGCTCCTGCTGCAGTTTAAGCAGGTTCTTCACCGCCTTGACCACGGCTCGCGGGGTGATGGTGGCGCCGGTAAAGGCATCGAACTCGCCGCCATCCTTCTTCACCGCCCACTGGGGCTCGTTGTCATGGGTCAGGAATTTTCCGGCAAAGCTGTTGATCCAGTCCGATTTCTTCAGCTCGATCTTGTCACCAAGGCCCGGGGTCTCGTTGTGAGCGAGCACGCGCACGGCTGTGATGGTGCCCTTGGCATCAAAGCCCGCCACGATGCGGATCGCCCCGCTGTAACCATCCGGCGCGATCGCCTCCAATGCATAGCCGGTCACCACGCCATTTTTGCTGGCGGTATAGAGGGCTTGCGGCTGATCGCTGCCGAGATACTTCCTGCTGGTCACCTGCTTGCAGCTGGCCACCAGATCGTTGTCATAGCTCCCCTCTGGCAGCAATACCGAGAGGGTCTGCTGTTTCTCCAGCTGTTGCTGGTGGGCGATTTTATCCTTGGTCAGCTCGTTGGTCAGTACCACCAGCGCGGTACAGCCGAGCGCGAACATCGCCAGAATAAGGCCGTTCTTGCGCATGCTCTTTAACATGTCCGGGCTCCGTCAGCTGTGATGGGGGAAAAGGGCAGAAACATCATTGGCGACGAGCTCCATACACTTTCGGGCGAGTCAGACTGTCAATAAAGGGTACGCAAAGGTTGGCCAGCAGCACGGCGAAGGCGAACGCATCCGGATAGCCGCCAAAGCGGCGAATGATGTAGACCAGCACCCCGATCAGCACGCCATAGACCAGTCGGCCGCGCGGTGTGGTGCAGGCGCTGACCGGATCGGTGGCGATAAAGAAGGCCCCCAGCATAGTGGCGCCGCTAAAGAGATGGAACATGGGCGTGGCAGTCGCATCCGGGCTCACCAGATAGCCGATGGTGGAGGCCGCCAGCAGGGCACCGAGAATGGCGGTCGGAATGCGCCAGTTGATCACCTTCTGTTGCAGCAGGAAGAGGCCGCCCAGCAGATAGCCGAGGTTGACCCAGCTCCAGCCGATGCCGCCCCAACCCTCGAACAGCGGGCCGCTCAGGATCTCGCCGGTGGTGAGCCCCTGAGTCAGGCCGGTTTTCAGGGTATCGAGGGGGGTCGCCATGGTGAGACCATCCACCCCCTGCTTGAGCTGGGCCATGCTGTAGCCGTCGAGGCTAAAGCCGGTGAAGATCACCGACGCCGCATCACCAAAACCGAGGCTGTAGGCGCGCACGCTCTCCGGCGGCAGCCAGCTGGTCATCTGCACCGGGAAGGAGACCAGCAGCAGCACATAGGCGACCATGGCCGGGTTGAACAGGTTCTGACCCAGTCCGCCGTAAAGGTGTTTGGCGACAATGATGGCAAAGGCCGTGCCCACCACCAGCATCCACCATGGCAGCAGCGGCGGCAGGGAGAGACCGATCAGCACGGCGGTGAGCGCCGCACTGCCATCCATCAGGGCAGGCTTGATGGCGCGGCCACGGAGCTTGAGCACCAGCGCCTCGCACAGCAACGCGGTCACCAGCGCCAGCAGGATCTGGATAAAGGAGCCCCAGCCGAAGAACCAGGTCTGGGCCAGCAAGCCCGGCACGCAGGCCAGGATCACCAGCAGCATCAGGGTTCGGGTCTGTTTGCGGTTATGGGCAAACGGCGCAGTCGCAATATTGAACATGAGTCTGTCGATTACCTTGTGGTTGTTCGGTCGGCTGACGGGGCATCTTCAGCGGCGGTTTCGGCAGCTCTGGCCGCCTCTGCCGCCAGCTTCTTCGCCTTGGCGCGGGCCACCGCGGCTGCAATGGCCGCTTTTTTCGGATCAACCAGGGCGTCAGCCGCAGGGGCGTTCGCTTCCGGCGCGGCAGTGACGGCAAGTGGTTGCTCACTGCTGGCTGCATCGCTTTGCATCGGCTCGGCCGGTGCGCGCTCACCCTCAGTTTCGGCTCTATCTACCTGAGTAGCGGCACTTTCTACCTCTGCACTGGTACTTGCTACTTCAGCACCGGCACTTTCGCCCTGCTGGGCCAGCTTTTTGGCCTTGGCCCGGGCGATGGCAGCGGCGATAGCGGCCTTCTTGGGATCGACCGCTGCACTTGCAGCCGTATCGCTTTGGCTGGTGGTTACTTCGCTCTTGGCTACCGCCACGTCGCGGGTCTGTGCGCTGGCAGCTGGCTCACTCTGCGCACCTTCAGCACCGGCACTCTCGCCCTGCTGGGCCAGCTTTTTGGCCTTGGCGCGGGCAATGGCAGCAGCGATAGCAGCTTTCTTGGGATCAACCGCTTCGCTGGCCGCAGATGGCGCATCACTTTGGGTTGCAGCGGATTCGCTGGCGCCAGCATTTGCAGTCAGATCGCCCTCAGCGCTGTCACCCTGCTGGGCGGCCTTCTTGGCCTTGGCCCGGGCGATGGCGGCAGCAATTGCCGCTTTTTTGGGATCGACAGGGGCATCATTTTGCGTGTTGACCTCGGCTGCCGTGCCCTTGGCAGCGCTTACCGGTCCACCATTCGCCTCGGCCTTTTTGGCCTTGGCGCGGGCAATGGCGGCAGCAATCGCCGCCTTTTTCGGATCAACCTCTGCTTTTTGCTGATCAGCATCTACCGCTGGGGCAGCAACGGCTTCGGCAGTCACAGGCTCGGCGCTCTCGCCAGCCTGAGCGGCTTTCTTGGCCTTGGCGCGGGCCAGTGCGGCGGCGATGGCCGCTTTCTTGGGATCGCTGGCGAGGTCAACCGCCTCGGCGGGTTGCGCCGCAGCGGCAGTGTCGCTGTTTGCGTTCTCTGCCAGCTTGGCGGCGCGGCGCGCCTCCGCTTCCCGTTTGCGGGCTTCGCGGGCGGCAATCACCGCGCTGTTGTCAGGCAAGCCCTCGGCGGTGGTGGCAATGGCTGTGATGGGCGCATCCTGCTTGGCCTTGATGCGGGCCAGTGCCGCTGCCACCGGATCTTCCCCGCCTGCGGCCGTCATGGTCTGACGGCGCTGGGCGGCGGCTTCGGCGTGGCGCGCTTCGCGGGCTGCTTTCTCCCGCTCGAAACGGGCCTGCTTGGCCTCGAAACGCTGCTTGGCGCGTTCGGCTTTCTCGGCCTCGGCGCGGGCTTCGCGAATGTCATCCTTGGCGATCTTGTAGTACTGCACCAGCGGGATCTCGCTCGGGCAGACCCAGGCGCAGGCACCGCACTCGATGCAGTCCATCAGGTTGAGCTTCTCGGCTTTGTCGTACTCCTTGGCCTTGCTGTACCAGTAGAGCTCTTGCGGCAGCAGGCTGGCCGGGCAGGCATCGGCACAGGCGCTGCAACGGATGCAGGGCTGCTCCGGGCCGGGGGCGGGCAGTTCGGCTTGCGTCGGCGCCAGCAGGCAGTTGGTCGCCTTGACCACAGGCACCATGGCGTGGGGCAGGGTAAAGCCCATCATGGGGCCCCCCATGATCACCCGCTGATCCGCCTCCGGTTGCAGCTCGAAGCGCTGCAGTAGCCAGCGCACCGGCGTACCGAGGCGCACCCAGGCGTTGCCGGGCTTCTTGAAGCTGTCGCCAGTGAGGGTGACGATCCGCTCGATCAGCGGCTCGCCGTCGATAATGGCGCGCTTGATGGCAAACACGGTGGCGACGTTGAGCACCATGATGCCGATATCGACCGCGCGCCCGCCTTTGGGCACCTGACGGCCGGTGAGCAGCTCGATGGTTTGCTTGGCACCGCCCGAGGGGTACTTGGTCGGCACCGTCTTGACCAGCACATCCTCGTCGGTGGCGTGACGGGTCAGCTCGGTGATCGCCTCGGGTTTGTTGTCTTCCACCCCGATCAGGGTGAGTTTCGGTTTGAGCAGGTGCTTGAGCACCCGGATGCCATCCATGATCTCGTCGGCGTACTGCTGCATCAGCCGATCGTCGGTGGTGATATAGGGTTCGCACTCCAGCCCGTTGACGATCAGGATCTCGGTGAGCTGGCCGCGGCCATCGAGCTTGCTGTGAGTGGGGAAGACGGCGCCGCCAAGGCCCGCTACCCCCGCCTGCTGAATGCGCTCGAGCAGCTCGCCCCGCTCCAGATTCCAGTAATCGGCTTTGCCATTGCGCTCGCCCCATTCATCTTCCCCATCCGGGGTGAGGATGACGCAGAGATCGCCGAGTCCGGAGGGGTGGGCAACCGTGTGGTTGCCAATCTCGGTGATGGTGCCCGAGGTGGAGGCATGGACAGGGACGACCCGCCCCTTGGCATAACGGGTCAGCGGCTGCCCTTTTTTGACCTTGTCGCCCACCTGCACCAGCAGATCGCCGGCGTGGCCTGCGTGCTGGCGCAGCGGAATGATGAGGCGTGGCGGCAGACCGGCGTCTACCACCGGGCTCTGGCTTGATTGCAGCTTGTTGTCGGCGGGGTGAATGCCACCGTGAAAGTCCCAGAGCGTGCCGGCTTTGATACGTTCGAGTAAGGAATGCATGGTTGCTCCGCTGTTTATTCCACTATCTTGACCGGAATCTTGCCCGGAACATGCACGTTATTGAGATCCCACTTCCAGTTATCGACCGTGGTGGGCACCGGGATCATCTCGATGCAGTCGGTCGGACAGGGATCGACACAGAGATCGCAACCGGTGCACTCGTTGGCAATCACGGTATGCATCGCCTTGGTGGCGCCGACGATGGCATCCACCGGGCAGGCCTGAATGCACTTGGTGCAGCCGATGCACTGATCTTCGTGGATAAAGGCGACCTTCTTGACCGGCACGGCGGCCTCGTCACTGCCCCCCAGCGGCTGGGGCTCGACCCCCATCAGATCGGCAATCTTGCGCATGGTGGCCTCGCCACCGGGTACGCACTTGTTGATCTGATCGCCGTTGGCGAGCGCCTCGGCGTAGGGTTTGCAGCCGGGATAGCCGCACTGGCCACACTGGGTTTGCGGCAGCAGGGCATCGAGCTGGTCGACGATGGGGTCTGCTTCCACATGAAACTTGACGGCGGCAAAGCCCAGGATAATCCCGAACGCCAGCGCCAGCAGGGTGAGCACCAGAATGGCAAAGAGAATATGGATCATGGTTATATCTTGATAAGGCCGGTAAAGCCCATAAAGGCCAGCGACATCAGACCGGCGGTGATCATGGCAATCGACACCCCGCGAAACGGCGCGGGTACATCGGCGGCGACCAGACGCTCACGCATGGCGGCAAACAGGATCAACACCAGCGAGAAGCCGGTCGCGGCGCCAAAGCCGTAGATCACGCTCTGGATAAAGTCGTGTCGCTCATTGATGCTGAGCAGCGCCACCCCGAGCACCGCGCAGTTGGTGGTGATGAGCGGCAGGAAGATCCCCAGCAGGCGATAGAGGGTCGGGCTGCTCTTGCGCACCACCATCTCGGTAAACTGCACCACCACGGCGATCACCAGAATAAAGGCGAGGGTGCGCAGATAGGCGATATCCAGCGGCAGCAGGATATAGTGCTCCACCAGATAGGAGCTGGCACTGGCGAGGGTCATCACGAAGGTGGTCGCCAGCCCCATGCCGATGGCGGTTTCCAGCTTGCCGGAGACTCCCATAAAGGGGCAGAGGCCGAGGAATTTCACCAGCACGAAGTTGTTAACCAGCACGGTGCCGATCAATAAAAGCAGGTACTCAGTCATCAATTACCGTCACTGAAAGTCGGGTTATCGGGGTTTGAAGGCGGGCGGTATTATCTGACGTTAGGGCCAGTTAAACAACCGCAAGGCCGCATGGTTATTATGCAACTGGATAATTTAGCCGGGGTTTTGGGCAAGATTGCGGACGGTTGTTTGGCGGCTTTGCCAGCACTTGGCTGGCAAAGCCGGGATAGCAGTCAGGTGTTCAGGCTGGATGTGTGCGCAATAACTCCCCGTAATAATCCGGCAGTGCCGAAAATCCGGTCAATTCACCTTGCAATTCTGCCAGTCTGGTCAGTCTCATTGCCGCTCTGAAACTTGCCGCATCCAGCTGTGTCAGAGGGTGGAGCAATGAAATAGAGGGCCCCAGCTCCAGCAACCAGTAAGGATTCACATTCCCCCCAGCCAGCGGTGTACCTGTCTGCTCTTCGGTCAATTGTTCCCTTCGCAGCTTCCGGCATGTCAGCACAGGCCAGACACGGGTTACCTCCCGTGTCTTGCCATCGGCCGCAAGGGTCGCTACGGCCAGATAGCTGATCTCGTTCATCAGCTGATCATCGTAACGAGTGGCAATGGTTTCGGCAGGGGTGTGATACCAGCGGGCAGAACCATCACGAAATGCATCGAAGTAGCTCGCCGGGCGGCTGTTTTCCGGTGCGGTCGGAATGATCAGGGTGAGATCATGGTGGCGGACCTGCTGCATCCCCAGGGTGGCAATCCGGCTGGGCTCTTCCAGATAGAAGTGGCCCGAGCGGATGGCTGGATAGCGGAACTCTTCCCCCGATTTACCCAGCTTTTGCTCAAGGAAGGTTTGCAGCCAGCAAGAGCCGCTGTGATCCTCTGCTGGCAACAGGGCAAAGGCACCGATACCAATCCGGTCGATCTCCTCCTGATAGGGATTTTTCGTTCCGGGTTGCTGGTTCATAAAGCCCGGATAGAGCGCAAAAGCGCCAAATGTGGGGCGGCTTGGTATCGGGTCATCCTGTTGCTGATAGAGCAGGGCATCCCGATAACGGTGCATCTGGTTGATGGCATCATCGGGCACCCTGTCTCTCGGGTCATCTTGAGTGCCGTTATCGACCCGGTACTTGGCATCAAACAGCCAGATAAAAGTGTCGCCACTGCCAGTGGTGGCTTCGATCAGAATGTCCGGCTTCTGGGGAACCAGCAGGGAGTGAACCGGCTTGTTGGTCTTGTGAAATCTCGGTTCATGGGCCAGCTTGAGCCTTACACCGTCTGCTGTACGAAGGTACTCCCAGCAGTACTTCATCCCCTCGGCCAGCCGGGTATCCCAGCCATCGCGGGTGAAGTTAAAGGCAGGTGTTTTCACTTCGGTAAATCCCAGCGTCAGGATAATCCGGCGCACCTCGAGCACGCACCAGAGCTCGTAGAGCTGATCCATGCTGCGCACGCCGGCCACGGCATCATTTCCCAACGCATCTAGATAGAGGCGCAGTTTCTGCCAGACCCGGTAAACCGCGCTATAGCCGCTCTTTTGCTGTAGTACCAGAGACTCGCGTTGTAACACTGCCGCCGGACCTATCTCCTGCATCAGGGGGTGAGCCAGCGCCTGATCCAGCGGTTTGCTCCACGCCTTCAGACGGTCAAAAAAGGCCCTGGACAGCAGTGTGCGATCGCCCTGTTGTGTCAGCTGTTGCAGCATCCTTCCGGTGCGCTCCAGCACAAACTTGATAAAGCGGTTTTCCGGGGTATCCGTGGTCAGTTGTTTACGTTCCACCCGGTATCTGCGCTCGATACCGTTATCCAGATCCTGGCGGATCTGTTCGGCCTGCTTCGGGCGTGGCGGGCGCTTCATTCTGGCGGCCAGCAGATATTCGGTCTTGCTTTGCAGCCTGCTGTGGGGCGCATTGATGATCTGGCGGATCCCCCGCTCAAGGTCCTTGTGCAGGGCTTCGAAATGGGCAAGCCAGAGCAGGGGGAACGGTTCGGCTTTGCGCTGGCTGCGCCCCCCTTGCTGAC
The DNA here is from genome assembly GCF_049174875.1 of Aeromonas sp. 600948. Lineage (NCBI taxonomy): Bacteria > Pseudomonadati > Pseudomonadota > Gammaproteobacteria > Aeromonadales > Aeromonadaceae > Aeromonas > Aeromonas sp. 600948. Next base: position 255,884 of record NZ_JAAKTY010000002.1, read on the forward strand.
TGGTTGCGCTGTTCAGGGTAAAACGCCAGTAGGGGTACTGCTCATCCAGCACCCGATGGATCAGCGGCACATCCCGACGGATATCCAGCTTGACCGGATAGACCTCGAACCAGAGCGTCAGCTGAATGCGAGCAGCTTTTCCTGCAGCCGATTTCGGTTGATAAGAGAAGGGGAGTGCAAGTGTGCCTACATCGTTGCCGGTATTGAATCCCCCCAGCAGCTCCTGCGATCCATGCCTGCTTTTGAAGCGAAACGACTCGCAGATCCGCTGCAGATGATGCTCCAGCCGCGGCGCATCACTTCCCTCGCTAACGCCGTGAAGAAACTCCCATTCGAATTCGTAAAAGCAGTTCTCAAACAACAGGGGGGTTGGCAGTACCAGAGCGGAGAGCGCCTGAGCATCAGGCAGCTCCAGCGGGCAACCATCAGCTTCAGCCAGAGTGATGGAAAGGGGCTGCGAGAAGCGCACAACTGGCGGTTCGTATCTGCCCGGGCTCGCTGGCAGGCCCGCGTTGCCGATCACCTGTTGATGATGGACGCGGGTAGCTTGTAACTGCCGATAACGATCCCCGACCGTCTTCTCATTGGCATAGATCCGCAAAATCCAGTCACGGCTCTGCAGGGTAAACAGGCACTCCATCACAACCCCCTTACGGCCAGAAGCTGGTAAAGCACTGCCGTGCCAGCCGCTCTTTCATCCAGGCCAGTTTCTTCTTGCTGCGGCAGGGGACGTGCGGCGGTTCTGCGGGGGCGGAATCTTCACCGGCGGCAGCCACCTTGCAGTTAAACAGGTCAGGGCGTGTCCCCTCCCAGTGCTCGGTAAATTGTTCTGCCAACACCTTTTCCAGGTCAGTCAGCAGGTCGCCATCAGCCGTCAGATGGCTGCGCAACTTGTCGCTATCTCCCTCAATGCGCGGCAAGACCTTGCACATCATAAAGTCATCCCAGATGGCGACCAGTTCTGCGGTATTGGCGGGGTGATGGGCCAGCAGGGCCAGCATCAGCTCGTTCAGGGCGCGATATGCCAGTTCGAACGGGCTCTGTTGCAGCACCCCGTTGACTGCCTTCAGGAAGGTGACGCTCTCTTTACTGTATTGCTCCAGTGCGGAGACTTCAGTAATGGCGCGTCCGTCTGACCAGGTCGGATAACCCAGCCGTTTTGGCTGCAATGCCGGTGAAAAGTAGGCATCGAAATCGTTGGGGAAGAACTCGTTAAAGTCGAAGGTGAGGGCCCTGTCGATCACCTTGCGGGAAAAGCCGTGGGTGGTCTCGTCCATATTGACGGTACCGGCCACCATCAGATTGAAGGGGATAGCGATACCATGCTGGCAGAAGCTGGCCCAGATCTGCTGATGCAGTGAAACATCGAGGTCCAGTCCCAGTTTTTCCGCCAGTTCGATACGTGCTGAGTCATCCAATTGCTGACTAAGCGTATCTGCTTTGAGCAGGGGATCGCACTGGTAGACATAGTCGTAGTCCACCCCTTCTTTGTCGTTAAATGCAGTCAGTTCGGGTGAGGTATACCAGTGGCGGGTCTCCAGTACCGAGAGATAGTCGGCGAAATATTGTTCAACCGGAGCCAGGTTCATCTCGTCGAGGCAGAGCCAGAAGGGGGGAATATGGTCCAGTTGTTTTTGGCTTAGACCAATCTTGCCATCGGTTCTGACTTCGCCAATATGCTCGAAAATATGGATCCAGGCTTGGGTAATAAAATGCAGCACCGGCGTTGATACATACTCCTTTTTACCACTGATCCTGGAGATATAGCCCAGCAGATCGGAGGGTTCGTGCCAGTCTGGTCGTACAGGTACCAGGCAGTAATTTTTCTGGCCTGGATAGTCCTTGACCTGCTCACGAATAAAACGGGTTTTTCCTGTGCCGGAAATACCGGCAAAAAGTAAAAATGGTTTATGACAGGGGATGGATTTATTTATGAAATACTGATTGAGAAATAATTCGTATTTTTTCACTCCCGAGGAGTACATCCCATTTCCCGCAGTGTTTAAATCTTTCCAGATATCGCTTTTAAGTAAGGTGTTTATTATTTTTTCACACTCGCCAACATCTGACACTGAATAAAGTTTGGGGAGTGATTCGTCAATAGATGACACTACTTCATCAGCTTTGGCAATACTCTGCTCCGAGTATTTTTTTATAGTGTTAGTGCTAAGATTTTGTTTCGCAAGCCAGTTTTCGAAAAGCACTTTTAGTTGAGGAGTAGAAGAAGATAGCGCTTTTTTATTTTCATGTGCTTTGAATCCTGACGCGACCTTTTCTAATGCCGACTTTAAATATGAGTCAACAAAAAAAGTGTTTGATTCAACGCCAACATACTCTTCATCTAATAGATAGGCTATAAATTTAGATATTACTCTTGTTATTGCTTTCGTTTGGCTGCGACCTATAGAACTGATGCTTTTCAACTCATCGATGTCTGAAGCTTTTCCATAAATTGCGCGATATGATTTTTCTTCGTATATATTTAAGCTGTTTTTTTTGCTTGGGACAGAGCCCCAAGCATTTTCAATCTGATTGTAGTTTTCCAGCATGAATTGAAGAAATGCAATCAGCGTCTCCGGTTTTATGGTAAAGCATTCATCTTTTTCATTATTGAAGCTGATGACAAAGGATTCTTGACATTGAATCCTTTGTTTATCATAACTTATTGATTTTTTGCAGAAATCCTCAAAGCTCATATGATGGCCTCTACTATATTTTCAGCAATCTTCCTGATAACGGGTACCGCGACTGAATTACCAAATTGCTTGTAGGCTGGAGTTTTTGCTGTAGGAATAACAAAATTTTCAGGATATCCTTGTAATCTTGCACATTCTCTTGGTGTCAATAGTCTCGGATTTTTACCTTCCTGAGGTATTAGGCATTCTTTACCATCTTTACCATATCTTGCAACCAGTGTGTTTGATGGCTTATCCAGATTTGCTGTAAAGGCTGTAAAGCCTGTTCCTCTATCAAGGTTTCTCTCGGTTCTTTTTATATGTCCTTGCCAGAGAGTATCAGAAATAGTGAATCTTGCGTCTGGAGTCGGCTCCAGAATAGACCTAAGCGGTAGAGGTTGACCGTCAAATTCAGGGAATTTGAAGTCGATATTCAGATCATTGCGAGTGCATACCATGTAGCAACGTACTCTGCGTTGTGGTACGAGCGATGATGAATCGATTAGTTCATATTTGAAGGTATAACCGATTTCCTCTACGGACCTTTTGATTACATCAAAGGTTCGACCTTTATCATGTCTGGTAATATTTCTAACATTCTCCAGAAAGAGAACTTTAGGTTTTTTTACTGATGCAATACGCATCACATCAAAGAAAAGAGTACCTTGAGTTTCACATTTGAAACCATGTTCTTTGCCGACAGCATTTCTAGCTGATACACCTGCACCACTGAACGGTTGGCAGGGGAAACCTGCAGCAAGAATATCATGTGAAGGAACCAGTGTATTCAACTGCTTGTCACTAATATTATCATTTGTGAAAGCTGTGATATCACCAAATGGTAGTTCGCCATAATTATTTAGATATGTCTGCTGTGCAGATTTATCCCATTCACTGCTAAATGTACAAACTCCCCCCAGGCTTTGCAGGGCAGTTCTAAAACCACCAATGCCAGCAAACAAATCTATAAAAGTAAAAACATTTTTATCTGATGGTGGACTTACCACAAGAGAATGCAGAGTTTTTTTCAGCTCGGACGGGCTCGCAATCAAATCATGCTTGGTGAGTTCCGAGATGATGATTTCTTTGTTGATTTTTGCTGATTGGCATGCCAGTTCAGTGTCAGATGCAATGGCGTGCAGCCATTGATGAATTAATGCTCGTGGGTCACTTCCTGTGGGGGTATGTTCATGTGCCAGGGCGCTTAATGCATCTTCATATTTTTTCAAGAAGGTTTTCACAGAGATAACTCACTTATTTTTTAGCCATTTGTAGGCATAATCATCAATAGTCAGTGATTGAACTGGTTTTTTATACAGTATTTAATGCGACATCACAAGCGAGGCGACATTGTGACAGATATCGTGAAGCCCCAAAAGCGTAGCGAGATGATGGCCGGTATTCGTAACCGGGATACCCGTCCCGAGAAGCGGGTGCGCGCCATGTTGCATCATGCCGGGTTTCGCTATCGCTTGCACAATACCGCCTTGCCGGGCACGCCGGATCTCTGGCTGGCTCGCTACCGTGCGGTGATCGAGGTGAATGGTTGTTTCTGGCATGGTCATGATTGTTATCTCTTCAAGCTGCCATCGAGCAGAACCGACTTCTGGCAAGCCAAGATCGCCAGCAATCGTGCGCGAGATGCCCGTCATCTGGCCGAGCTGGACCAACTGGGTATCCGCCGTCTGATCATCTGGGAGTGTGCCCTGAAAGGGCGTCTGCGCCATGATCCGGAACGACTGCTTCTGGTTATCAGCTGGTGGCTGACCAGCGGCATCAGTCATGGCGAGATTGCCGGTGGCCGTGAATTGCAGATCGCCATGGATCATTCCCGTCCATATAACTGACCGGATAGCACTCTCGGCCCAGCTTCCACCGCGTGTGAAAAGTAATTATTTTTTGTTGCCAAATCAGTAAGCTGTTGTCGCCTGTTACTCGTTTGAACATCGCCCCGGTTTTCGGTAATAAAGCCCGGCAGTGACAACCACAGGGAGGTGGTGATGGATCCGGTTTCCTATCTTTTTTCGGCTTATCTCAATCTGGTACAGCAGCAGGTTGCGGATATCTATGGCACCGATGCCAAGACGCTGGTTGTGCAGTATGAAGGGGAGTCGGTTCCGTTCTCTTTTCAGCTGTGGCAGATCCAGCAGCCGAGCGTTTGTCGTCCCTACGAGCAGGATGTGCGGCGTTTTAGCCAGTGCACGGTCAAGGCGTCCGCCCTGTTTCACAAGCTGTGTGATGACTTGACCCGACAGGATGACAGCAGCTGGCAACTGCCCAAATTTCGCGCCATGTACTGCTCGGCTGCCATCAGTTATCGGCCCCTTATCGCCGAAATAGGGGATGCCAAACAGAGTCCGGCCAAGCTGGCAGAGCGGGCTTGCAATCATGCGATTCTGGCGGCGATGGACAGTGACGATGAAGCCCTGCTGGCCCAGCGTGACAAAGCGTGCGCTGCGGTGCAGTAACGCGAATTTATCTGACCAGATCATTTGCGCTCGCTTTGCGCGTCACGGCACACATGGGCTTCCCCTTGCCGGGTATGATGGGGTTGCCCGCCGTGGCGGCAATAGGCAACAGTCGGATGTTTGCGGGCATATGTCGGTCACATCAGCCAGATCACCACCAGGAGGTAACCATGATCAGCCATATCGACCATCTGGTATTGACGGTCAGTGATATTGAACGGGCCGTGGCGTTTTACAGTTCGGTGCTCAATATGGAGGCCATTACCTTCGGTGCGGGGCGCCGGGCGGTAGGGTTTGGCAACCAGAAGATCAATCTGCAACTGCCGGGGCAGGAGCCGCGCAATCGGGCGCAGGTGGGGTCGGGGGATGTCTGCCTTATCACCCGCTGGCCGCTGGAGCAGGTGATGGCCCAGCTTGCCTGCCACGGGGTGGAGATTGTCGAGGGACCGGTGACCAAAAGCGGGGCTTGCGGGCCGATAGAATCCATCTACTTCCTCGACCCGGATCAGAACCTGATTGAGGTCAGCCGTTATCCCTGACAGGGCTGGCGCCTGATGGTGCAACACCTGTCAGAATCACCTTATTTCCTCGAGCAGGATCAGAACCTGATAGAAGTGAGCATCTATCCCTGATCCCACCAAGCCATCACTCCCATCGCCATCATCAACAGAAAGGGGCCGTCAATTGACGGCCCCTTTCTCGTATCGCCATCGACCCAGCGCCAGTGGCTCTTTGCCGATACTCCAGAAACGCCCTAGAAAGGCGCGCTGCTCTCGTCGCTCTCCTGTAAAAACTGCTCCACTTCTGCCTGATAGGCCGCATCAGGTTGACCGCTGCTGGCAGGGGGGACGGCAGCAGACGGGGCCACGGGAGGGGCCGTGAGGGTCTCCATTACCCGCTGCTGCAGATAGGGGTAGAAGGGGTTGGAGGAGGTGCGGGTGAGGGCGCCGGGGTTGACGATCAGCACGCCGCGCTCGCCACGCAGGGCCAGACCGCCGAGATTGATGCCGTATTGCTCCCGCTGCTCCGGGCGCGCCGCCATGCCATAGAGGGGGTCGTCCATCGGGAAGGGGAGCGCCACGTGGGAGAGGGAGTAGATCTCTTTGGGATAATCGATACCCAGCAGGCGAACCTGCTCAGGTTGGTCGGCGCTGGCCAGCGTTCTGGCCTGCGTTGCGGGGGAGGTTGGCTCGACATTGCCCACCACGGTGAGGCGATAGTGCTGAGGGGCGTTTGGCAGCAAGCGGTGCAGCGCCAGCTCGGAGGCCGAGCTCATCAGCGGGCCAAACAGGGTGCTGCGGTTGATATCAAACAGCACCAGTTCGCTGCCGTTGGCCGGCAGGTAGTGGTAGAGATCGGCAATGATGGAGCGGGTGCTGACGGTGTAGTCCATCACCGACTGGAAGGTGAGGGCGGGGGGAAACGCCGCCAGCTCGCCACTGGCGGCCAGTTGGCGTACCTGCTGCTGGATGGCGTGGGTCAGGCGATAGGACTGGCGCGCGCCGTTGACCGGGAACGAGTTGTACTTGAACGGGTTGAACTCCGGCATGGTGTCGAGCCAGGCGGCGTTGGCAAAGGCGGGCAGCAGGGCAGGCACGGCCTTGAGCCCGGCGAAGCGGGCAAAGCGGGTCACCCCGATCATTGGGGAGATCAGCACCAGCCGATCCGGTTTTGCCAGCGTGCCGCTCGGGTCGGCCAGCGCATCGAGCGCATATTTCACCGCCAGAGCCCCGCCGTTGGAAAAGCCCACCAGATGCAGCGGCCGCTTGCCCGGTGCCAGCAATCTGGCCTCCCGCACCGCCAGTCGGGTGGCGGCCAGCCAGGTCTCCCAATCCACATCCACTAGGCCAGCGGGCACTGTGCCGTGGCCGGGGATCCGCAGCCCCAGCGCGATAAAGCCCTGCTGCTGATAGCGTCTGGCCAGATGGCGCAGGCTGTAGGGGGAGTCGGTCAGGCCGTGCAGCAGCACCGCCACCCCTTTGACTTCCCCCTCGGGGCGCAGCAGGTAGGAGCGGTTCCAGTTCTGCTGAAAGCGGGCGGGATTGATGGGGGCGTCCTGATAGTAGCGATTGCTGGCCAGTTGCTGCTCGGGCGGTGTCTTGGCGACTACCTCGGTGGCCACCAGTTCGAACAGCTCTGCTTCGCGGGCCAGATAGGCTTGCCAGTCGCTGCTGTCGAGCTCATCGGCACTGAGTTCGGGGGGCACTACTGTGTGCCACAGCTGCAGCGGCGCTGCCTGCCAGGCGAAGTAGGCGATCACCGCCCACGCGGTCAGCAACAGCAGCAACAGGGTCAGCAGAGCACGGCGAACAAGGCGGCGAGTGTGAGCCAGCATGGTGCAATCCTTGGCGATAGAGGTGGAGCCGCCTCTGGGCGGGCGAGTTTGGCGCAGCATCCAAGGCGCTGCCAACCGGCTTAAAGCCTAATGGAAACAAGGTGATATGTATAGTTGATGGCGTTCGTCCGCGCTGGCTGTGGGCGCCTGACCCTGCCGTTGGCATCAGGCTGGCCGTTCGAAGGCTGCATCGCGGGCCATCTGGCGGCGTGAACTTGTCCGCAGATGCCCGCTTGGGTGCTGCGAACTTGCAACTATCTGCCCCTGAAAGGGGGCAATTATGCTACTGTAGCGGCGTTTTTTGATGGATAAGCTGGCATTGGCCTTTTTTGAAGATGGAATGGTATGCAGAACTTTGACGTAGTGAATTGGCTGATGCAGCAGACAGCCTCCCCGGCACAGCCGATGGCACAACCGGGCGTGGCCCAGACCCTGTGGCAGGTGACCCATGCTGGCTAACGAATCCATGCGCCTGAACAAATACATCAGCGAGAGCGGTATCTGCTCGCGCCGCGAGGCCGACCGCTTTATCGAGCAGGGCCACGTCTTTATCAACGGCAAGCGGGCCGGGATCGGCGATCAGGTGCAGGTTGGCGATCTGGTCAAGGTGAACGGTCAGGTGATCGAGCCGCGCGAGGCGGACAGTCTGGTGCTGATCGCCCTCAACAAGCCGGTGGGCATTGTCAGTACCACAGAGGCGGGCGAGAAGGACAACATCGTCGATTTCGTCAACCACAGCACCCGGGTCTTCCCCATCGGGCGGCTCGACAAGGATTCGCAGGGGCTGATTTTTCTCACCAACCACGGCGATCTGGTCAACAAGATCCTGCGGGCGGGTAACGATCACGAGAAAGAGTATCTGGTGACCGTCGACAAGCCGGTGACCGACGAGTTTGTGCGCGGCATGGCGGCCGGGGTGCCGATCCTCGGTACTGTGACCAAGAAGTGCAAGGTGAAGAAAGAGGCGCCGTTCGTTTTTCGTATCACGCTAGTGCAGGGGCTGAATCGCCAGATCCGCCGGATGTGCGAGCACTTCGGTTTTGAAGTGACCAAGCTGGAGCGCATTCGCATCATGAACGTCAGCCTCAAGGGGCTGCCGGTGGGCGAGTGGCGCGATCTCACCGACGACGAGCTGATCGATCTGTTCAAGCTGATTGAGGACTCCTCCTCCGAGGTGAAACCGGCCAAAGGCGACAAGCCCAAGGCGGCCAAGGCCCCTGCGGCGCAAACCGCCAAACCGGGGCAGGGCAAGAAGCCGCGCCGCGATGATGATCACGAGATTGGCGGGCGTCCCAATGTGCCGGGCCCGGAAGCCTTCGAGAAGAAGCTGCCGGTGGGCAAGGGGGGCGCGGGTAAAGGTGCTGCCAACAAGGGCGGCGCTGGCAAAGGGGCTCCCAAGGGTGGCAAACCGGCCGCTGGCAAGCCGCGCACCGCTAACACCGGACGGCAGAAGAAGGGGCGCTGAGTTGCCCCCCTGAGTGGCGTCAGCCTCGTCTTGTGATCCTCAACACTGCTATCCCCAACACACCGGCCTCAGGCCGGTGTGTTGCTTTGGGTCGCAGAGTCGGTTGGGCGGGGCGCCGAAAGAGTTGGCTCGCTGGCGGTCGGTAACCGCATAACGCGGGGGTAGTGGCGCGGGTCGAGGCGCAGCACCAGCAGGCTCATCAGCAGCAAGCCCCCCAGTTGCCACTGCCAGGCGGCAGCGAAGTCGCCCACATAGTGATAGAGCCGCGCCGCCACCCAGGGGCCGGTGGCTGCCAGCATAAAGCCGAAGCCCTGCATCAGGGCGCTCAGGGTGCCGGCGCGGCGCGGGTCGGGCAGGTGATCGAGCGCAATCACCATGATGAGCGAAAAACTGCCGCCAAGACCGGCGCCGCACAGCATGCACCAGAGAATGGGGGCACTGGCTGGCGCCAGCCAGAGACCGCCGAATCCCGCCAGCTGCATGGCAATTGCCAGCGCCATCCACGGCCGCCGATCCATCTTGCGCGCCGCCAGCAGCGGCAGACCGAGGCCGCTGGCGGTCTGCGCCAGCGCCAGCCAGGCGACCAGCTCGCCCGCTTGCGCGGCGCTCCACCCTTGCGCCATATAGGCGGGGGCCAGCCAGGCCACTACGATGCCGTAACCGCTGTTGATGATGCCAAAGCAGGCGATCAGCAACCAGCTGCGGGGCAGGGTGATCAATCGCTGCTCGCCGTCGGGAATAGCGACCGCCGCGGTGCTTGGCAGACGCACTTTCCACCCCAGCCAGACGAGGGCCAGCAGCAGCGGCAGGCTCCAGAGCGCCAGTGCCTGCGACCAGTCGAGGCTCGCTGCCAGCCTTGGGGTAAGGCTGGCCCCCAATGCCCCGCCCCCCATCATGCAGGCGGAGAAGATCCCCATCACCAGCGGTACCTTGTGGGCGAAGGCCTGCTTGATCAGTGCGGGCAGCACCCCCTGTACCAGTGCCGAGCCCAATCCACACAGCGCAGCACTGGCGATCAGCAAGCTGCCGCTTTGGGCATCGAAGCGCATGGCGCTGCCAATGCCGAGCAGCAGCAGGGCCGCCCCCAGCAGTTGGCACGCACTGGCGCGTCTACGCAGGCTGGGGGTGAGCAGCACGCCGACCCCGATGAGCCACAGCGGCAGCAGGGTGAGCCAGGCGACGGTGTCCATCCCCAGCGACAGGGCGCGGCCAATCTCGCCGCTCAACGGGCCGATGGCGGTAAGAAAGGGGCGCAGGTTAAGGCCAATCAGGATCACCAGCACCAGCAGTGCGGTCTGGCCTGCGGGTTGATCCGTATTTCGTTGATTCATCGGGTGCTGTTTCCGGTTCTGGGAGAGACAGGGGGCACTCGGGACACGGAGTCATCGGGGCTGAACATGGCAGATCACCGTCAAAGGAGGCAAAAGCGCCAGCCTAACGGGCTCGAAAGTCATTTGGAAATTAAATGATAGAATGGGTTTAAGTGGTTTTGTAAATGGAGTGCCCCATGCTGGATCCCCTGTTACTGCGCAGTTTTGTCGCCATTATCGACACCGGCAGCTTTACCCGCGCCGGTGAACGGGTCCATCTGACCCAATCCACCATCAGCCAGCAGATCCGCCGCCTTGAGCAGCAGCTCGGCTGCCCGCTGCTGGACCGCTCCGGTCGGCAGGTGGTGGCAACGGCGGAGGGAGAAAAATTGCTGGGGCTGGCCCGCCGCATTCTGGCGCTGCTGGCACAGGCCGAGGAGCAGGTGAGCGAGGGGAGCATATCGCTCAGCCTCGGGGTGCCGGAGGATTTTGCTGCAGGGGCCATTACCCCGGTGCTGGCCGCCTTTGCCCGCGACTACCCCGAGGTACGGTTGGAGGTGCAAAGTGGCCTGAGCCACGAGATCTGGCAGCGTTTTGCGGCGGGGGAGCTGGATCTGGCGTTGGTCAAACAGACGCGGGGGCAGGGTTCGCCCCTTGCCAGCTGGCGCGAGCCGCTGGTGTGGGTCGACAGTCGCGACTGGCCCGCACGGGAACGGGATCCGCTGCCGCTGGTGGTATTCCCGAGCGAAGGGCTCTATCGGCGGCAGATGACCGAGGCGCTTGATGGTCTGGGTCGGCGTTGGCGTATCGCCTATGTCAGCGCCAGCCTCGCCAGTTTGCAGGGGGCGGTGAGCGCGGGGATCGGGGTGAGTTTGCTACCCAAACGGCTGATGCCCGCCGATCAGCTGGCCCTGACCCAGTGGCCCAAGGTGGCGCCGGTGGAGCTGGCGCTCCATGCCGGGGGAAGCGGGAGCGGGCCGCTTAGCCGCTTGAGTTCGGCCCTGATCGCCCTTTGTGACGAGGTGATGGGGCAGCAGTGAGTGGTTATGCGGGGAAAAACTGAAGTCGGAAAGATAAAACGGGGGGATCAGAGATCCTTCCCCTCCGCCAGCTTGCGCTCGTAATCCTGTTTCACGATGGCCAGTGCCGCCAGTACCAGTTCGGGGGCCAGCTGGTTGGTTTCCAGCAGTTCAATCAGATCTACCGCGAGTTTCACCTCGGGCGGGGCAGTTTCCAGTGACATGGGCAGGGTTCCGGTTGCGGAAAGAAGGGGGATTATACAGGGTCGCCGCCGTTGGCCGAAAGCGCCCCCTCTATCGGGCAGGGGAATCACCAAGGTCAGAGGTGCTGGCGCATCTCCTTGTCGATCTCCTCGCGCAGGGCGATTAGCTTTTTGGCGTACTGCTGCAACTGCAGATCGCTCTCGCTCACCGGCTGCCACTGGGGCACCGGGGTCGGCTTGCCGTGCTCATCCATCGCCACGAAGATGATGATGCAGTGGGTGGTTTTGTGGCGCTCGGTCTCGGTGGGGTGGCGGCTGTAGACATCCACCGCCAGATGCATGCTGGTGGTGCCGGTGTGGATCACCTGAGCTTGCACCTCCACCAGCTGGCCAATCTGGATGGGGCGCAAAAAGCGGATCCCCCCTACATAGACGGTCACCGCATAGCCGCCACACCAGCCAGCGGCGCAGGCATAGCCCGCCTGATCGATCCACTTCATCACCATGCCGCCATGCACCTTGCCGCCGAAATTGACGTCGGAGGGTTCGGCCAGAAATTGCAGGGTCAGTTCGCGGGGGGGGGTCATGCTCTCTCCTTGGTTCGGGGTCATTGACGGTAGCTCTTGCGGTAGGCGTCAGCCTGTTGGCAGGGGGGCAGGTTGTTGAGGTCGGGCCGCTTGTTGCCCTCGCGCTGGCCGAAGCTGGCGAACTCCTGCTGGCACTTGTCGGCCTTGCCGCCCTCCTTGATGCAGGCGTCGATCCGCTGTTGCTTGCCCTGCTCGACCAGTTGCTGCTGAGCTTGCTGGCAGGCGGCATCCAGCTTGGCCTGCTGGGCTGAGCGATCCAGCTCGCTGGCGGCACTGGCAGTGCCGCACAACAGCAGAACCACGAAAGGGGTTATGATGCGCATCCTGATGCTCCTTGTTGACCTGTTTCAGGTATACCGCGAATGGCGGCAGGATGCACAGGGGACGGCGCAATAATGGGGCCCATTCACTCTTGGTTCATGACGCCAGCGCCAGCATGGGGCGAACAATAGCGAGGTGTCACGATGAAACAGATGCTGGAACAGTTGCTGGGGGCTGGCAAAGGCTGGCTCAACGAAGGCGGCGACAAGCGCAAGGGGCAGATGCAGGGAGCGCTGGCCGGTGGCGCGCTCGGTCTGCTGCTGGGCAATAAAAAAGTGCGCAAATATGGCGGCAAGGCCGCTGCCGTGGGCGGCGCGGCGGCCCTTGGCGGGCTGGCCTACAAGCTCTATCAGGATTGGCAGGCCCAGCAGGCGGCGCCCGCCCAGCCCACCCATCCCATCAGTGGGCTGGAAGGCAATGCGCTGGATGCCCGCGCGGCGCTTTTGGTGCGCGCCATGGTGGCAGCGGCCCGGGCCGATGGCCATATCGACGGCGCCGAGCGCCAGAAAATTCAGGAGTACCTGACCGAACAGGGTCAGAGCGATGTCGCTCGTTGGATTGACGCCGAGCTGGCCCGCCCTCTCGATCCTCACGCATTGGCGCGGGAAGTGACCGACATGGAGCTGGCCACCGAGGTCTATCTCGCCTCCCTGCTTGCCATCGAGGTGGATCACTTTATGGAGCGAGGCTATCTCGACGAACTGGCACGGGCCCTCAAGCTCGATGACAACCTCAAAGGGAGCATCGAGCGGCAGGTGGCCCAACTTAACGCCCCCGCCTGATATCCCTCATCGCCATGGATTGCCGATAACGCCCCGCTCAAGGGGCGTTGTTGTTTCTGCTGCCCGCCAAAAGATACGGATGAGCCTATTTGGATTGTGGGGCACAGCCCCTAAGATGGCGCAGGACCATCACCCTTTTTGCAAGGAGCAACCGTTGGAGATACGCAAGGCAAGCGAACTGGATATCGACGCGATTGTCGAGCTGAACCGGCAGATAGGAGAGATCCACCATCAGCACTATCCCGAAGTGTTCAGCCCCCCTTCGCCAGAGGAGCGGGCATTTCTGCTCGATGCCATTGCCGCAGAAGGGCGTCTGTTCTGCGTTGCCGAGCAGGACGGCAGGGTGGTGGGCTTTTTGACGGCGCGGATCGACATCAATGAGAGCGTGCCTTTTCTCAGCAAGCTGCCTCTCTGCCGGATCGGCTCCGTGGTGGTGGATGAGCAGCACCGCTCTCGCGGGATTGGCAAGGCGCTGATCGCCCATTGCGATGAGTGGGCCAAGGCCCGTGATGCTCAGCAAATCCGGCTGGAGGTGATGGCCTTCAACGAGCGCGCCAAAGCCCTCTACGAGGCGCTGGGCTTCAAGGTGCAGTCGCAGATCATGGCCAGATGATCAGTTTTTGATGGCGAGACAAGGCGCGTCCCCCCAATCACACAGGCCCGTTGCGGGCCTTTGTTCGTTTCGCCAGCGGCTCCTTGCCTCGTTACTTTTCACCGAGCTGTGCGGCAATCAGTGCCGCCAGCCGGGTGAGGGCCTGCTCCAGCTGTTCGCTCCAGGGATGGGAGCTGTTGAGGCGCAGGCAGTGGTTGTGTTGCCCCTGACTGGAGAAGAGCGCGCCGGGGGCCACTGAAAAACCGCTGCCTAGAGCCTTGGCGTGCAGGGCGCGGCTGTCGAAATGGGCAGGCAGCGCCAGCCAGAGGAAGTAGCCGCCATCGGGGGAGGAGATCCGCACCTCGTCCGGCAACAGCCGTTGCAGGGCCGCCCGCATCTGCTGCTGGCGCTGGGCCAGAGTGTGGCGCAGGCGGCGAAAGTGGGCATCGACTCCGCCCTGGCGCAGCATCTCGGCCAGCGCCAGCTGGCTCGGTACATTGGTGGAGAGGGTGGACATCAGTTGCAGCCGCTGCACCCGCTCGGCATGGAGCCCCGCCACTACCCAGCCGACCCGAAAGCCCGGTGCCAGACACTTGGAAAAGGAGCTGCAGAGCAGGCTGTCGCCACGCTGATCCCAGTGGCGGATCGGCTTGGGGCGCTCGCGGCCGAAGTAGACCTCGGCATAGACGTCATCCTCCACCAACGGCACCCCATGGCTGTTGAGCAGTGCCATCAGCCCCTGTTTGTGTGCATCGGGCATGGTGTGGCCGAGCGGGTGCTGCACATTGCCCATCAGCCAGCACGCCTTGACCGGCATTTGGCTGAGGGCATCTTCCAATAGCGCCAGATCGATACCCACTCCCGGAATAACCGGGATCTCCACCGCCTTGAGTTTCAGCCGCTCGATGGCCTGCAGGGCGCCATAGAAGGTGGGGGACTCCACCACCACCCAGTCACCGGGCTCGGTCAGCACCTGCAGGCTGAGGGAGAGCGCCTCCATGGCGCCGGTGGTGATGATGATCTCCTGCGGATTGACCGCCACTCCGTCGCTGGCGTAGCGCTGGGCGATGGCGCGGCGCAGCGCTTCGTTGCCGGGGGGCAGGTCGGCCACCGTGCTGAAGGGGTCGAGCTTGCGCATGCAACTGGCCAGCGCCCGCCCGAGCTGGGGATGGGGGAATAGGGTCGGGTCTGCTACCGACATGCCAAGGGGCACCAGATCCCGCGATTTGCTCGCCTGCAACACCTCGAACACCAGATCGTTGATATCCACCGAGCCGCTGTAGTGGGTCTGGCTCGGCGTGTGCTGCACGACCTGTGGTGAGGCGGCTTTGACGTAGTAACCGGACTGGGGGCGGGCGAGGATCCGCCCCTGACTCTCCAGCAGTTGATAGGCCTGCAGCACCGTCATGGGGCTGAGCCCGTGGGTCTTGCAGCTCTGGCGAATGGAGGGGATGCGCTCCCCCGGTTGCCAGATACCATCGTCGATCTGGCTTTGCAGGCGGTCGGCCAACTGCTGGTAAAGAGACATGATCTGGATCAACTGTTATAGGTGTAATTCAATATAACTGCATCTGTTATAGGTGTCATGCTCCGTGATGTACTTGTCACGCACGAAACGTGCAAGGCAAATACAACAAAAGAGAGTGACGCATGATCAATCCGGATGACGTGGTCAGCCTGTCTCGCCTGCAATTTGGCGCCACGGCCCTGTTCCACTTCCTGTTTGTGCCCCTCACGCTGGGGCTGTCCTGGATCCTGGTGATCGCCGAGTCGGCTTATGTGATGACCGGCAAGGTGATCTATCAGGACATCACCCGCTTCTGGGGCAAACTGTTTGGCATCAACTTCGTCATGGGGGTCACCACGGGGATCACCATGGAGTTTCAGTTCGGCACCAACTGGGCTTACTACTCCCACTATGTGGGGGACATCTTCGGTACTCCGCTGGCCATCGAGGGGCTGATGGCCTTCTTCCTCGAATCGACCCTGGTGGGGCTCTTCTTCTTCGGTTGGGACAAGCTCTCCCGCGGCAAGCACCTGCTGGTGACCATGCTGGTGGCGCTCGGCTCCAATCTCTCGGCGCTCTGGATCCTGATCGGCAACGGCTGGATGCAAAACCCGGTGGGGGCCGAGTTCAACCTGCTGACCCAGCGCATGGAGCTGGTAGATATCGCCGCCGTGCTGTTCAACCCGGTGGCGCAGGTGAAGTTCGTTCACACCGTCGCGGCGGGCTATGTGGCGGCCTCCATGTTCGTGATGGGGGTGAGCAGCTGGTATCTGCTGCGCAAAACCGAGGTGCAGTTTGCCCTGCGCTCCTTCGCCATTGCCTCCGGCTTCGGGCTGGCGGCCATCCTCTCGGTCATTGTGCTCGGGGATGAGTCGGGCTATCGCACCGGCGAGGTGCAGAAGGTGAAGCTCGCCGCCATCGAGGCGGAGTGGGAGACCGAGCCAGCGCCAGCTTCCTTTACCCTGTTCGGCTTCCCGGATCAGACTGCCGAGACCACCCACGCAGCCATCAAGATCCCGTATCTGATGGGGATCATCGCTACCCGCTCCATCGACGAGGCGGTGACCGGCCTCAAGGATATCAAGGTGCAGAACGAGGCGCGCATCCGCAGCGGCATGGTGGCAGTCGAGGCTCTCGACCAGATCCGGCAGGGCGCTAATACACCTGCCAACCGCGCCCGCTTCGAGCAGCACGGCAAGGATCTCGGCTACGGCATGCTGCTCACCCCCTATGCCAGCAATATCGCCAAGGCCGGTGAGGCGGAGATTGCCAAAGCGGTCGATGACTCCATCCCGCCAGTGGCGCCGCTGTTCTGGGGCTTTCGGGTGATGGTGGGGCTTGGTATCACCATGCTGGGGCTGATGGTGGTGAGCTTTGTCCAGCTCTGCCGCAACCGGCTGCAAGACTCGCCACGGCTGCTCAAGACCCTGCTCTGGAGCATTCCGCTGCCCTGGATTGCCATCGAGGCGGGCTGGCTGGTGGCCGAACTCGGCCGTCAACCCTGGACCATCAGCGATGTGCTGCCGGTCTCGGCCTCGGTCTCTTTGCTCCAGCCGGGCCAACTCTGGTTCAGCCTGATCGCCATCTGTTCCATCTACACCCTGTTGCTGGTGGTGGAGTTGTTCCTGTTGCGCCATGTGATCCGCAAGGGGCCCGCCATTCTCCATACCGGCCGCTACAGCGGTGAACAACCCGAACTTGCGAGGATCGCCTGATGGATTACGCAACCCTGAAACTCATCTGGTGGGCGCTGGTGCTCTTCATGATGGTCGGTTTTATCGTGATGGATGGCTTCGATCTCGGCATCGCCATGCTGCTGCCGGTGGTGTCGAAAGATGACGACGACCGCCGTCTGGTGATCAACAGCGTGGGACCGGTGTGGGAGGGCAATCAGGTGTGGCTGATTGCCGGTGCCGGAGCCCTGTTCGCCGCCTGGCCGCTGGTTTATGCCGCCGCCTTCTCGGGGCTTTACATCCCCATGGTGGTGCTGCTGCTCGGGCTATTTTTGCGTCCGGTCGGCTTTGACTATCGCAGCAAGCTGGCCGATCCGGTGTGGCGCCGCTGGTGGGATCGGGCACTGGTGGCCGGTGGCCTGATACCGGCGCTCATCCTCGGTGCGGCTATCGGTCTGGTGATGGAAGGGCTGCCGTTTCGCTTCGACACGGCGCTGCGTCTGCACTATGGCGCCTTCGACTTCCACTGGGGCTGGTTGCTCTCGGTGCTGGCCACTGCCATCAGTCTGCTGCTGCTGCACGGCGCCGGTTTTCTGCAAGCCAAGGTCACCGGCACCCCTGCGCTGCGGGCTCGGGGGATCGCCATCCTGCTGGCCCCGCTAGTGAGCCTCTGCTACCTGCTGGCCGGCTGGCATCTGGTGGATCTGCAAGGGTTTCAGCTGACCGGTGTCGGTACACAACCTTTTGACCCGAATGCTGCCATCAGCCCGCTGATGAAGGGGGTGATCCCCCACGCCGGAGGCTGGCTGCGCAACTACTTTGACTATCCGCTGCTGTGGCTGGTGCCGATCATCGGGGCGCTGGCGCCGCTGGTGAGCGGGATTGCCTCCTGGCTGGAGCGGGGCCGGATTGCGCTACTGGCCAGCGCCATCGCCTGCGCCGCCATGCTCTGCTCGGTGGCCATCGCCCTGTTCCCCTTCGTGCTGCCCTCATCCCTCGATGCGGTCAGCAGCCTGACCCTGTGGGACAGCACCTCCAGCTACAAGACCCTGGCCATCATGTTCGGCCTCGTGCTGGTGCTGATGCCGGTCAACCTCGGCTACACCGGCTGGGTCTATCGGGTGGTGCGCGGCAAGCTCGACCGTGCCCGCATCAAGCGCGACAGCCATCAACTCTACTGACCTCAAGGGATCTGCTATGTGGTACTTCACCTGGATTTTGGGCCTCGGATTCGCCCTGCTGTTGGGCCTGTGCAACCTGCTCTGGCTGGAAGCGCGCTGGCAGGCGGACGAACGGGACGGTAACTGACGGCGGGGGCTCGCGCCCCGCCACGGCCGGTGGTGGGCGTTCACTCGTCGCCATCGGCCCCTCTCTCCCCCTCTTTAAACGACACAAACGACACACTTTCAACCGACAACCAACCGACAGGTAATTGTGATGAAACAGAGATTGAAAGCGGTGGCGCTGGCCATCGGGTGCGCGCTCACCGTCGCCCCGGCCTGTGCCGAACCGGTACAACTGACGCCACTGGATAAAACCTTCACCCTGCAGGTGCTCGGTAGCGGCGGCCCCATCTCCGACGATCAGCGCGCCTCCTCCAGCGAGGTGATCTGGTGGAAGGGGAAATCCCGCATCCTGATCGATGCCGGTGGCGGCGTCTACCTGCGCTTCGGTCAGGCGGGGGCCAAGCTCGAAGAGGTCGATTTTATCGGCATTACCCACTTTCACACCGACCATGTGACCGACCTGCCCGCCCTGCTCAAGGGGGCCTACTTCTTCGAGCGCAGCGATCCGCTGGATCTGGCGGGGCCCGAGGCAGGTTCGGCCTTCCCCAGCATGAGCGGCTACTTTGATGCCCTCTTCAACAAAGACAAGGGCGCCTATGCCTACCTGAGCGGTTTCAAGGATGGCACCGATGGCCTCTTCCCCATCACCTTGCACGATGTGCCCTACCAGAGCCCGCAGCCTCACACCGTCTATCAGCAGGATGGGCTGACCATCACCGCGCTCGGCATCCCCCACGGTGACGTGCCCTGTCTGGCCTACCGGATCCAGAGCGCCGAGGGGACCATCGTTATCTCTGCGGATCAGAACGGCAGCAACCCGGCCTTTGTGCCGTTTGCCAAGGGGGCCGACATTCTGGTGATGCCGCTCGCCATCCACGAAGGGGCCGACCCGGTCTCCGCCTCGCTTCACGCCAAGCCGTCGGTGGTGGCCAAGATTGCGGCCGAGGTGAACCCCAAGCTGCTGGTGCTCAACCACTGGATGGGGGTTGGCCTCAATCACAAGAAAGAGGCGATGGCCATCGTCAAGCAGCAGTTCCACGGTCAGATCGTGGCCGCCCGCGATCTCTCCAGTTACCCCGTTTCAGCAGTCAAGGAGTCCGCTCATGAGTAACTCAAGCAGCAACAAAACCACCGGCAAAC
This sequence comes from Aeromonas sp. 600948, assembly GCF_049174875.1. NCBI lineage: Bacteria > Pseudomonadati > Pseudomonadota > Gammaproteobacteria > Aeromonadales > Aeromonadaceae > Aeromonas > Aeromonas sp. 600948. Next base: position 275,247 of record NZ_JAAKTY010000002.1, read on the forward strand.
TGACCCTCTCCATCGCCATGACCAGCCTGATTGCCCTGACACCGGGGCTGGCGCTGGCGGCCACCCCGAGCGATGCGCCGGTCAAGGCCGCCCCCAGCGAACAGCACGGCGGCAAGTGTGCGGCGGGCAAGTGCGGCACCGAGAAGCGCTTCGAGAAGCAAGCCCTCGACAGTGATCCGCAGGGGCGGCTGGTGCGCGCCCGCGATGGCAAGTGTGGCGTGGCGGGCGAGGGGATTGATGGCGACAGATCCAGCAAGGGCAGCAAGATGACGGAGGGGGTATGCGGCCAATAAGCTCCCGCAGTCGGGGGATCGGGCTGCGTCAGGAGCATCTGGATGCGCTCTGCTCCGGTCCCGTCCGCCCCGGCATCGACTTTCTCGAACTGGCGCCGGAGAACTGGATGGCCATCGGCGGCGCCAAGCGGGCGCAACTGCACCAGCTGGCCGAGCGTTACCCGCTGGTGGCCCACGGCCTCAGCCTCTCCCTCGGCGATTGCCAGCCCCTCAATCGCACCCTGCTCAGCCAGATCCGCACCTTTCTGGACGAGTTCGGCATCGGGATCTACAGCGAGCACCTGAGCTTTTCCCGCGACCAGCAGGGGTATCTTTACGAACAGCTACCGGTGCCGCGCCAGTGGGAGAACATCCCCTATCTGGCAGAGCGGATCGCGCAGGTGCAGGAGGCGCTGGCCCGCCCGCTGGTGCTGGAAAATATCTCCTACTACCACGGCTATGACCACGAGATGCCGGAGGAGGATTTTCTCGCCGAGCTGGTGGCGCGCAGCGGCTGCGAGCTGTTGCTCGATATCAACAACGTCTTTGTGAACAGCCGCAACCACGGTTACTGCCCCAAGCGGATGATTGCCGGGCTGCCGAGCAATGCGATCCGCTATTTCCATATCGCCGGTCATCTGGAAGAGGCGGATGGCACCTTGCTGGATACCCATGGTCGTCCGGTCTGTGAGGCGGTGGTAGCGCTGGCCCGTTATACGGTGCAGACCCACGGCCTGCGCCCCCTGCTGCTGGAGCGGGATCACCATCTGCCACCGCTGGCAGAGCTGGAGGCCGAGCTGGCGCGGGTGCACGGCGCCTGTTGCGAGGCGATAGACCGTCAGGTGCGGGAGGTGCGTTATGGATAGACGGTTATCCCTGATCACTGCGCCTAAAACGGCGCCGCAGCGAATGCAGCAGCAGACCGCCTGGCTGGCGAGCCGGGTGCGGCTGCCGCAGGATGGCATCGCCAGCCACTATGCCCGCAGCGTGCGCGCCAATGTGGAGTCGGTGCTGAAGAGCGCTTTTCCGCTCACCCACGCTCACTGGGCACCGGTGGATAGGTGGCAGCTGGTGGAGGGCTTTGTCATCGCGCACGGCGCCGAGGCCCCCGAGTTTCACCATATCGCCACCGAGTTTGTCCGCTATGTGCAGCATCGCCACGGCGAGGGCTCTCTCAACTGGCCCAAGCAGCGGCTGGCGCTGCTGGAGTACGAGTGGGCCTGCCTCTGTGTCGAGATTGATGAAGGGGTAGTGCCGCAAGTTATATCGGGGGTTGAGGTGACGGCGGAGAGTCCGCTTGTGCTCAATCCCACCCTGCAACTGCTGGAGATCCCCTTCGCCATTCGTCGCAGCGGCGTGGTGCCGACCCGGCAGGGCAACCACTTCTATGGCCTGTTTCGCAGCCCGGAGCATCAGGTGGTGACCCAGCGGTTGCGCGAATGGGATGTGGCGCTGATCCAGTTGCTGCAACAGCAGCCGGGGATCACTCAAGCCGCGTTCAAGCAACAGGTGCAACAGGTTCGCCGTGATTTTGATCTGACAGGGTGGGCACGCCATTTTCACCGGCTGGGTCTGTTGATCCTGCCCGTCGGTGAGCGCCAGCCCGGCGCCCCCTTGCACCCATTTAGCAAACACCAAGGAGAATTCCCATGAACAATACCCTGATCCAGTGGTACGAGCGGGCGGTGGCCCAGTGCAAGCGGCTCGATTTTCTGGCCCTGCTGGCCATTCGTCTCTATCTCATTCCGGTCATCTATGTGGGGGCCCACTCCAAGGTGATGGGCTTTGCCGGCACGGTCGCCTGGTTTGGTGCGCCAGTCTCGGAAGGGGGGCTCAACCTGCCGTTCCCGACCCTGCTCGCCTTTCTGGCTGCGGGCACCGAGGTGCTGGGCTGCATCTGCATCGCCCTTGGCCTCTTTACCCGCATCATGGCCATTCCCACCATCTTCCTGATGAGCGTGGCGAGCGCCATGGTGCACTGGAAGCACGGCTGGGATGCCATCGCCACCGGCAGCATGGAGGCCACCTTGCGCCTCAACGGCTTTATCGAGTGGCTGGCGGCGAATTTCCCCGGTCGCTACAACTACATCACGGAGCTCGGGGATCCCGTGATGCTCAACAACGGGATGGAGTTTGCCGCCACCTACTTCGTGATGCTGCTGGTGCTGCTGGTTTACGGCGGTGGCCGCTACGTCAGCCTCGACTACTGGCTCAAACGTGCCGTGACCGGCAAAGCAGGCGTGCAACAGGCGGCATAAGACCCGCTAACGGATAACAAAAACCATAACGACAGAGCGTGAAAAACAGCGAGCGGCCGGGTGCTGCTCGCTGTTTTTGTGCTTTTGGGGGGAGAGTGTCAGCTGCGTCAGCCGTTACAGGTAGCGGCCGACCGCGATGGGGGACTCCTGCTCAATCTGGCCAAGGCGCTCGGCCCACTGGGCGAGCCAGGTTTCCCGCTCTTCTTGCGAGACCCGCACCGGGGCATAACAGATATGGGGGCGCAGCACGTCGAAGCCGACAAATTGCAGGATCCCGCGCTGGATGGGGCGCAGCACCCCGTCGATATCGCCGTTGAAGCCGTCGGGCAGATAGGTCTCGGCGGGGCCGCCGGTGGTGAGGCTCAGCAGCGCCCGCTTGCCGCGAAACTTGCCGCTCTCGTAGATATGACCCTGACCATAGACTCGCCCCATGGCAAAGACCCGATCCACCCACCCCTTGAGAATGGCGGGCAGGCCAAACCACCAGAGCGGGAACTGGAAGATCAGCAGATCGGCCGCCTCCAGCTTTTGCATTTCCTGCTCCAGCTGCGGGGCAAAGCTGCCCTGCTCGGTGGCAGCCAGCTCTTCAAGCTGCAGCTTGAGAAAATCGGGATCGCTGGCGGCAGTGAAGTTGCGCCGATCCGAGACGGGATCAAAGCCCATGGCATAGAGATCGCTGGTCATCACTGTGTGGCCCGCCTGCTCCAGCACCCTGATGGCGTGGCAGAAGAGGGCACCGTTGAAACTTTTGGGTTCGGGATGGGCATAGACGATAAGCACCTTCATAACAGACTCCGTGGCAAATGATGCGAGGGTGACAGGCTTGGTTACTGAAAAAGTGACTGAAACAGTTGCTGAAATAGTTGCCGGGTTGACGCTGTGTCACAGCATAGAAGCCTGCCGCACCGATTGCAGCAGGCGCCACGCCCTTGCGTGACGCCTGCTGGCGCAGCTTATGCCTGACAGGCGGCGAGCCGGACGGCTTCGCGGCGCTCGCTGACATGGGTCAGTCCGTAGGCCAGCAGTACGATAAGGGCGCCGATCCAGGGGGTGTGCATCAGGCCGAGGTGCTCCACCACCAGGCCACCGACGACGGAGCCCAGCGCGATGCCAACGTTGAAGGCGGCGATATTGAGGCCGGAGGCCACATCCACCGCCTTGGGGGTGTGCAGCTCGGCCTGTTTGACCACCAGCACCTGCAGACCCGGCACGTTGCCGAAGGCAAAGGCGCCCCACACCAGCACGGTCAGCACGGCCAGCACCGGATGGGGGGCGGTGAAGGTGAGGGCCAGCAGCACCAGCGCCAGACCGGCAAACAGCAGCTTGAGCGCCGGCAGGGGACCCATCTTGTCGGCCAGCTTGCCACCCCAGATATTGCCGATGGCGACCGATACCCCGTACACCAGCAGGATCAGGCTCACCGCACCGGCGCTAAAGCCGCTCACCTGCTGCAGGATGGGGGCGAGGAAGGTGAAAGCGGTGAAGGCGCCGCCATAACCGAGGGCGGTCTTGGCGTAGACCAGCAGCAGCGGCTTCTTGGTCAGTACCGAGAGTTGCTCGCGGATGGTCGAGGCTGCTCCCTTGGGCAGGTTGCCCGGGATCAGCAGCAGGCTACCCACCATGGCGATGAGGCCCAGCAGGCTTACCACCAGAAAGGTTTCACGCCAGCCAAAGACCTGACCAATCCAGGTGCCGAGCGGTACGCCTGTCACCAGCGCCACGGTAAGGCCGCTGAACATGATGGCGATGGCGCTCGCTGCCTTCTCTTTGGCCACAAGACCCGTGGCGATGGTGCTGCCTACCGAAAAGAAGACCCCGTGCGCCAATCCGGTCAGGATGCGGGCCACAATCAGGCTCTCGTAACCGGGGGCCTGCCAGGCCAGCAGGTTGCCGGCGGTAAAGAGCGCCATCAGCCCTACCAGCAGCCACTTGCGCGGCACCTTGCCGGTCAGCGCTGTGAGCACGGGGGCGCCGATGGCTACGCCAAGGGCATAGAGGCTGACCAGAAGGCCCGCCGAGGGAAGCGAGACATTGAGCTGCTCGGCAATGGTGGGGATAAGCCCCACGATCACAAATTCGGTGGTGCCTATCGCAAAGGCACTCAGGGTAAGGGCAAATAACGCCAGTGGCATAACAACTCCTTGGTTAGGGACTCCCGACGGGAGAATGGCGCCAGTATGCCGATGGGTTTTGTTGGCAAAAATGACGGTGACATCAAATTACTTTTGCCAAATCAGCAGCAATGGCGATGAGTAGGAGGGGAATGGGAGAGACAAGAGTGGCCGCAAAGAGGGGGGAAGAGAGATGAGATCGAAGTGACTGGAAAGCAGAGACAAAGCGTGTTGAGCGAGTAGGGTATAAAGAGGAAACGGGGGCGGGGGTAATGGAAGGAGACAGGGTTGGCTGAACCTGCTGTGCGTGGGGGAATGAGCAACGAGTGAGATGAAAGGGCAAAAAAAGCGGGAGGCATGATACCTCCCGATTTTGCTGAAAAATGTCGTTGAGCGTTATTTGCACCCTTCTCCCCTTGTGGGAGAAGGGTTAGGGATGAGGGGGAGGTCGCTTGCCCCCTCACTCTGACCTTCTCCCGTCGGGAGAGGGGATAGTTCGCAGTTGCAATAGGCTCGTGAGAGTTGCCGGTATCCGCCGTCGAAGCAAGAGAGCCCATGTCTCCCTTCCCGTTTAATCCCAATCTGGTGCAAAGTCCGGGTTGGCGCAGCGCTCACCCCGATCCAGCGTGGCGATGGCGGCCATCTCCTCGCTGCTCAAGGCGATATCGAGAGCGGCCAGATTGGCTGCCTGATTCTCCCGCTTGGTGGAGCTCGGGATCACTGTCATCTCCTGCGCCAGCAGCCAGGCCAGCGACACTTGGGCCGCCGAGACGCAGTGGCGCTGGCCAATCTCCATCAGCAGCGGCTCGCTCAGCACCTTGCCATAGGCGAGCGGCATATAGGCGGTGACGGCGATACCGTTAGCTTTGCAGAACTCGACCACCTTGCGGTTTTGCAGCAGGGGATGAACCTCGATCTGCTGGTGGGCGATGGCCCCAGGCCCCAAAATCTCGATAGCCTGTTTGAGCTGGGCCACGGTGAAGTTGGAGACCCCGATCTCCCGGGTCAGGCCCCGGGCCTTGGCCTCGGTCAACTGCTCCAGATAGACTGCCATCGGCACCTCATCCTTGGGGGAGGGCCAGTGGATCAGCGCCAGATCCAGATAGTCAGTGCCCAGTTTTTCCAGGCTTACCTCCAGGCTCGGGAGCACCTTGCCCGGGCCAAACTCGCTGGTCCACACCTTGGTGGTCAGGTAGATCTCGTGACGGGCAACAGTACTGCGGGTCAGCACGGCGCCGACCTCGGCTTCATTGTCATAGATCTGGGCGGTATCAATATGGCGATAGCCCAGCTCCAGACCGTTGGTCAGGGTGGCAAGCAGCGGCTCGCCCTTCAGGCGGAAAGTGCCCAGACCCATGGGTGGCATATTGATCATCTCGTTCCTCAATGGGGTGGTGGTTGGCCCTTGATGGGCTGAACAGAAACAGGCTCTAGGGCCAATCAGGCGCCCAGTGGCTGATAGCGGCGAATGGTGCTGCTGGCAAACCAGGGCTCGGCCTTGGCGACAAATTCGGTAAAGTGGGGTTGGCCCTGATGGGTGGTGAGGGCCGCTTCGCTCTCCCACACCTCGTAGAGCATCCAGCTGTTTGGATTGTCCAGATCCTGATGCAGCTGATAGCGCTGGCAGCCCGCCTCTTGCAAGGTGGCCGCAATCAGCGGCTCAAGGGCGGCGCGAAACTGGGCGGCGAATTCGGGTTTGGCTTCAAGCTGGGCAATCACAATCACGGGTGATGACATCTGAACCTCCTTGGCAAAAACGAAGGGTCAGTATGCCTGCCGTGACTTGCTGGAAACAGGGCGCTGGTTGCAAAACAGTATTGAGGGGAGAGCAGCAATGGGATCCGATAAATGACACCGACAAAGTCGGTGTCAAGTGATAGTTAGAGCTGTATAGACTTGCGTAGTTATTATGGAATAGCCAAGATACAGCACTTTTTTTTCAGTTGTTTAGCTTGATATCTGATGCTGTCTCTCAAAAACAGAAGCATGGTGCTGATCTATCTTTTCATTGACATAGTTGTCGGTGGCCTTCACCAAGTCTTTTATAAATCTGATTACTTTTTCAAGTTCGTCACGTTTAATCAAATGAGCTGATGGAATTCCTGAGTTTATAGGTTTTGATCGATGGGCTGCATCCCCACGCTTCTTAATCCATTGATTCAATGTTGATCTGGCTTTATCTGGCTCGTAATTTGACCACCGCCACCCTTCAGTGACATCAAACCCTAAATAGTCTTGAAAAATTCGTTTTGTTTTATCGGAGCTAGGGTTGTGGAATGTTTTCAAATCTGTATGAAGTTTTTTTAATATAAAATCACCAAGATAGCTACCTTGAACAATCGCAAGCTTTTTATGCATTTCTTCGACAACACGATCTTCTGCATAGGTTTCCCATGCAGTGAGTGCCATTACAAGTCCTGCTCGTTTTAGTACTTCGCTGTTTGGTGGAGGTGGGTTTGCATTTACACTATCAAAATGGGCTAATAACTCTTCAGCATCCTTTATTGCGTATTCAAATCCTTGAATTGCTTTTGACATAATCCCTTCCAGATAAAACGGTATTTAAATATTGTATGGTTGGTATTCAATGTATGGATATGAAAAACATATATACAAGAGCAGCATCATGCTAATAACAAACATTAGCATTGAATGTCGATGATACTTCATTTTTTCCAAAGAATTGCATCGGCAAGATCACAAAACAAGTTATTAATTAGTATTTTTAGATATTTGTAAGAGATCACGGCTGATTATGGATATTGTTGGGGCGCATCGTGTGGATGCTTCTCCCACTAACCCATCACGCACAAGCCGGTTCAGCCCAGACGGCAAACTCATTGCCGCTGGGCTCAACGAAGTGGAAACGACGGCCACCGGGAAAATCGAAAAGAGGGCGGTTGATGATGCCTCCGTGTTGGCTCACCTTGGCTTGGGTCGCTTCAATATCTGCGCTGTAGAAGACCAGCAGGGCGCCGCCCTGATCTGTCAGGTTGCACTGATCCGCCCGATAGAAGCCGCCATCCAGCCCCTCATCGGCAAAGGCGCAGTAGTCGGGGCCGTAATCGACAAATTGCCAGCCAAATACGGCCTGAAAGAATGCCTTGGTAGCGGCAAGATCTCGCGCAGCAAACTCCACATAGTTCAGTTTTTCATGGGCTTTCATTCAGTTCGTCTCCCTCATCATCAGCATCGCTGGGCTCAGCAAGTTGTTCCCACGGGGTCAGTGTAAGCTGCTTGTGCCGTAGCCAGAGGATACTCGCCATAATGAGGCCGATTAATCCCGCAAAAATGGCGGTTTGACGTAGAGCAAATAGCAGATCCATCCCCATGGGTTGCCAGCTGAAAAACCACAACAGTATGCTCCAGATCAGGCCAAGGCCGATGCCAAATACCAGAAAGTTGGTAAGCCAGCCCTCGTAATGTGGCGGTTTGACAGACCAACCCAGTCGGCGCAACAACCAGAACAAGGGGGGATTGTAGTTGGACTGCCATACCCCTTTGTTAGCCAGTTCCTGATGGGCGGCGGTCAGCCGCTCTTCAAATGTCATGGTATTCATCCTTGTGAAATAAGTGGTGCCATACGGTGCTTTTCAGGCTGCATTGTACTGACAAATCGCGGGCATGATGTGGGCTCGCGGTCACGTTCTTTTTCTGTAGAAAAAAGAACTGGCCTCACCGCACGCTTGCCAATCCACAGCGGCTGCGCCTATAAAGGCCCATTACTCTTGTCCGGATAACAGCAATGAAGACCCATTCTGATGAACTGACCCTGTTTGTGGCGGTGGTGGAGGCGGGCAGTTTTCGCCAGGCGGCGGAGAACCTCGGCATGGACAACTCGGTGGTGAGCCGTGGCATCAAGCGGCTGGAGGAGAAGCTCTCAACCGTTTTGCTCAATCGCACCACCCGCCGGGTCAGTCTGACCGAGGAGGGGAGTTGGTTCTATCAGCGGGCGGTGAAGATCCTGACCGAGATGAGCGAGGCGGAGGGGCATCTGCTGATGCGCCGGGAGCAACCAGAGGGGATCTTGCGGGTAGATGCCGCTACCCCCTTTATTCTGCACCGGCTGGTGCCGATCATCGGCGAGTTTCGCCGCCGCTACCCTGCCATCGAGTTGCAGCTGCACAGTTCGGAGGGCTTTATCAATCTGATGGAGCGGCGGGTGGACATGGCCATCCGCATCGGCGAGCTGACCGACTCCTCACTGCGCGCACTGCCACTGGGCCGTTCGCGGTTGCGGCTGCTGGCTTCCCCTGGCTATTTGAGCGAGCGCGGCACCCCGCGCCAACCGGCGGATCTGCTGAGCGGTCACGAGCTGCTCGGCTTTTTGCATCCCGATCACCTCAACCACTGGCCGCTGCTCAGTGCCGAGCAGGGGGATCGCTTTGCCATTACCCCCAGCCTGCGAGCCAGCAGCGGCGAAACCTTGCGTCAGCTGGCGTTGACGGGGCAGGGGATCGTCTGTCTGTCAGATTTCATGACCGGGCCGGATCGGGAGAGCGGCGCGCTGGTGGAGGTGCTGGCCCGCAGCAACAGTGGCGCCTCGCGCCCCATCAATGCGGTCTTCTACTCCGATGCCCAGCGGGATATCCGGCTGCGGGTCTGGCTCGATTTTCTCAAAGAGCAGCTGGGCAGCCATACCCTGTAGTTCAGGTTGGTTTGTGCGGTTTGTTTGAACGGTTCGTCGTTGCGGTTTGCTTAACGAAAAACAAGCCACGCCTTCGTTGCGGCCAATCAGCATGAGCCAGGCGGCAGATAAACAGACGGCCGACTTGAGGGTCGGCCGCCGGTTCGGGAAGGTGTGTGAGCTGAAGCGCAGTTAGCGGGGCAATTTGCCCCATACCCGGCTGAGCAGGGCGCCGCCGATCACCGGTGGAATGGCCAGCAGTAGGGTCCACTGCCAGGAGAGGCCGCCGACGGTGGCGGCCAGTACGATGCAGGTGAGCACCACCAGTTGGGCCACCATCATCAGGAAGGTGCCTTCGCGGGGGGTCAGGGTCTCTTTTTGAGTGGCGACGTGGGCTACGGGCGCTTGATTGGTGGTCGGTTTCATGGCGATATCCCTCTGTTGAGTCTGATATCACTAAGCAATGGCCATTCCACACTTTTTCATGTTAATTATCAATGACTTGTAAGTCTTGTCGTCATTCCCGTTTCGAGAGCGCAGGCAAAATGATTTGCAAAATGAAAACGCCACCCTGCGGTGGCGTCTTGGTTATTGAGAGGGAGAGGGGGAAGCGCCGGGTCTAGCCAATCCGGTATTGGCGGATCTGCTCGTCGATGGCTTTGGCCAGTTCGAACAGTTCGCGGCTGGCGGCATTGCTCTCCTCTGCGTGTTCACGCTGATGCTCGGCCACCATGGCGAGCTCGTCAAGCGCAGCTCTGGCTTGCCCCATCTGTTGATCCTGAGCTTGTGCCAGCGCGCTGATTTCGTTGAGTTCCCTTGCTGTCTGGTTAATTTGGCTGGTGGCATCGACCAGCACCTCTCTGGCTTGATGCATCCGGCTATAGCCCTCTTCGCTCAGGGTGTGGGAGCCTGCCATCGAGCTGCTGGCCTGCCGGGTACCCTCCTGCAGACGCAAGATAAGATCCTGCACATCCTTGGTGGCGGTCTGGGTGCGCACCGCCAGTTGGCGCACCTCGTCGGCCACCACCGCAAAGCCCCGCCCCATATCCCCTGCCCGGGCAGCCTCGATAGCGGCATTGAGGGCCAGCAGGTTGGTCTGGTTCGAGACATCGCGGATGAGGTTCATGATCTGGGTGATGTTGTTGCTGTCCTTGACCACCTCTTCAAGCAGCGCGGACGAGGTGCCGATGCTGCTGCGCAAAGTATCGAGACGATCGGCACTCTGGATCACATCCTGTTCGACACTGAGCATGTGGTCAGCGATGCGCCGGGTCACGTCGCTGACCCCCTCGGAACGGCTGGCGATCTGCTCGGCATTGCTGCCGATAGCAGCGACTACATTGGTCAGTTCTTGGATGCTCCTTGCCTGCTGGCACGCTTCTCCCGCCAGTGCCTGCGCCTGATGAAGGGTTTGCGAGGATTGGGCGGAGAGGGCACTCCCCGATTGTTGGAAGCGGGAGAAGCTCTGGTTAAGACTCTGGATCAGCCGGTTGAAGCTCTGGGCCATCTGGCCCAGCTCCGACTCGTCGGAGAAGTCGAGGCGGGTCGCCAGATCCCGATCGGCGGTGATGTGGTGCATGCCATCGGCAGCCTGACGAATCGGGCGACTGATGGAGTGAGCCAACCAGGCGGAGGCCAGCATCGCCAGAGTGCCGATGGCGAGCGACACCATGATGATGAGCTGGCGTGACTCATGTAATCCCTCTTCCAACTCGGCGCTGTTGATCTCGCCAATCAGCAGCCGGTTGAGGGTGGGGATGTAGCGTACAGCAAGAAGGTAGGTTTCTCCCTCCAGCGTCAGTGCCTCAACTGCCACCTGTTCCCCAGCCTTGGGGATAAGCCGTTTGACGGTATCGAGAAAGGATTGTTGATGGTGAGCGGCATCTTTTTGCTCCAGTGCGGGGTGGATCTCGATATTGCCTTCCATGTCCGCCAGATAGACCTGACCGCTCTTGCCGATCCGATAGCTGCTGATGAGCTTGCTCAGGGTGCTCATGTCGATGGAGGTACCGGCCACCGCCAGGGTATTGCCCTCGTGGGTGACGGCGGTGTTGATATAGAGGGAGGCTCGCTGGTTGAAATCGGAGATGTCGAGGTTCAGTTCGTAAGGTTGATTGCGCTGGAGAAAACCGTAAAACCACTCATCTTTCGGGTCTGACTCGCTCAGCGCTTTCTGGGCGGTGGGGCCGTCACTGAAGTTGAGCAAGGTGTTGGTCTGGCGAGGGGCAATAAAGACGTTACCGCCGAGACGTCGTTGCAGAGCCTGAAAGTAGCGCTCCATCTCGGGCCACTCAGCTTCTGGCATGCCAGCGGTCAGCCAGTCGATGACGAAGCTGTTGCTGGCGAGCGCTTGCGCCTCGGTCAGGTGCAGGGTCAGCTGGGCGGTCAGCTGGTTGGCAATGCGGTCCACACTGCTTGGCAGCTCATAGCGTTCGACCCGCTGCTGTGCCTGCGTGTGGGATATCTGCTCGAGGATCAGGGTGATGCAACTGATGGCGATAACCATCAGTATCGCTACGCCGGAGAGGATCCGGGTGCGGATCCCGAGCCCTGACCAGAGTGAGTGCAGTGTAAAACGGTGTATCGCCCTCTCCATATTTCTCTCCTCCATAAAGAAAGGCCGCATATGCGACCCAGATGATAATTATAGATAGAGAACTCAATTGTGTTGTGACGGTTGGTGAGAACAAGATTCACCAGATAAAAACAGGGGGAGCAACGGGAGGGGAGGGCCGGCAAGGGGTAGACAAAAAGAGGCCGACGTGATGGTCGGCCTCCTTGGTGTTTATCTCAACGGAATGTCGGGAGCCCGATCAATCCTCTTCAGCCCAACGGCGTGAACGCTCAACCGCTTTTTTCCAGCCGTTGTAGCGCTTGGCGCGATCGTCTCTGTCCATCTGCGGGATGAACTCGCGGTCCACGCTGAACTTGTCTTCCAGCTCGTCGGAGCTCTTCCAGAAGCCGACTGCCAGACCCGCTAGGAAGGCGGCGCCCATGGCGGTGGTCTCGATGCGGGTCGGACGCACCACAGGGGTGTGCATCATGTCAGCCTGGAACTGCATCAGGAAGTCGTTGGCCACGGCGCCGCCGTCTACTTTCAGCGCAGCCAGCTTGATGCCGGAGTCTTGCTGCATGGCATCCAGCACATCGCGGCTCTGATAGGCGATGGATTCCAGCGCGGCACGGATGATGTGGTTGCGGTTGGCGCCACGGGTCAGGCCGACCATGGTGCCGCGAGCATAGGGATCCCAGTAGGGCGCGCCTAGGCCGACGAAGGCCGGTACCAGATAGACGCCGTTGGTGTCACCCACCTTGGAGGCGAAGTAGTCGGTATCGCGGGCATCGTGGATGATCTTCAGCTCGTCACGCAGCCACTGGATGGTGGCGCCGCCCATGAATACCGCACCTTCCAGCGCGTAGTTCACTTCCCCTTTCGCGCCGATGGCGACGGTAGTCAGCAGGCCGTTGCTGGAGCGAACCGGCTCGGTGCCGGTGTTCATCAGCATGAAGCAGCCGGTGCCGTAGGTGTTCTTGGCCATCCCTTTTTCAAAGCAGAGCTGGCCGAACAGGGCAGACTGCTGGTCACCGGCGATACCGGCGATGGGGATGCGAGAACCGCCGCCCCGGGTGGTGTAGCCGTACACTTCGGAAGAGGGTTTCACTTCCGGCAGCATGGACATGGGGATGCCCAGCTCGTCCAGCATCTTCTCGTCCCACTTCAGCTCGCGGATGTTGTAGAGCATGGTACGGGAGGCGTTGGTCGGGTCAGTGACGTGCACTTCGCCATTGGTCATTTTCCAGACCAGCCAGGTATCGATGGTGCCGAACAGCAGCTCGCCGTTCATCGCCTTCTCACGGGCACCTTCCACGTTGTCGAGGATCCACTTCACCTTGGTACCGGAGAAGTAGGCATCCAGCACCAGACCTGTGTTCTCGCGAACGTACTCTTCCAGACCGCGTGCTTTCAGCTCCTCGCAGATGGCGGCGGTGCGGCGGCACTGCCAGACGATGGCGTTGTAGATGGGCTTGCCGGTGGCCTTTTCCCAGACAACGGTAGTTTCACGCTGGTTGGTGATACCGATGGCGGCGATCTCTTCGCTGCGCAGGCCGGTCTTGGCCAGCACTTCGGTAAAGACGGAGGATTGGGTCGCCCAGATCTCCATCGGGTCGTGCTCTACCCAGCCCGCTTTCGGGTAGTGCTGGGTGAATTCGCGCTGGGAGGTACCAACAATGTTGGCATCCTGATCAAACACGATGGCGCGGGAAGAGGTGGTTCCCTGGTCCAGAGCGACGACATATTTCTTTTCAGCAGACATGATGTTCTCCACGTTTCTATTTTCCACGTTTTTATACGTTGGAGGGGGCCGCTCTTATGCGGCAGCCTCTTCTTTGGCGGTTTGGGTCGCTTGCTCGGTGGTGACGACACGGTTGCCCGGGACGCAGGGAGCCAGCACTTTGACATACAGAGCGGTACCAATCTGGGCGCCAACGATGGGGCCAAGGATCGGAACCCAGAAGTAGGGGTTGTCACGACCACCGGTCAGGGCAACATCACCCCAGCCAGCAAAGAACGCGAACAGTTTCGGACCAAAGTCACGGGCCGGGTTCATGGCAAAACCGGTTAACGGGCCAAGGGAGGCGCCGATCACCGCGATCAGGATACCGATCAGCAGAGCGGCTGCGAAACCTTTGGGAGCGCCGTTGTTGTTGTCACCCAGCGCCATGATGCCCAGCATCAGGACGGCTGTGATCACCAGCTCGACGGCAAAAGCTTGCATATTGGTCAGCAGGGCATTGGGGTAGGTGGAGAAGATCCCGGCGGTGCCGAGGCTCTCGACGCTGCCGCGCACCACGTTATGGGTCACTTCCCACTGGGTGAAAAGGTTACCATAAAGGAAGTAGACAAGGGCGGCGAAGCAGAAGGCACCGGCCATCTGGGCGATGATGTATGGCACCACCTTGCGCTTGTCGAACCCGCAGAAGGTCATCAGCGCCAGGGTTACAGCCGGGTTCAGGTGGGCACCTGAAATGCCGCCGGTCACATAGATGGCGATGGCCACACCCAGACCCCAGGTAATGGAGATTTCCCACTGCCCGAAGTTGGCGCCTGCCAGCACCAGTGCCGCCACACATCCGACGCCGAAAAATATCAGCAGGCCGGTTCCGATAAACTCGGCGATGCACTCGCCAAGCAGGGTATTGGGTCTTTGTATGCTCATACTTTTGTTCCTTATATCCACCCGTAGAGGTTTGATGTTCCGTTTTATCTTTTTGTGTCTATCCGTTGCTGCCGAAAACGTTTCCTTGTTGTTTTTGCGTCTTGCGCAAACGTTATGCTCGTTTGCGCTCGTTATCGGTCGTGACAGAAAATAACCCTTCCCGCTAATTTCACCATCCCCCCTCCATAGGAAATGTGGACAAGATCCCACTCATTGCTAAGAAAATGTGACGTAAAGCATCTTGATAACCGCCAGTTACCACTTAGGGGGTAGCTCGCAACCCTTGCCACACAAGGGCTGGCGCTTGCTGAGTGATTTCTCATTTGGAGCTTTTATTTGTAATAAAACTGCAATATTTGAGCATGCATCACAGATTAAATGAGCGCATATGAGCACAATAGGCTCGCTTACGAATTAGTGGACTCACATGATTCGTTGGAATGGTCAGGGCATCCTCAACCGCCCATAACAACAATAAGGAAGCAGAACATGCTTAGTCTCTTCAGGCCTGCGGCGCACATCGACAGGCTCCCGGCTGACAAGGTCGACCCCTTCTACAAACGCATGCGTTGGCAGGTGTTTTTCGGGATCTTCTTCGGTTACGCCGGCTACTATCTGGTACGGAAAAACTTCAGTCTGGCGATGCCCTATCTGATCGAGCAGGGCTTCTCCCGTGGTGATCTCGGTTTCGCGCTCTCCGGGGTCTCCATCGCTTACGGTTTGTCCAAGTTTCTGATGGGGAACGTCTCTGACCGTTCCAACGCCCGTTACTTCCTCTCCGCTGGTCTGCTGCTCTCGGCTGCCATCATGTTCATGATGGGTACCATGCACTGGGCCACTTCCAGCATTGCCATCATGTTTGTGCTGTTGTTCCTGAATGGTTGGGCACAGGGCATGGGCTGGCCGCCCTGCGGTCGCACCATGGTGCACTGGTGGTCACAGAAAGAGCGCGGCGAAGTGGTTGCGGTCTGGAACGTGGCGCACAACGTGGGTGGCGGCATGATTGGCCCGCTGTTTATCCTCGGGATGGGCTGGTTCAACGACTGGCGCAGTGCCTTCTATGTGCCTGCTGCAGCGGCGGCCGCCATCGCGGTGATCGCCTTCTTCGTGATGCGTGATACTCCGCAATCGGTCGGTCTGCCTCCTATCGAGGAGTACAAGAACGACTATCCGAAGGATTACAACGAGAGCCACGAGCAGGAGTTCTCCGCCAAGGAGATCTTCGTCAAGTACGTGCTGCACAACAAACTGCTGTGGTATATCGCGATCGCCAACGCCTTCGTTTACCTCATTCGTTACGGTGTGCTGGACTGGGCGCCAACCTACCTGAAAGAGGCCAAGCACTTCACCGTCGACAACTCCTCCTGGGCTTACTTCCTCTACGAGTGGGCCGGTATTCCGGGCACCCTGCTGTGTGGCTGGATCTCTGACAAGATGTTCCAGGGCCGCCGTGCCCCGGCCGGTATCCTGTTCATGGTGCTGGTGACCCTGGCTGTACTGGTTTACTGGTTCAACCCGGCCGGTAACCCGACCATCGACATGATGGCGCTGGTGGCTATCGGCTTCCTGATCTACGGCCCTGTCATGCTGATTGGCCTCTATGCTCTTGAGCTGGCACCGAAGAAAGCAGCCGGTACTGCGGCAGGTTTCACCGGTCTGTTCGGTTATCTGGGCGGCGCGGTCGCGGCCAACGCCATGCTGGGTTATACCGTTGACCACTTCGGTTGGGATGGCGGCTTCATGGTGCTGACTGTCTCCTGCGTGCTCTCTATCATCCTGCTGGCGATGACCCTCAAGCACGAGAACATTGCCGTTGCGGCCAAGAAAGCGGCTGCCCATAAGGCATAAAACGTGATCCTCAGCTTATTGATCCCAAAGGGGATCAGGTAAACTGCCAAAAGGCCCCGCATCTGCCGGGGCCTTTTTTTGTCTCATCATCGGAGTGCAAGCGTGAAGCAAACCCAACGACATCTGGAGATCCTGGACGTCCTGACGCGGCAGGGATTTGTCTCGACCGACGATCTGGTGACCCACTTTGACGTCAGCCCCCAGACCATTCGCCGGGATCTGAACGATCTCGCCGAACAGAACAAGATCCGGCGCCATCATGGCGGTGCCTCCCTGCATTCGAGTACCGTCAATACCGCCTACAGCGCCCGTAAAGTGATGCAACTCAAGGAGAAAGAGCGCATCGCCCGCGAGGTAGCGGCCAATATTCCCGACGGCTCATCGCTCTTTATCGACATAGGTACCACCACCGAAGCCATTGCCCGCGCCCTGCTCGATCACCGCGAGCTGCGCATCGTCACCAACAACCTCAACGTGGCCAGCATTCTGACGGCCAAGGATGACTTCACCGTCATCATTGCCGGCGGCGAGATCCGTAACCGCGATGGCGGCATCGTGGGGGAGGCGACCCGCGACTTTATCGGCCAGTTTCGCATGGACTATGGCGTCATCGGGATTTCGGGGATCGACAACGACGGCTCCCTGCTCGATTTCGACTATCACGAGGTGAAGATCGCCCAGGCCATCATCGCCCACTCCCGTCAGGTGTTCCTGGCCGCCGACCACACCAAGTTTGGTCGCAATGCCATGGTCAATCTGGGCAATCTCAGCCAGATCCACGCCCTCTTTACCGATCAGGAGCCACCGGAAAAGCTGGCGCGATTGATGGCGCAACACCAGATCGCCTGCCACATCTGCTGACGGCGAAACACGCCAAGGCTGTGCCGGTCGCCCGTCAGGGCGGCCTCCTTTCTCTTTCTCTCCCCCAGTCCCGCACTCATCTCACCCCTTTATGGGTATTGCCAAAACCACTATTCAATCAGGTTTTTTTGGCTATTAACCCGCCGGTTTTGGCCCGACGCCATTCGGTCACTTGCCGTATCACTTTTGCCACCTCTGGCGGGCTGTGGCGATCACACTTTCGCCATAAAATGTTCGTTTGTTGTATTTTCATGTTCTAAAATGAGCGAAATCAAACATTGCTGTTATAGCAATCATAAAAATGAAAGTAGGTGAACATGAGCGAACATTATGATCTGGTCGTCGTCGGTGGCGGCATCAACGGGGTCGGCATCGCAGCCGATGCGGCAGGACGGGGTCTGAAGGTTGCCCTGTTTGAGGCGCAAGATCTCGCCTCTGCCACCTCGTCCAACTCCAGCAAGCTGATCCACGGCGGTTTGCGCTATCTCGAGCATTACGAATTCCGGCTGGTGAAAGAGGCGTTGGCGGAGCGTGAGGTGCTGCTCGGTATGGCGCCTCACATCGCCCGTCCCATGCGTTTTCGCCTGCCGCACCGCCCGCACCTGCGTCCGGCCTGGATGATCCGCGCCGGTCTGTTCCTCTATGACAATCTGGCCAAGCGCGACAAGCTAAAGGGGAGCTGTGGCGTGCGCTTCCTGCCGCAAGATGGTTTGACCGCAGGGATCAACAAGGGGTTTGAATACTCGGATGCCTGGGTCGACGATGCCCGGCTGGTTGTGCTTAACGCCATGATGGCCCGTGACAAGGGGGCCGACGTGCAGACCCGCACCCGTTGCATCAAGGCGGTGCGCGGATCCAAACACTGGACGCTCACTTTGGAGCGGGAAGGGGGCGAGCAGTTCACCGTCACCTGCCGTGGTCTGGTCAATGCGGCGGGCCCCTGGGTCAAGACCTTCTATGACGAGAGCCTGCACGAGAAATCCCCCCGCGGCATTCGCCTTATTAAAGGCAGCCACATGATAGTGCCGCGCATCCATGAGCGCGAAGAGGCCTATATCCTGCAAAACGAAGACAACCGCATCGTCTTCGTCATCCCTTATCAGCAGGACTACTCCCTCATCGGCACCACGGATGTGGAGCACCACGGCAGTCCGCGGGAAGCGAAGATCAGCGAGGCCGAAATTACCTACCTGTGCAAGGTGGTCAACGCCCACTTCACTCGCCAAATTGCGCTGAAAGATGTGATCTGGACCTATGCCGGGGTGCGCCCGCTCTGTGACGACGAGTCAGACTCGCCGCAGGCGGTGACCCGCGACTACACCCTCGAGCTCTCTGGCGAGTCTGACGGTGCGCCGCTCTTGTCGGTGTTTGGCGGAAAGCTCACCACCTATCGCAAGCTGGCACAGGCCGCCTGCAACAAGCTCAAGCCCTGGTTCAGCCAGATGGGGGATGACTGGACGGCGACCAGCCGTCTGCCCGGCGGCGAGTTTGACTGCTCGGTACGCGAGCTGGCCCGCGCCTTTGCGCTGGAGTTTGACTGGCTCGATGATCGCAGCGCCCTGCGCATTGCCGAGGCCTATGGTGCCCATGCCCGTCTCTGGCTCAAGGAGCCCCGTGGCCAGCACTTTGGTGCCGGACTATACGAATCTGAGGTGCGCTACCTTATCGAGCGGGAGTGGGCCTGCACTCTGGAAGATATCCTCTGGCGCCGCAGCAAGCTGGGGCTGCGCCTGAACGAGTCAGAGCAGCAAATGCTGCAGATCTGGCTCGACCAATACCATCAGGCTCTGCGCAAGGCGAGCTGATGAGTGACGGTGGGCAGTGCGCTGCTGCCCACCGCTTTTCACCGTAAATATGCAACAAACCTCTGATAGAACAATTACCTACACAATAATAAAGAGCATCACATATGAAAAAACTCGCCGTTTCCCTCATCGCCTTGAGCCTTGGGGCATCCCTCTCATTACCCGTGTTGGCTGCCGATGAAGGCAAGGTGGTGATCGCCCACCGTGGCGCTTCCGGCTACCTGCCCGAGCATACCCTGGAGTCCAAGGTGCTGGCTTATGGCATGGAGGCCGACTATCTGGAGCAGGATCTGGTGATGACCAAGGATGATCAGCTGGTGGTGATGCACGATCACTTCCTCGATGGCATCACCGATGTGGCGGCGCGCTTCCCCGGCCGTGCCCGTCCGGACGGCCGTTACTATGTGGTGGATTTCACCCTGGACGAGGTGCGTTCCCTGCGCATGACCGAGCCGTTCCAGCTGGTGGATGGCAAGCAGGTGCCGGTCTATCCGGCCCGCTTCCCGCTCTGGAAGTCAGACTTCAAGATCCATACCTTCCAGGAGGAGATCGAGATGATCCAGGGGCTCAACAAGAGCACCGGCAAGAACATCGGGATCTATCCGGAGATCAAAGCGCCCTGGCTGTTCCGTCACGAAGGTAAGGATATCTCCAAAGCAGTGCTGAAGGTGCTCAAGGAGTACGGCTACACCGGGAAGGATGACAAGGTCTATCTGCAGTGCTTCGATGCCGATGAGCTCAAGCGCATCAACAGCGAGCTGATGCCCGCCATGGGTATGGATCTGAAACTGGTGCAGCTGATGGCCGAGACCGACTGGAACGAGACCATGGTCTACGACGCCAAGGGCAAGGCGACCCCCTACAACTATGACTGGATGTTCAAGCCGGGAGCGATGAAAACCATCGCCAGCTATGCCGAAGGGATTGGCCCGTGGAAACCGATGATCGTCACCGAGCCGGGCACTTTGGGCAAGCCGGTCTTCACCGGCATGGTAAAAGAAGCCCACGCGGCGGGCCTGAAAGTTCACCCCTATACCTTCCGTCAGGATGAGGGGCAGATCCCGGCCTATGCCAAGGACTTCACCGATCTCCTTAACATCTTCCTCTATCAGGCCGATGTGGATGGGGTGTTCAGCGACTTCCCCGACAAGGCGGTGGCCGTCATCAAGGCCCATCAAGAGGCGGCCAAATAGCACTCTGGCGCCATTTGAATGCAAAGCGAGGCTAATTGGCCTCGCTTTTTGTTTCAGGTTCCCGCAACGGGAGTGTGCGCCCTGTCAGAAAATAGCCAGATCACGTCATGGTGTGCCGGATCTGCATCATTTTACGCAGTTTTTACGTAGCAGATCGCTGGCATGAAATCGGCAGAGCGGTTAGTCTAGCGGCGTTGAACCAACCCCATGAGGTACAGATGAAAACCGTATTGCGTTTTAGCCTGCTGGGCGCCTTGTTGCTGGGTGGCCATGCCTTCGCCGCCGAGCCGAAAAAATTTGATATCAGCATGTTCCCAGCCGCTGACGTGAATCAGGAACGTGTGGTGATCCGCCTGCCTGAAGTCGAGAAAGAAGCCGACATGATGGTCGAGCTGCAGGTCGGCAAAAAGATGATGGTTGATTGCAACGTACCGCGTTTTGCAGGCAACCTGGAACAGCACAGCGTTAAAGGCTGGGGCTACAACTATCTGAAACTGGGCAAAGTCTCCGACCCCATCAGCACCCTGATGATGTGCCCGGATAACCAGCAAAAAGAGACCTTCGTCCAGATCTACGGTCAGGGCTTCTTCGTGAACTACAACTCAAAACTGCCGTTCGTGATCTACGTGCCGCAGGAGTATGAAGTGCGCTACCGTCTGTGGCGTGCCGACAACCTGGCCCAACCGGCCATGATTGAGTAAGCATGTTTGAACCAAAGGTTCAGCTGGTTCACCTGATGTGATAAATAAAGCGCCGTATGGCGCTTTATTTTTGCCTGCACAGTCCAGAAAGTGACGTGTAAATTGGCTGCACGTTTACATAAGTTTATTATTTATCAACGTTTTTTGTGTGTTATGCCACAAAATCGGCGTCAGCGATGGGGCAAAGTGACAACGATAAAAGATATTTATTAACATAGTGAGAAAATTGATTTTGCACTCGGCGATGGCCTGATGATACTTGCCCGCAAAGGTCAAACTAACCAGAAAAAAGAGCACTATGAGCTTCGAATCAGACAAGCGTTTCAACGACTTCAAACATTTTCCCCGTGGCCTGCGTCGCAGTGGCGAATTCACTGTGGCCGAAGCGGACAGTCTGGAAAAGTATGGTACCGCCATGCTGGCACTCTACCAGGGCAACCTTGCACCCCGTGACGATGTCGAGTCCGCCTTCGTCGAGCAGGTCAAATCCGGCGAAGCCGGTGCCAACCCCCATGCCAAGGTGTGGTTCAAATACCTCAAGGTGATCGGTCCCAAGCGCGTTCATCGCCTCTGCACTGTCGTTGGCGGCGCCAGCGAAGAGAGCAGCGGTGGCGGCAGCTTTGATGTCGGTGGTGGCAGCGGCGGTGGCAGTGACGAGTCCATCGATTAATGGATACCGAGCTGCTTCGGACCTTTATCGAGGTGAGCAAGACCCGGCACTTTGGCCGGGCTGCTGAAAATCTCTACCTGACCCAGTCGGCGGTGAGTTTCCGGATCCGCCAGCTAGAGCAGCAACTGGGTGTCAGTCTGTTTGCCCGTCATCGCAACAATATCCGTCTGACCGCCTCCGGTGAGCGTCTGCTGCCCTACGCAGACGCCATCTTGCACACCCTTGGTCGTGCCAAGCAGGATGTGGCACTCTCGCCGGGATTCAGCCAGCAGTTGGCCATCGGCGCGCCCGCTGTGTTCTGGGAGCTCGATTTCAACGACTGGCTCAATCACATCTATGCGCTGGCGCCCGGTTTGGCGGTGCGGCTGGAAACAGCCTCCCGCGAGCACCTCTGCCGCCAGTTGCTGGAGCGCTCCCTCGATCTGGCCCTGCTCTCCGAGCCCACCAAGATCGACGAGATTGCCCTGCATCCCATCGGTGAGCTGGTGTTCGAGCTGGTGAGCCGGGATCCGGCCGCCAATGCCGACAACCTGATGCAGATGCCGCACATCCACCTCGACTGGGGCACCAGCTTCGAGCCGCAACCCAGCCGGTTGCAGAGCCTGCAAAAGACCCCGGTGCTGCACTCCAGCTCCGCCAGCATGGCGTTGCAGTTCGTGCTGGCCAACGGTGGTGCTGCCTACCTGCCACGGCGGATGGTCAGCCCCTTCCTCGAGAAGGGGGCGCTCCATCTGGTGGAGGGGGGCCAGCCGCTGAGCCGTCCGCTCTATCTCGCCTATCTGGAGAAATCCGATCGCCGGGAGCTGATCGATCAGTTGCTGACCCTGCCACTGGGTTGGCACGATGCCGAGTTGCGCCTCAACGTCGAATAAGCGTCGAGTGTTATCCAAGGAAGAGCCCACCCCACGGTGGGCTCTTCTGTTTGGGGAAAATTGCAGGGAGCGAGGTCACGTAATTGGCGTGGGAGGCTTGGCGTCATCGGCCTGTAACGGTACCTTTTCAGGCTGTTTATCCGATTGAGCACTGACAGGGATGGATTGTAATTGATCGACTTTAGTCACCCCGAATGGCGGGCGCTGGCGCAGCAGTTGCTGAGCCACTCACCTGTGGTGATCCGTGGCCGCCAGTGGCAACCGCTGGTGGGCCTGCTCAAGGATAATCAGCTGCTGCTCGCCCATGGCAGCCACAGCTATGAGCTCACCCCGGCCGGACGGCGCTATCTCACCCGCGAGCTGATGCTGGCCGAGATCGCCACCGCTCCCCCCGAGCCCGAGGAGTGGTTACATGCTCAGGGCTGGCAATTGGGGGAGCAGGTCAACGAGCGGGTGTTGGCGGCGCTCTATCGCAAGAGCGAGGTGAACTTCACCCCCAACGAGCAGATCGATTTCGAGGACAAGGGGATCCGGCTCTGTGCCGATCAGCTGTTGCGCTTGCGCGCAGCCCAGCCGTTCAGCCTCTTTTTCAGCGGCGGTACCCTGATCGACGCAGCCCCCTGGTTGCAGGCGCTGGGGGAGGTGGCCTTGCCCGAGCGCACCCTGGCGGGTCTTGGCAAGATCCTGTGGGGGGAGGGGAGTATCGAGCGGGTGATCACCACAGACAGCGTCGGCGCCTTTGCCGAGCTGCCTCTTGAACCCGGCACCTTGCTGGTGTGGGCCCCCCCATCGGCTCCTCTTGCCTTGCA
The DNA here is from genome assembly GCF_049174875.1 of Aeromonas sp. 600948. Taxonomy (NCBI): domain Bacteria; kingdom Pseudomonadati; phylum Pseudomonadota; class Gammaproteobacteria; order Aeromonadales; family Aeromonadaceae; genus Aeromonas; species Aeromonas sp. 600948. Next base: position 298,493 of record NZ_JAAKTY010000002.1, read on the forward strand.
GCAGGTGGTGGCCGCCTTGCCCCCCAATGTGCTGTGGAGTCATCTCACCGCCCTCGACCCTGCCGGGGTGGATCGGCTGCAGGCGCTGGCCCAGCGCTTGGGTCGTCCGGCCAGCTGGTGGCTGCCTCGTGATCTGGCCCCCATCCTCAGCGCATATGCCCAGCCTTTGACTGAGGCTCGGCACTGGGAGCCGAGCCGGATTCCCAAGCCATTGTTAGCAGTTTGTAGCGGTTTGGTTGAGTCCAATGGTGGCTTGTCGGCCGAGGTGTGCGCGCTGGCACCAGCGTGGCATGCCGTTGGTTGAAATTGGCCCGAAAGCGAGCCAAAAAGCGGTTTTCCCCCATTGAACGCGGTGATATAAAGAGTTGACGAAGCGCTCGCCAGATGAGCGCTTTTGTTTATCAAGCCGCTTTGCCACCCAACGAACTCAACGGAATACAGGGAATACCATGTTTGAAAAGGTTGTTGCCGCCCCAGCGGATCCGATCCTGGGCCTGACCGAAGCCTTCCGTGCTGACTCTCGCAGCCACAAGATCAATCTGGGCGTAGGGATCTACAAGGACGAGTCCGGTGCCACCCCCATTCTTCACTGCGTCAAGAAAGCCGAGCAGAAGCTGCTGACCGACGAGAAGACCAAGAACTACCTCGGTATTGAAGGCAATATCGAATATGGCCGTATCGTGCAGCAACTGCTGTTCGGGCAGCATTCTGCGCTGGTTGCCAGCGGTCGTGCCAAGACCGCCCAAGCGCCGGGCGGTACCGGTGCCCTGCGTATCGCGGCCGAATTTGTGGTGCGCAACGGTCTGGCCAAGACCATCTGGATCTCCGATCCCACTTGGGCCAACCACGTCAGCGTATTCCAGGCCGCGGGCCTGACCGTCAAGTGGTACAAGTACTACGACGCCGCCACCAAGGGGCTCGACTTTGCCGCCATGCAGGCTTCGCTGGCCGAAGTGCAGCCGGGTGAGCTGGTGCTGCTGCACGGTTGCTGCCACAACCCGACCGGTATCGATCCCACTGCAGAACAGTGGCGCGCGCTGGCCAAACAAAGTGCTGCCGCCGGCTGGTTGCCGCTGTTTGACTTCGCCTATCAGGGTTTTGCCCGTGGTATCGAAGAGGATGCCGAAGGCCTGCGTATCTTCGCCGAATGCCATGACGAGCTGCTGGTGGCGAGCTCTTTCTCCAAGAACTTCGGCCTCTACAACGAGCGGGTCGGTGCCTTCACGCTGGTCAGCGCGACCAAGGAGATCGCCGATGTGGCCTTCACCCAGGTCAAGACAGTGATCCGTGCCAACTACTCCAACCCGCCGTCACATGGCGCCGCTGTGGTCACCGCCGTGGTGAGCGATCCGGCTCTCTATGCCGAGTGGGTCGAAGAAGTGGCCGCCATGCGGGTGCGGATTCGCGAGATGCGTGAGCTGCTGGTCGAGAAGCTGGCTGCCCTCGGTGTGAGCCAGGATTTCAGCTTTATCCGCGAGCAGAACGGCATGTTCTCCTTCTCCGGTCTCACCAAGGATCAGGTGGAGCGCCTCAAGAGCGAATTTGCCATCTACATCGTCGGCTCAGGCCGGATCAGCGTAGCCGGTATTACCCGCGCCAATATAGATCCCCTGTGCGAGGCCATTGCCAAGGTGCTGTAATCGCATTGCCTTGTGCTCTGGCACTATGCGGCACTATGCCATGAAAAAGCCCGTCACCTTGGTGACGGGCTTTTTTGATCGCCAACGGCTGATCGTCAAACGATGGGAAGGGGAGCTCACTGGTGGCGGGCACCTTGCCACAGTTTGCGCAGTTGCAGCAGCAGCGCGGTCAGGGCGCCGCCACTCAGGGCGGTGAGTACCGCCAGCAGCAGGCTGCCGAGCAGGAAGGGGGGCACCAGGGTGGCAGCCTCCTGCTCCAGCCAGTGGAGGGTCCAGCTGAGGTGGAAAGGCTCCGGCGTCTGGTGCAGTACCAGACAACCGGTGCGATAGGCGTAGAGATACATGAACGGCAGGGTCAGCGGATTGTTGAACCAGACCGCCAGCAGCGCCAGTGGCAGGTTGAGGCTGAATGCCAGCGCCAGACCGACTGCGATGAGCGAGTGCATCGGGATTGGGAACCAGCAGGCGAAGATCCCGGCCGCCACCGCGCCACTCAGGGCGCGAGTGCCCCCTTGCCAGAGGGCTGGGGCAAGCAGTCGCTCACCAAACAGGGCAAACCACTTCTGTTGGCGCAGGGTATCGGGATCTAGCTTGAAGCGGGCAAACCAGCGACTCAGCATGGGCGGGCCATCTTGCGTTTTTGCCACTGGCGCACCGTGCTGATCCGCCAGAAGGTGCGGATCAGGGTGTAACCGATAAGAGAACTGAGCAGGGCCAGGATGAGCGAGCCCAGCAACAGCGGCGGTGCCACTGTGCCCAGTACCGAGACCAGCCACTCCCAGGTGAATTCAATCTCTATCTGCTGCGCCGAATGTCCCAGCAGCTGGCAACCTACCAGATAGGCACCATAGAGCAGGGGCGGCATGGTAAAGGGGTTGGAGAGCCAGACCAGCGCCACCGAGAGCGGCAGATTGACCCGGCACAGGATGGCGCCACCGGCGGCCAGCAGCATCTGGCAGGGGAGCGGCACCCAGGCCATGAAGAGGCCCACCGCAAATGCCCCGGCTGCAGAGCGACGGTTGAGGTGCCAGAGGTTGGCATCGAGCAGCAGTTTGCCGAACAGCCGCAGGTGCTTGTGTTCTTTCAGGGTTTGCTGATCGGGCATCCAGCGTTTAATGAGTCGTTTGGGCATATTGAAACCTTGCTAAATACTTGCTCCATGGATCTGCGTCTGTTGTCGTTTGCCCTGGGGGCAAGCTCCTCACTGCTCTGGCCATGGTTACCTTCACTCGCATGGGGGGGCCTGTTGCTGTCCCTGCTGATCCCCCTTGCATATTGCCGTGCCTGGCGGTGGCTGTTTCTCCTGCTCGGCATCCTCTGGATGCAGGCCAATCTTGCCTATCGGCTGGCCTGGCTGGAGCGGCTGGGCGATCAGACGAGCCACATGATAACCGCAGAGCTGCAAAGTGCAGAGCCCGAGGGGGATAAATTTGTCCGGCTGCTGCTGCGGGTGAGCATCCTCGACGAACAACCGGTGACACCTGAGCCCCTGATCCGGGTCAATGCCTATCAGGCATTGCCCGCCATGACGGTAGGCAGCCGGATCACCCTGGTGACCTCGTTGAAACCGGCTCACGGTCTGGCCAACGAGGCGGGGCTGGATGGGCGGCGTCTGCTGCTGGGCAAGGGGATCACCGCCACTGGCAATCTGCGTCGGGTGATAGATATTCAACAGGCACCTGCGGGTTGGCGTGAACGTTGGTTGGGGGCAGCGACCGAGAGTTGGCGTCCACTTGACTATGCCCCCTTGCTGGCGGCGCTCGCTTTTGGCGAGCAGAGCGGCATCACGGATGCCCAGTGGGAGCTGTTTCGCGGCAGTGGTCTGACCCATATCATCGCCATTTCAGGGCAACACATTGCGCTGGTGGCGGTGCTCGGGTGGTGGTTGGGCAGGCTGTTTGGCCTGCGTGGCGCCATCATCACCTCCCTGCTGTTTGCCGCCGTCTACAGCGCGTTGGCTGGGTTTGCGGTGGCGACCGAGCGGGCCCTGATCATGGTGCTGGTGTGGAGCGTGTTGCGCTGGAGTCGGCGAGAGTGGCCGGCCTGGCGCATCTGGCTGTGGGCCTTTGTGGTATTGACCCTCTGGGATCCCTTCGCCCTCTATTCGGCCGGCTTCTGGCTCTCGTTTCTGGCGGTGGCCATCTTGCTGCTGGTGGGATATGTCCACGACAAGCCGGGGCTCTGGCAGATCCAGCTCTGGCTGCTACTCGGTCTGCTGCCGTTGCAACTGGCGTTGTTCGAAGGGATCGCGCCCCTTGCCATGGTGATCAACCTGTTGGCGGTGCCGCTCTTTTGTATCGCCATCATCCCGCTGGCCCTGATCGGTGTGCTGCTGGCGCCGCTCTCCACCTCGCTTGCCTACGGCCTGTTCTGGCTGGCGGATCTGGGGCTCGGGTGGGTGCTGACCATCCTGAATTGGCTGGCAGACCAACTGCAACTGTGGTGGCCACTGCCCGGTTGGTGGCTGCCACTCTGCACCCTGCTGTTGCTGCTCTGGTTCGCCGCGCAGTGGCGCTCGGCACGCTGGCTCTGGCTACCGGGTCTGTGTGCGCTGTTGCTGGCGCTCTGGCCAACGCCTGCCCGCTGGCAACTGCGGGTGCTGGATGTGGGACAGGGGCTGGCGGTGCTGATCAGCAAGGGGGAGCGAGCCATCCTCTATGACACCGGCGATCGCTATCCCGGAGGCTACAACATGGCGGACGCGGTGATCCTGCCCCAGCTGAGCCATCTGGGGATCCGGGTGATTGATCGCCTCATCATTAGCCACAAGGATCGGGACCATGCCGGCAATCGCAAGCGACTGCTCAGCGCCATGCCGGTGCGCTACGAACTCTCCTCTTACCCTTTTAGTGAGAGAACGACGCTCTGCCAGCGTGGGCAACAGTGGCGTTGGCAGGGGCTCTCGTTTGCAGTGCTCTGGCCAGAACATCCCGGTGGCGGGCGCAATAACGATGGCTGCGTGGTGCGCATCAGCGATGGGCAGCGCAGCGTGCTGCTGAGCGCCGATATCGAGCGGCAGGCCGAGCAACGGCTGGTAGCGCTGGAGGGAGAGGGGTTGGCCAGCACCTTGCTGGTGAGCCCCCATCATGGCAGTCGCACCTCTTCCACACCCCCGTTTGTCGCGGCGGTAGCGGCGCAGGAGGTGATCCACAGCGCCGGCTTTATGAATCAGTGGGGCTTTCCCCGTCCCGATGTGGTGGCCCGCTATCGGGATGCCCGCCAGTGGATCACTGGTCAGCAAGGGGCGATGCTGGTCGAACCCACCGCAGCGGGCTTGAGCGTCACTGCCGAGCGAGATCTGGGCCCCTGGTACCGACGCAGTGGCGAGTGGTGGCGACCGCGAGTGTGGTTTGAGCAATAATCGGCCATTTCTGCCGTGGAGGAATGCGATATAGGTGGCGGCGCTTGGTGTAAGCCTGCGCTTTGGCTAGAATAGCCCGTCATTTCCATTACTAACGGCTATTCATGCAACAAGAAACCTCACAAGAGAGCTGGCCAGTATTCAAACGCCTGCTCGGTTATGTCCGTGATCGCAAGCTGGGCCTGGTCGGTGGCATCATCGGGATGCTGGGCTATGCCGCCGTGGATACCACCTTTGTCTACTCCATCAAGCCGCTGATCGATCAGGGCATCAATGGCAACGACAGCACCGTTTTGAAATGGATGCCTTTCTTCGTCCTCGGCATCGTGGCCCTGCGCGGTGTCGCCAACTTTCTCTCCAACTACTGCATGGCCTGGGTTGGCAACCACGTCGTGATGCGTCTGCAACAGCAGGTGTTCAATCACATGGTGGCGATGCCGATGAGCTTCTTTGACCGTCAGAACACCGGTCATCTGCTCTCCAAGGTGACCTATGACGCCAGTCAGGTATCCTCGGCGGCGAGCACCACGCTGGTGACCTTGGTGCGGGAAGGGGCGACCGTGGTCGGCCTGCTCGGCCTGATGTTCTGGCACTCCTGGCAGCTGTCGGTGATCTTTTTGGTGGTTGGCCCGCTGGTGGGGGTCATCATCGGCCTTATCAGCCGTCGTTTCCGCCAGATCAGCCGTCACATCCAGCAGGCGGTAGGGGATATCACCACCTCCACCGAGCAGATGCTCAAAGGGCACAAAGAGGTGCTGATGTTTGGTGGCCAGAAAGTGGAAGAGAAGCGCTTCTTCCAGGTCAGCAATAACATGCGCCAGCAGACCATGAAGATGGTCGCGGCTGATGCCATAGGCAGCCCTGTGGTGCAGATGGTGGCCTCCATCGCGCTGGCTGCCTTCCTCTATGTAGCCACCATCGACAGTGTGCGCAGCGAGCTGACTGCCGGTACGTTTACCGTCATGATCACCTCCATGATGATGCTGCTCAAGCCGCTGAAAAGCCTGACCGACGTCAACAACCAGTTTCAGCGCGCCATCACTGCCTGCCACAGCCTGTTTGGCCTGCTCGACAGCGAGCCGGAGCAGGATACCGGCACCCGTACTCTGGAGCGTGCTCGCGGCGAGATCGAGTTTCGCAACGTCACCTTCACCTACCCGACCAAGGACACCCCGGCGCTGCACAACGTCAGCTTCAAGGTGGAGGCGGGTAAGTCGGTGGCGCTGGTGGGCCGTTCCGGCTCTGGCAAGAGTACCATTGCCAGCCTGCTGACCCGCTTCTACGACATCGATCAGGGCGAGATCCTGCTGGATGGCATCAACATCCGCGAATACAAGTTGAGCGAGCTGCGCAAGCAGTACGCGCTGGTCTCCCAGCATGTCCACCTGTTCAACGACTCGGTGGCCAACAACATCGCCTACGCCGCGGAAGACAAATACAGCCGCGACCAGATCGTGCAGGCTGCCCGCATCGCTCATGCCGACGAATTCGTCAGCAAGATGAGCAACGGGTATGACACTGTGGTTGGCGAGAACGGTGCATCCCTCTCCGGTGGTCAGCGTCAGCGTGTTGCCATTGCGCGCGCCCTGCTGCGCGATGCGCCGGTTCTGCTGCTGGATGAGGCCACCTCGGCCCTCGATACCGAATCCGAGCGCCACATTCAGGCGGCTATCGACGAGCTTTGCAAAGCGCGTACCTCGCTGGTGATCGCCCACCGTCTCTCCACCATCGAGAAGGCGGACGAGATCCTGGTGATCGACGAAGGCCATATCGTCGAGCGCGGGAACCACGAAGCATTGATGGAGCAGCGCGGCACCTATGCCCAGCTGCGCGCTATTCAGTTTGGCAACGCGGGAAGCAAGGCCTGATGCTGGAACGGCTCTGGTATCGCAAAAGTGGCTGGCGCTGGTTGCTGGCCCCCTTTGCCCTGCTGTTCGCCATCATCAGCGGCACCCGCCGCTACGCCTATCGTCATGGCTGGCGCAAGGGGTATCGCTCCTCCTTGCCGGTCATTGTTGTGGGCAATATTTCGGTGGGGGGCAACGGCAAGACGCCAGTGGTGGTCTGGCTGGTGGAGCAGTTGCAAGCCCGCGGCTATCGCCCCGGGGTGGTGAGCCGTGGTTATGGCGGCAAGGCGCCCCATTACCCCTATCGGCTGGATGAGACCAGCACCACGGCGCAGGCCGGAGATGAGCCGGTGCTGATTGCCCGGCGCTGCGGCTGTCCGGTGGTGGTTGCCCCGAAACGGGCCGACGCGGTACGACTGCTGGATCAGAGCGGTGAAGTGGATATCATCATCACCGACGACGGCCTGCAGCACTATGCGCTGGCCCGCGACATCGAGCTGGTGGTGGTGGATGGTGCCCGCCGTTTCGGCAACGCCTGCTTGCTGCCGATGGGGCCGCTGCGCGAGCCGGTCACTCGTCTCAAACGGGTGGACGCCATCATCTGCAATGGCGGCGAGCCGGGCAAGGGGGAGTACCCCATGCAACTGGTCGCCGACACCCCGCGCCGGGTGCGCGACGATGCCCTGCTGGCAGCCCCCTTGTCGGGGCCGGTCGATGCGTTGGCTGGGATCGGTCATCCGCCCCGCTTCTTTGCCACCCTGGAAGGGCTCGGCTATCAGCTGGATCAGCAGGCCGCCTACGGCGATCATCACCCCTTCGATCGGGATGAGCTGGTGGGCCGCTTTGCCAGCAAGCCGCTGCTGATGACCGAGAAGGATGCGGTCAAGTGTCGTCCGTTTGCCCTCGATAACTGGTGGTATCTGCCGGTCAGTGCCGAGTTGCCCGCCTCCCTGCTCGATGCCCTGCTGCACAAGCTGGGGACGAAGGGGAAGGGCGCGGCCAGGGCGCAAGATTAATCTCTCTCGCCTCGGCGGGGGAGCAGGGGGTTGATATGCCCCGTATGGAATATCTGGTTGCTCGACATCCATCGCTGGCGTGATGAAGCCGCCAGCGCGACATCGTTGAAGGAGTATCGTTTTGGCTTTGGACATCAAGTTGCTCGACATCATCGCCTGCCCGGTCTGCAAGGGTAAGCTGCACTACAACAAAGCAGTCCATGAGCTGGTCTGCCGTTTTGACAAGCTGGCCTATCCGCTGGAGGAGGGGATCCCGGTGCTGCTGGAGAACCGTGCCCGTCCGCTCAATAGCGATGAGCTGCCGTCATGAGTTTCGTCGTCGTCATTCCGGCCCGCTATGCGTCAACCCGTCTGCCGGGCAAGCCGCTGGCTGATATCCATGGCAAGCCCATGGTGCAGCACGTGGTGGAGAAAGCCCTGCAATCCGGTGCCGATCGGGTGATCGTCGCCACCGATGACGAGCGGGTGCAGCAGGCACTGCTGAGCACCGGCGTCGAGGTGTGCATGACCTCACCGGATCACCAGTCCGGCACCGAGCGTCTGGCCGAGGTGTGCCGTCACTACGGCTTTGCCGCCGATACCATCATCGTCAATGTGCAGGGGGATGAGCCGCTCATTCCGCCCGCCATCATTCGTCAGGTGGCGGATAATCTGGCCGCTGCCACGGCGCCGATGGCGACCCTGTCGGTGCCGATCAAGGATGCCGAAGAGGCGTTCAATCCGAACGCAGTGAAAGTGGTGACTGACAAGGATGGCTACGCCCTCTACTTCAGTCGCGCCAGCATTCCCTGGGATCGGGATCGCTTTGCCAACAGTCACGAGCAGATTGGTGACCACTACCAGCGTCATATCGGTATCTACGCCTATCGCGCCGGCTTTATCCAGCGTTACGTAGACTGGGCACCGAGCGTGCTGGAGCAGGTCGAGGCGCTGGAGCAGCTGCGGGTCCTCTGGTACGGGGAGAAGATCCACGTCGCCCAGGCCCTTGAAGCGCCGCCGGTCGGGGTGGATACCCAGGCCGATCTGGAGAAGGTGCGCGCCTTTTTGGCCAAGTGATGGCCACAGCACTCAAGTCATGAAAAACGGTGTCGCAAGGCACCGTTTTTTGTTTTGAAAATTTATATAATTATTTGATTTTAAACGCTAAACATGGGTTTTCTCAAACTTTTGGCGTGCATGGTTTGCCAACGCGACGAGTTTGGTTATGATGCAAGACGCCCTGTTAACCCTAACCGGGCGGCTAAAACGAGATAAAACGGGGTGTTTGGGTGATAAATGTATTCCTGGTCGATGATCATGAGCTGGTGCGTACAGGGATAAGACGCATTCTTGAAGATGTGCGCGGGATCAAGGTGGTGGGCGAGGCACAGAGCGGCGAGACCGCAGTTACTTTCTGTCGCCAACACCATCCGGACGTGATCCTGATGGACATGAACATGCCGGGTATTGGTGGTCTGGAAGCGACCCGCAAAATTCTGCGGATCCGCCCCGATGTGCGCATCATAGTGCTGACCATTCATTCAGAAAATCCGTTCCCCACCAAGGTGATGCAGGCAGGCGCCGCCGGTTACCTGACCAAGGGGGCTGCCCCCGACGAGATGATCCAGGCGATCCGGTTGGTGCACTCCGGTCAGCGCTACATCTCCCCGGAGATTGCCCAGCAGATGGCCCTCAGCCAGTTTGCCTCCGCTGACGAGAATCCCTTCAAGTCCCTCTCCGAGCGCGAGCTGCAGATCATGATGATGATCACCAAGGGGCAGAAGGTGACCGATATCTCCGAGCAGCTCAACCTGAGCCCGAAGACGGTCAACAGCTACCGCTATCGGCTGTTCAGCAAGCTGGGGATTAACGGTGACGTGGAACTGACCCATCTGGCCATTCGCTATGGCATGCTGGATGCCGATACCCTCTAATCGGGTGGCGTGTGGTCACAAAGGCGGCGAGTGCCGCCTTTTTGCTTTTCTGCCCTTTTGCTTTTCAGGCGGCGGGGGCAGTATGCTCTGCCCGTCAATTTTTGCCTTTGTGTGAGCCGAGTAGCTGATGACCCTCTCTCCCGAACCTCTCTTCGACAGCAAGGCGTTTCTGAGCGCCGTCACCCATCAAAGTGGCGTCTACCGCATGTATGACAGCGGTGGCACCGTGATCTACGTGGGCAAGGCCAAGGATCTGAAAAAGCGGCTCGCCTCCTACTTTCGCACCAACGTCGACAGCATCAAGACCCGCACCCTGGTTCGACAGATCGCCGATATCCAGGTCACCGTCACCCACACCGAGACCGAGGCGCTGATCCTCGAGCACAATCTCATCAAGCAGTACCAGCCCCGTTACAACGTGCTGCTGCGGGACGACAAATCCTACCCCTGGATCATCATCACCGCGCACCAGCATCCGCGCATCGGTGTCCATCGCGGTGCCCGCAAGGTTAAGGGAGAGTACTTCGGCCCATACCCCTCTGGCGGAGCGGTGCGTGAGAGCTTGCACCTGATGCAGAAGATTTTTCCGGTGCGCCAGTGCGAGGATGCGGTCTATGCCAACCGCACCCGTCCCTGCCTGCTCTATCAGCTCAAGCGCTGCGCTGGCCCTTGCGTGGCCGGATTGGTGAGCGAGGCCGAATATGCCCAGCAGGTGGAGCTTGCCAAACTGTTTCTGGCGGGCAAGAACCAGCAAGTGATTGGCGAGCTGGTGGGCAAGATGGAGTCCGCCAGCGGCGATCTGCGCTTTGAAGAGGCGGCCCGCTACCGGGATCAGATCCTGGCGCTGCGCCGGGTCACCGAACAGCAGTCGGTGAGCGGCAACGTACTGGACGAGCTGGATGTGGTGGGGGTCGCCTTCCAGCAAGGTGCTGCTTGCATCCACGTGCTCTTTATCCGTCAGGGCAAGGTGCTCGGCTCACGCAGCTACTTCCCGAAAGTGCCGGCCGATACCCAGCTTGACGAGGTGGTGCAATCCTTCCTGCTGCAGTTTTATCTGTCGGGGCAGGGGGGGCGGCAGATCCCGAGCGAGGTGCTGCTCGATGTGGCCCTTGAGGACGAGAGCGTCATCGCCGAGACTCTGAGCCAGACCGCAGGCTACAAGGTGCGGGTGGTGAGCCGTACCCGCGCCGAGCGGGCCCGCTTTATCAAGCTCGCTTCCATCAACGCCGAGACGGCGCTGCGCTCGCGGCTGGCTCACAAGAGCACCATCACCGCTCGCTACGACCAGCTGGAAGAGCTGCTGGAGCTTGAGCGCCCCATCGCTCGCATGGAGTGTTTCGATATCTCCCATACCATGGGGGAGCGCACGGTGGCCTCTTGCGTTGTGTTCAACCGGGAGGGGCCGCTCTCATCGGAATATCGTCGTTTTAATATCGACGGTATCACTGGCGGTGATGACTACGCGGCGATGGAGCAGGCGCTGGAGCGCCGCTTTGGCAAGCAGCAGGAGCCGGACAAGGTGCCGGACGTGCTATTTATTGACGGCGGCCTCGGCCAGTTGCGCCGCGCCGAAGAGATCCTGGCCCGTCAGCTGGAGTTCCTCGGCGGCAAATATCCGCTGCTGGTGGGAATTGCCAAGGGGGTGACCCGCAAGGCCGGGTTGGAAACGCTTATCATGGGGGAGAGCCACGAAGAGCTGCATTTGCCGGCAGATATGCCCGCTTTGCACCTTATTCAGCATATTCGCGATGAATCCCACCGTTTTGCCATTACCGGGCACCGGGCCAGACGGGCCAAGGCCCGCACCAGCAGCAGTCTTGAGGATATTCCGGGGGTGGGGCCAAAGCGGCGGCAGGCGCTGCTCAAATATCTGGGCGGCCTGCAGGAGGTCAAAAAGGCGAGCGTGGATGAACTAGCCAAGGTACCCGGCATCAGTCAGGAGCTGGCCCAGATCATCCACGATGGCTTGCACAGCGCCTGAGCAGGGTTAGCGGCATGGCAAAATCGCTAACTCCTTGATGCACAAGAGCCGTGACGCGGGGGGGCCGTAAATGCCATAATGGCCCTCGCATTTTGAGAAGATTGATGGATTAAAAAGACCAAGACGGGCGCCAGTGCGGTTGCATCGCAAATCGGCTTTGGCGCACTATGTAGCGACGTACAAGAAGTGGCTGAAAATAATGACAAACATACCTAACCTGTTGACGTTTTTCCGGATTTTGCTCATTCCCGTCTTCGTCATCCTGTTCTATCTGCCTTATCAATGGTCCTATCTGGCTGCCGCCATCATCTTTATTCTGGCTGCTGCTACCGACTGGTTTGATGGCTATCTGGCTCGTAAGCTCAATCAGTCCACCGCCTTTGGCGCCTTCCTTGACCCGGTTGCCGACAAGATCATGGTCGCTGCCGCACTGGTGGTCATCGTCGAACACTACAACACCATCTGGGTGACCATCCCCGCCATGACCATGATTGGCCGAGAGATCATCATCTCCGCCCTGCGCGAATGGATGGCCGAGCTCGGCAAACGCTCCTCGGTGGCGGTCAGCTGGATTGGCAAGTGGAAGACCATGATCCAGATGGTGTCGCTCACCGGTCTTATCTGGCAATACAACGTCTGGATGGTGTGGCTCGCCTATGTGATGCTCTATGTCGCCACCGTGCTCACCTTCTGGTCGATGTTCCAGTACATGAAGGCCGCCTGGGGCGATCTGACCCACCACGCCAACCTGTGAGTCACTTGCGCCGCAAGGTGAGGTTTCCACTGATTTGAGGCAGGAAACGGCCAAAGGCGCTAAAACTGTTCAAAAAGGGTAAAAAATGCCCGAACGATCAGGTAATTAAATATTTCTGGTTGACTGGGCGAGGAACATCGCTAGAATGCGTTCTCGTAGTCAGGCAGTCAGCCAGACCAATGCGGGAATAGCTCAGTTGGTAGAGCACGACCTTGCCAAGGTCGGGGTCGCGAGTTCGAGTCTCGTTTCCCGCTCCAAATTCAGACAATAGAGAGCCAACTCTCTTTTGCATGGCGCGTTAGCAAAGCGGTTATGCAGCGGATTGCAAATCCGTTTAGTCCGGTTCGACTCCGGAACGTGCCTCCATATTGACAAGCCCGCCACGCGAGCTTGATACCGATTGCGGTGCCCGAGTGGTGAAATCGGTAGACACAAGGGATTTAAAATCCCTCGACGTTCGCGTCGTGCCGGTTCGATTCCGGCCTCGGGCACCATTAAAATCAAAGAGTTACGAAAGGCCACTAGAAATAGTGGCCTTTTTCTTTTTCCTAAATGGCGCCAAAATGGCGACAGCGATTGTGTCGAGTCCACTGCTTCATAACAACAAAGCCTGCTGAAGGCAGGCTTTTATAGGGGTCTGTATATAGCCGAGGGATTTACCTCGTGGGGCAGGGTATGGCCGCTTACTTCCACCACTCCTTACCCGGTAAGTTATTCCATTCTCCAACCGGGTATTCATGGCCATGAAAGCGCTGCGTGGTGCCTAATGTTCTCTGACTGGTGGTCTGAGAGGCTCCGTCCTGCTCTACGGTCCCTGTTTTCGCTTTGGTTACTACTCTCAGATCATTTAGCCCGTTAGATATCCCTGACAGGACTTGGAGGAAAGCCCTCATCACTTTGGTCTGCTGCGCTTGCGATGCTCCCTCGTTCTGTTTTTATGATTATCTGGTTCGTAGGAGAGTAATTAACCGTGAGTGCATGCAACAGTGCCGTTAGTTGCGCCGTTTGTTCAAAGAGAGCCGGGATTCCGCAGGCAGTCGCGCCTTGATGTCGATGATGCGAACGCTGGGGTATCAGATTGGCCGATTCAAAGTCCGTAACCTGATGAAGGAATCCGGGTTGGCATCCAAACAGCCGGGCGCACACCGTTATAAGGTGCCCGGTCTGCACGACCGGATATTCCCGATCTGCTGGCCCGCAAATTTGATGTCCAGCAACTCAATCAGGTGTGGCTATATCACCTAGGTTTGGGCAGGGGCTAGTTGGCATTATCTGGCTGTGATGCTCGACCTGCATACCCAGCGAGTTGTGGGCTGGACGATCTCTGGTAAGCCTGATGTAGATCTGGCCATCAAAGCTCTGGAGATGCCCTATCAGCAGCGGGCTTGTCAATCAGGGTGTGCTGTTTCACTCCGACCAGGGCAGCCAATAGGGCAGTCGGGCATTTCGGCAACGACAGTGGCGCTATCGCATGGCCTGGAGCATGAATCATGGTGGTAACTGCTGGGATAACGTCCCGATGGAGTTGCTGTTCAGAAGCTTGAAGTCACAGTGGCTCCCAGCAACGGGATACCTGAACCTGCGGGAAGCGAAGCTGGATATCAGCTATTACCTGATGGATTGCTAGGCGTTGTTGCCCAAATCGATGCAGCTTGAATGGAACTAGCTGAGGACTCGGTGATCTGCTCATCACCATCCTCTTCAAGTTTGCATCATGGGCATTTCGCTGCACCCCATCACCAACTGGCCTAAATACAACAAGTCTTTGATTCACCGTGGTTCACCCACCTTCTGGGTTGATGCCGAGGCCATGAGCAACTGGTTTCACCACGACTATCACGGACGGCAAGGCCGCAGCCAGTTCTACACCAACCAGACCATCTGTACCTTCCTGATGCTCAAGGGAATTTTCAACTTCACCCCGCGGGCCACTCGGGGACTACTCGACTCCCTGCTCGAGTTGAGGAATCTGGCGTTGTGCGCACCGGACTATAGCTGTGTCTGCAAGCGAGCCCGTATGGTGAAAGTGGCTTATCGCTCCCCCCAAGGGGACGCGTTACCGACTTGGTTATCGACTCAACCGGGCTGAAGGTGTTTGGTGAAGGTGAGTGAAAGGTCAGCAAACACTGCGCCGAAAAACGGCGAGTGTGGCGCAAGTTGCATCTGGCGGTAGATCCGGTGAGCCACGATATCGTGGCGGCGGAAGTCTCGCTGGGACATGTTTATGCGGATGGCGCCGACGACAGTAAAGCCAGCCATCAGCTTATCTAGCGCACAGGGGGCGACAGCCTGTATCCTGACTAGCGAAAGCACGGCGTTATGGAAAAGGGACACCCGAGAAATGATGCTGTGTTGTGATGCGCAAGGAAGGGCTAGCGGACTGGAAGAAGATATCGGGGTATCACCGTCGCTCGCTGGCCGAGACGGTGATGTATCGGTTCAAGCAGTTGTTGGCGGGGAAAATCAGTCTGCGTAACTAAACGGCCAAGTGGGAGACGTCATGGCGTATGTAAGCGCCATAAACAAACTCAATACCCTGGGTCTACCTGTCAGAAAACCCCGAGTGTTGCGGTCACCAGGGGCTGGGGAAGTCATGACTTGCTGGGGGATTTGGGCAACAACGCCGATTACTACAACTGGCGGCATCCACATCAACACAATTACGGGGTCACGCCAGCAAAAGCCGAGGATCCGCCTAATCAAGAGTCCGGATTTAGTTGACCACTACAGACTGTGCTTGAGTTCATGTTACAATTTGTCAATCTTTCACTATCTACGTCAACCATATGCAAAACCAGAAAAGCAATAGGATTGATTTCGCAAACACTCTAAGAGGCTTTGCTGCATTAGCTGTAGTTATTTCACATTACTATGGCGTTTTTTGGTCAAGCCGTGCAGCTGTAGAGGTGTTAACAAATGCGCCAATGCTTCCCTTTGAAACGCATGCAATTCCTATTTATGTTTCATTATTAAACGCCTTTTCATTATTTAATTGGGGGGCATATGGTGTAGCATTATTTTTTATCATTAGTGGCTTCGTAATTCCATTTTCTTTGCAAAAAACAAGTTGGTTTGGTTTTACTATCAATCGAATGCTGCGAATTGTGCCAACATATATTGTAGGTTTTAGTATTACGTTGGTTGCCATTTTAATTAGCTCACATTATTTTTCAAGGGAGTGGCCATTCACTACTCAAGAGGTATTGATTCATTACATACCTGGTATTAGAGATGTCTTATGGTCAAGAGGTATTGATGGAATAGTGTGGACGCTAGAGATAGAAATGAAGTTTTATTTTGTCTGTGCGTTATTGATTGTGCTATTTCGAAAGCAATCAACCATGGTTTTTTTAGCCCCGATATTTATCTTCATAGCATCGATTGTTATTAATAAGTATATTCCCGGTTGGGGTAATACGGATGCAAGGTTGTGGCAATTGGCAATGACCTTTATGACAGTGTCGCAATATATTATATATATGTTCATTGGGGTGGTGTTTCACTATGTCCAACGTGGTCGTATTGAAAGAGACAAAGCATATCTTTTAATTGGAGTGATTTTTTGCCTTTTCTGTTTGCAATGGTATATTGGCCCCGCAGCTGCCGGAATAACGGTAGCATGGAGCTATGCATTTGCATTGCTGACCTTCATTTTTGCATTTACGTATCAGGATTTTTTCAGGTCAAACAAGTTCTTCGATTTCCTGGCAGATATAAGCTACCCACTTTATGTGATACATGGTGTCGCTGGCTATGTAGCGCTTAGAATCTTACTCGATCTTGGCATGAAAGCTTGGGTTTCACTGTTGATTGTGACTGGTGGGTGCATATTTTTATCTTGGGTTTTACATAAGCTAGTGGAAAAGCCATCCCAACGAGTTGGTAAAAAATTGGCTGGCTACTTTATTATCAAAAAAAATGACTGTAGAGTTAATAATGAAGTGGCCGTTAGTCATTTAAATTAAGTCTATTAAGCTGCTGTACAGATCTAGTTATCACCTGACACCGGCCTCAAGCCGGTGTCTTGTTTACGCTACTTTAGAGCGCACTTCCTTCGGTATCAATTTCAGACCCTTCTTGAACATGCTGTAGG